>DASVNI010000387.1:0-6448 GCA_036383935.1 Gemmatimonadaceae bacterium | reverse complement strand
GTCGCGGCGCGCCGCCCGTGTCGCATTCACTGTTGGTTTGTTCACCTGTTTCCGGAGTCGACAACCTGATGCCGCAGACCGCCCGCCGTCTCGTCCCCGCGCTCGTCCTCGTCACCGCCCTCGCCGCCTGCGGCAAGAAGGAAGGCGCCGCGACGAGCGAGTCCGCCGCGCCTAACGCCGCGGCCCCCGCCTCCACACCCGCCGCCAGCGCGAAGGACAACGCGGAGCTGGCCGACGTCCAGAGCTACAAGCTCTCGATGGACAAGATCGACAAGATGCTCGCCGCGCAGCGCATCATCGCCGCGAAGGCGAAGGCGATGACGCCGGCCGAGCGCGAGGCGATGCAGGCGCGCGGCGAGTCGGCGAGCGACGCGGACGAGAGCCTCGACGCCATGGCGCGCAAGTTCGACAGCGAGCCGATCATGCGCGACGCGATCCGCGAGGCGGGCCTCTCGTCGCGTGAGTACGTGCTCATCACGATGTCGATGATGCAGTCGGGGATGGCGGACGGCGTGCTGAAGATGCGCCCGAAGGACAACCAGGATTCGCTGATCCGCGAGATGAAGGCGAATCCGGACAACGTCAAGTTCTACCGCGAGCACCAGGCCGAGATCACCGCGAAGACGAAGGCGATCGAGGCGGAGATGAAGGCCGTCAGCGGGAACTGAGTCCCATGCGCCGACTCCTCCTGCTGCTCGCCGTCGCGTCACCCGCACTCGCACAGCAGCCGCGCTCCGCCGGGGCGGGCGCGCTCCGCGAGGTGCACATCCGGTTCACGGACGAGTGGGCACGCGTCGCCGAGAGCGGCGTGCTCACCTTCCCGCGGCAGGGGTTGATGGCCCGTGCCACCGTCGTCGGCATCGACACCGCCGGCAAGCCGATGAGCGTGGGCCGGTTCGCGCCGCGCTGGTCGACGAGCGACGCGAATGTGGTGACGACCTACGGCAATCCCTCTGACAATCCGGTGGGTGCGGCGGTGGGGCTCGTCGCGCAGGAGGACGGTCGCGCGGCGATCACGGTGACCGTCGCCGGCAAGTCGGCCACGCTGCCGGTCGTCGTCGGCAAGGCGCGGCTCGCGATCGCGGCGAGCGAGCTCGCACAGAAGTTTCGCGTGGCGCGGCTCGAGCTGATCGCCGACGTCGGCCGTGCGGGCCCCGAGGCCGAAGCGTCGGCGAGCGGCGTGAAGCTGCGCGAGAACGGGCACGGCGTGCTGCTGCGGCCGCGCGCAATCGCCGCTGACGGCACCGAGATCCCGGTCGAGCACTTCCCCGTCACCTGGACGTCGTCGGACGACAAGGTGGTGGAGCTGTTCCAGACCACCGACACGACGACGCAGCTCACCAGCCACGATCCGGGAACGGCGACCGTCACGGCGACGGTGCAGGGCATCACCGCCACCGTGAACGTCGAGGTGGTGGAGATGGGGACGACCGTGGGTCCGATGCGCGGCTCGCAGGTCGTCGCGTCGGCTGTGGGGGCGATCCCGATCGCGAATGGCGGGGTCGCAACCACGAGGTCCGTCATGACCGCGTCGACCACGAACCCGAGCCGCGCATCCACGACCGTCACGGCCGGCACCGGCGTGCGCACCGGCGCGATGCCGGTCGGCACCCGCGTCGTCGCGGCGCCGAATGTGACGCCCGCGGCGCAGCCGGCGAACTTCCGCGCGTCGTCGGGACCCGGCTACGTGCAGCTCCAATGGGACACCGTGCCGGGCGTCGCGGGCTATACGCTCGCGCGCCTCGAGAACGGCGTAGCGACGCCGCTCGACGATCACTACCCCGCGCGTACGCCGCGCCTCGAGCGGCGCAGCTTCATCGACGTGCGGGGACCGGGCACCACGGTGGGTTACGTGCTGAGCACCGTCTACCGCGCGGCCGACGGCGCCGAGTTCGCGGGCGACGCGGCGGCGCAGCCCCGCACCGCGGCGACACCGCTCCCGCTCGATGCGGGGACGAATACGGGGATCGACGTCACGGGGTTCGCCAATCAGAGCAACACGCTCTGGGTGGATTACCGCACGGCCGCGGCGACGGGCTGGGTGAGCGCGATCGCCCTCGAGGTGCTGGATCCCTCCGGCTGGCGGCAGGTCAACGGGCAGTCGTTCAGCTGGAACTCGGCGAACGCGCAGTATCGCGCGGTCCCGGGTCCGCGGAGCGGGCGGCTCTCACTCGATCCAAACATCCCCCTCGGCTGCGACCACGTGAAGACGTTCCGGTTCAAGGTGACGCGCAGTGTGGGGGGCGATACGGCGCCGCAACAGCAGGTGGGCGTGGACCTGAGCCGGCCGTTCAGCGTGACGTACGACAATGCCGGCTCGCGCTGCCACCAGTAGCTGGCGAGCGTTTCGCGCGCTCTTGCGGTGTAGCGGCAATTGCACACAATCTCGCGCGTCCGTGTCTGGTCCTCTATTCGCAACCGCGAGATTGCTACCAGGAGCTCATATGACGCGTGCTGGCCTGCTCACCGCCGTCACGATGCTTTCTGTGGGCGTGCTGTGCGCCTGCTCGAGCTTCCGTCCCCGTGCGAGCTCCACTAGCTCGGGTGGCCAGGGCGGCGTGCTTCAGCCTGGAGCCTCGGCTGGCCGGGGCCGCCGGCTTCCCGGCGGAGCGGCGGTGGGGGATGACGGGCGAATCGACCGAGAGTCGCGGCGCAGCTGTCGCAAGGGATCGCGCGCGGCGGGGTGGATCGCCATCGCGTATGTGAAGGGCGCCGACGGCGACTGCCCGGGACTCGCGCCGAGGGACTCGGGTGCCACAGTCGCCGTGCTCGTGTACTACGCCAACCGCCCGCTCGACGACGTCCTCGACGTCTGCGCCGACGAGCGGGTTCCGAGGGGCTGGACGATCGACGAGACGGACGCCGATGCGAGCGACGCGTGCCCCGGCGCCGAACGGAAGGGCTCCTCGACGGTCCGCATTCGCCGCGTGCGCTGAGCGGCAACGACACGCTCGCGTTACCAGAATGTCCTCGAGGTATCCGCCAACACGCTCATGGCGGTGAGACTGCGGCCGTCTCTCCACGCCTCGATTCGTCCAGAATCTCTTCCACGGAAAGTTCGCCCGGCACGTACCTCGGCAGCCGCGACGCAGGAAAGATCGAAAGCAACGAGATCGCGCCCACGATCAGGAAGGACGCCTGCAACGCACGGAGCCGGGCCGCCTCGTTGATCGCCACCGCCTCCTCCACCTGCTCATGCGTCGCCGAGGTCGCGCCGAGCGCATTACTCAGCGCGTCGTTGCTCACGAAGTCGACGTCGTCGAACAGGACCTCGGCGTGGAGCTCAGGCGGCAGCTCGGAACGGTTGAATGACGAGGTGAGAAACACACCGAGTAGCCAGAGAGCCACCACGCTGGTGAACGCCGCGCCCAGTGCGTTCGAGACGTTGTTCACCACGCCGCGCAATGCGCCCACGTCGCCGGCCAGGCGCTTGGGAGACGCGGACACCAGCACGTTGAACAGCAGCGTGAGCATCGTGCCCTCGCCGAGCGCTGCCTCCTGCTGCCGGCCGTTGTAGTTCGCCGCGATCAGCACAACCAACGTCGGAACGCCCAGGAGCTTGCCGACCTTCGCGCCCAGCATGACGAACGCGGCAACGAAGAGCGAGTAGAGAAGGAGCGTCGTCGCCGCGGCCGTCGCCGGAGCGTGCAGGTCTCGGGAGATTGGCCCGAGTGAGACGGGCAACGCGCTGATGTTGATCGCCATCTGCAGTTGGGCGAGCACGATGACGATCAATGACAACCAGGGCGCACGCGTGGCGCGGTCGCCGACGGCGGAGGTGAAGGTCGGATCCGATCGTGTCGTCATGGGCGGCTCTCGAGAGCTACGAAAGCTCTCGCGCTTGCCGGACAGCCGCCAATTACATACAAGGATTATGGTAGAGTTGGCCTTGAAGTACTCCCAGTCTCCAGCCCTGTGATGATGGCTCCTGCTTCGATAGGTGCGGCCGAACTTTCTGCCGCCCGCGCTGAACTCGGATTGACTGCCGAAGAGTTCGCGACGCAGCTCGATCTCACGCTGGAACGCTACGCTGCATGCGAGGCCGGCCGCACCAGACTACCGAAGTACCAGGCGAAGCTGGTGGCCTTCCAGCTCGCATGTGCCAGGCGCGAACACGCGCTGGCGGAGAGCGGCCTTCCGCCCTGCCCGTGGGTCGAGCAATGGGACCGCGAGGCACCGTCTGGTGCCGAGTCGGAGACGAACCTGTCGTACCTCCAGCGGCGCGAGGCTCACGCGAAGTCGTGCGACATCTGCGAGGCGCGCGAACGGTTCGTCCGCGAGCGCTTCCCGGACTTGCCCCACCTTCCAGTGCCTGGCGGGATGGGCATCCTGCTCGGTGCAATGTCGTGGGTCGAAGCCCGACCGGAGTGGATGCGCCCCGCCTTGTATGGCGCGGCCCTGCTGGCGGCAATGACTTCCTTGCGCGTCGTCTTTCTCGTTTTCGGCGCCTTTCGTCAGCCGAAGCTTCTGCTGTGGGCGTTCGGCGCAATGACACTCGCCGCATTGGGCGGGGCCGCGGGTGGGCTCGTCTACTCGTTCATCGGGCGCCCCGCCCGCCGCGTACCGGTTGTCGGGCCGTACCTTGCGGGGATCGTCGCGGTGGCGGGATACCTGGGGTGCATTCTCGGCCTGATAGCGCTCGGTGACCGCAATTCCGGGATGAAGGGCGGCGCGATGGTGTTCGCGTTCAGCGTCGGCTCAATCCTGTTCGGGCTGATCGTGGGACACTCGCTGTTTCGGCCCCAGAAGATCGAAGCCTGACGCGGTTTCAAAAGTCAGGGCACCGGCGCGGGTCCCTCGTGCGGTGGCTCCACGACTACGCGCGTCAGGCGTTCCGTCGCGACCACCAGCACTCCCGCGAGCACGAGCGCTGCGCCGACGTAGCCGAGCGGGCGCAGTGCTTCGCCCCAGACCAGATACGCGAGCGCCGCCGCCGCCACTGGCTCGATCGTCGCCACCGTGGCGGCGCGCGTCGCTTCCACGCGTGCGAGGCCGAAGCTGTAGAGTGAGTACGCGGCATACGTCGGCACGACGGCGAGGAAGCACAGCACGAGCCAGTCCTGCGCGGATTTCGGACCGAACGTCACGCCGGGGAGCAGCAGTACCGCGCCAACCGGCAGCGCGTAGGCGAAGAGCGTGGACGCGTCGTAGCGCGCGAAGTATCGCTTGCCGAAGAGGTAGTAGGCCGCGTAGGCCAATCCGGCGATCAAACCCCAGGTGATGGCGTACACGCGCGTCGTCGCGGTGCCGGTGCTCACCCCCGATCCACTCCCGAAGGCGACCAGCGCGATCCCCGCGAGGGTCAGGGCGACGGCGCTGGCTTTGCGCGCCGTCAGCCGCTCGCCGAGCCAGAGCGTGGCGGCCAGTGCGACCCAGGCGGGCGCTGTGTAGAGGAGGATGGCGGCGAGCGCGGCGCCGCCGAGCTCCACGGCCCGGAAGTACGCCCAGTAGAAGATCGTCACGCCAAGCAGGGCGAACCCGCCTACCGCGGGCAGGTCCGACTTTGCGAGGCGAAGGCGGCCGCGCGCTGCGGCGTGCAGCGCGAAGAGCAACCCGCCGATGGCGGCACGCCAGAAGCTGATCTCGAGCGGCGTGATCCCCGCGCGGAGCGCGAAGCGCGCTGCGGGACCGATCGTCGCCCAGAGCAGGGCCGCTGCGATGATGAACGCGTATCCCAAAGGCGTGGAAGCACGGAGTCGATGCAGCGTGGGCTCGAATCGGAGCGGCAAGGGGCGAGCGCTGCGAAGGCTACGCCCGCGCGACGCTCCGTCCAAGGCTTGCGCGCCCTGTTGCAATACATGAACGTGGACGGACTCGTCCTCACGGGCGTTCGGCGGCGCTGCCGACAGACTACCCTCTTCAACACTAGGGTTCGCATGATGCAGCGCCGAATTGCCGCGTGTCTTGTCGTTGCCCTCGCCGTCGTCGCGGCGTGCGCGGATTCAGGGACGGGTATCGAGGCCGGAGCGACGCTGCAAGGCGGCTTCGTTCTGCAAACGGTCGATGGGACGCCGTTGCCGATCGCGCAGCGGAAAATCGTCAGCGTCGATACGTCGGGTACGACCACTAGCTCGTGCACGGATTATCTGGCGGAGATGAGCATCGACGTCACCTCGTCCGGCAGCGCGACGAGGGGCGAGTCGCACAACCTCGTGTGCGATGGCAGCGCCGCCGGTATCACCACGTCCACGCTCGAGTCGGGAAGGGCGTCCCGTACCGCTGACGGCTGGCGGTTCGACTTCACGGGGCCCGGCGTGGCCCCCAGCTCGCACTACTTCGGTCGATTGGATGGTTCCACACTGACCATCGTGCGCCGCGAGACCGACGCGATGACCGTCCGGCAGCTGCTCATCCCGGCCACGGTGGATCTGTCTCAGCTCGTCTTCGACCGCGTGCCCTGAGCGTACCCGCGAACAAACGGCAGCGGTCACTTCGGCTTCCCCGTATC
>DASVNI010000386.1:0-17552 GCA_036383935.1 Gemmatimonadaceae bacterium | reverse complement strand
AACAGATTGCCGGTGGTGTCGGCCGGCGTCCCCTGCTGCGCGCCGAGCGCGCCAGCGCCCAGGAGCGCCGCGCCGCCGAGCGCGAACGAGCGGGTGAAGAATTCGCGGCGCTGCATCAGGTCGTCGCCGCCAGCTCACGCTTCGGTTCCAGCGTCGCCACGTAGCCACTCGGCGCGCGACGACGCTCCGCCTGCGGCCACATCACGATGAGGCCACCGACCGCCATGATCATCCCGCCGATCCAGACCCAGACGACGAGCGGGTTGAAGCTGATGCGCAGCTCCGCGGTCTCGTCGCGCACGCCGGCGAGCACGACGTACAAGTCCCCCTTTGCTGATGTACGGATCCCAACCTCAGTAGAGGGCTCGAACTGCGGCTGCTTGTTGCTGTCGAAGTACTGACGCTTCTCGCTCGTCAGGATCCCCTGAGGCACGCCGTCGCGCCAGACCTCGAGTCCCACCGCAGTGACGAAGCGGTTGAGCGTCTCCGACGTCGACACGCCCTGGCTCACGAAGCGCCAGTGGTGGCCAAGCGGATCGACGAGCTCCTTCGACTCGCCGGCCTTCATCTGGACATCGTGGTCCTTCTTGAAGGCGAGTCCGGCGAAGGCGGCGAAGAGCACGACGATACCGGCGTGCACGATGTAGCCGCCGTAGCGGCGACGATTGCGTCCGACGAGCCGAACGACCGCCAGCGGGATCGACTCGCCGTGAATGTTGCGCCGCGCCGAAATCCCCTTCTGGAACTCCTGGAGGATCGTCGCCGCGACAAATCCCGCGAGCGTGTACGCAATGAGCGCGTGCCCGTCGCGCATGCCGAGCGTGAAGAGCGCCACACCGACGATGAGCCCCACCGCAGCGGGAACGGCGAACTGACGCTTCAGGTTCGACGTCGAGGCTTTGCGCCACGCGATCAGCGGCCCGACTCCGGTGAGCCCGAGCAGCAGCAGCCCGAGCGGCACATTGACCGTGTTGAAGAAGGGCGGGCCCACCGTGATCTTCGAGCCGCGCACCCACTCGCTGAGGATCGGGAAGAGCGTTCCCCACAGCACGCTGAAGGCGATGCCGACGAGGACGAGGTTGTTGTAGAGGAACGCCGCCTCACGGCTCACCATGCTCTCGAGCTCGGCCTTCGCTTCCAGATCCTTCAGGCGCGTCGCGACGAAGTAGATCGTCACGCCCGTCGCCGTGAGGAAGAAGGTGGCGAACCAGCTTCCCACCGGGGACTGCGCGAACGAGTGGACGCTCTCGATGATCCCGCTGCGCGTGATGAAGGTGCCGAAGATGGCGAGCAGGAAGGTCGTCACGACGAGCACGACGTTCCACTTCCGCAGCATCCCGCGCTTCTCCTGGATCATGATCGAGTGCAGGAACGCGGTGCCCGTGAGCCAGGGTAGCAGCGACGCGTTCTCCACCGGATCCCACGCCCAGTAGCCGCTCCACCCGAGCTCGACGTACGCCCACCACATGCCGAGCGTGATGCCGACGGTGAGGAAGAACCAGGAGAGCAGCGACCAGCGCCGCACGATCCCGAGCCACTCGGCGTCGAGACGACGCGTGACAAGCGCCGCGATGGCGAAGGCAAAGGGAATCGACGTCGCGACGTAGCCGAGGTAGAGATTCGGCGGGTGGATCGCCATCCCGGGATTCTGCAGCTGCGGATTCATTCCGCGCCCGTCTGCCGGCACGAAGCTCAGGCGATCGTACGGGTTCGCCTTGAAGCAGACGGTGGCGATGAAGAAGACGAGGATCACCGCGAGCGTGCCGCACGCCCACGGCACCAGATCGCGCGACTTCTGCGGCACGAAGCGGATCGCGATCGCCGAGTACAAGGCGAGGATCAGCGCCCAGAACAGCATCGAGCCCGCCTGTCCGCCCCAGAACGCGGCGAACACGTAGACCTTCGGCATGTTCGCGCTCGTGTTCGACGCGACGTACTTGAGCGAGAAGTCGTGCGTCAACAGGGCGGTCCACAACCCGATCGACGCGAGCACCACCATCGCGGTCGTCGCGTAGAGTCCACGCCGGCCGCTGGCGATGAGGTCTTCGCGGCCGAGTGCTCCACCGGCAAACGACGTCGTCGCGGCCCACGCCGCCATGAGCAGCGCGACCCAGAGGGCCAACTCACCAACGAGGATCACGCCTTCGCTCCCGCTCCCGCCTTGTAGCCTGGGGTCTGCTTGTATTTCTCCGCGTCGGGCGCGTTCTCGTAGCGCGACGCGCACTTGGCGAGCAGCGTCGTCGCGTGGAAGGTGCCGTCCGTCGCCATGCGACCCTCGACCACGACGTCCACGCCGTCGGTGAAGGTGTCGGGCGCGATGCCGCGATACACCACCGGCACGACACGCGCGCCGTCGGTGACACGGAATGCGTACTCCTTGCCGCCAGGCTCTCGCTGGATGGAGCCTGGAACGACGCGCGCACCGATCTTCACGCCGGTGTTCCGGAAGCCGGGATCCGCGTCGAGCTTCGTGGCGAGCTCGGTCGGCGTGAGGTAGTACGTGCCGGTCTCCTTGATGGAGGTTGCCATCAAGTAGCCGGCCGTCCCCAGTACGAGGGCGCCGCCGATCAGGAACTTTGTGCGAGCCGAAGTCATCTACCGCGCTCGGAAGAGGAGAGGATGAACCACAACAATATAGTGGAGGAGATCTTACCGGTCCGGTCGGCGCTTCCCTGACCTGCCCTCAACGGGCGGTACGAACGAGCAGCACCGTGGCCGAGGCGGCGCCGGCGGCGTCCCAGACCAGGTCGCGCACGCTGGCGTCCCCGTGCGTCTTTCGGTCGACAAGCTCCTTCCCCACCCCGACGACGACGGTTCCGGCGGTCGCTCCCGCCAGCGCCGTCCGATGCTCAGCGCCGATCGCCCGCAGCGTTCCGTACCCCAGACTCTGCACGAAGGCGGAGGCGAAGAAGTGCTGGAGCTTGTCCGGGCCGAACCAGGGATCGGCCGAGTGCTTCTGCGGCCCGTGCGTCCCGAGGGTGAAGACGAGCATCAGCCCTCGCATCAGGCGACGCTCCGCTGGGCGGTCGCGTTCGCATGGAGCCGTACACCCAATAAGTCCAGCGCGTTATCCAGCAGCGTCCGGTTCCCGGGCTGGTGCACCCAACTGCTGGCGCCGCTCGGATGGGGAAGCGGGATCGCGATAGCCCGGCCGCCTGCGTGCTCGACCTCGTGCTCGCGGCCGATGACCTCGTCCAGCGGCTTCGCGCCGAGGAAGCGGTCGATCGCCAGCCGCCCGACGGGGACGATGAGCGAGGGCCGGATGATGCGCAGCTCGTCCTCCAGCCAGTCGGCGCACTGCGAGCGCTCGGCGAGTGACGGCACCCGGTCGCCGCGGCCGGCGGGATGCGGACCCGGATAGCAGCGCGTGATGGCCGCGATGTAGAGCTGGTCCCGAGCTGCCGATTCATCGAGGCCGGCGCGCTCGAGCCACCGGAAGAGGGTGCGCCCCGCGCGGCCGGCGAATGGCTTTCCCCCCGACGTCTCGACCTGACCCGGCGCCTGGCCGATCAGCATCGCCCGCGGCGCGCGAGCCAGCGACACGATGGGCAGGACCTCGGGTCCCTGGCCGCAGCGGCGGCAGGCGGCCAGGCGTTCACAGTGCTCGTCGAGCGCGATGGCGAGCGCTCGCCGCGAGCGAGGTGAGGGGGTCGGCATCCGGATCACTACCCCTGCACCGACTCGGCGTGCCGCTCGTGCTCGAAGTGGTATGGCGGCCGGATGATCCCCCGGTCCGTGATGAACGCGGTCACGAGCTCGGCGGGGGTCACGTCGAAAGCCGGGTTGTAGACCGCCACGTGCTCGGGGGCGACGGCGGAGGCGAAGCCGCGCGCCAGCTCGTTGGCGGCGCGGTGTTCGATGTTGATCGCGTCGCCGCTGGGCGTATCGGGATCCACCGTGCTCCAGGGGGCGGCGACGTAGAACGGAATCCCGTGATGCCGCGCCGCGAGGGCCAGCGGATAGGTGCCGACCTTGTTCGCGACGTCGCCGTTCGCGGCGATGCGATCGGCACCGACGATCACGAGGTCGACGTGGCCTTCGCGCATGAGGGAGGCAGCCATGCTGTCGGCCAGCACGGTCACGTCGATGCCGGCCTGCGAGAGCTCCCAGGCGGTGAGGCGGCTCCCCTGGAGCAGCGGTCGCGTCTCGTCCGCGAAGACGGCGACACGACGCCCGCGCTCGGCGGCGACGTACACCGGGGCGAGCGCCGTCCCGATGCCCGACGTGGCCAGCGCACCCGCGTTGCAGTGCGTCAGCACGCGAGAGCCCTCGGCCAGCAGAGTCGCACCGTACTCGCCGATGCGACGACACATCGCGCGGTCCTCGTCGAAGATGCGCGTCGCTTCGTCGCGCATCCCAGCATGGATGGCGGCACCGTCACCCGACGTTCGCTCCGCCGCGCGCATCACACGGCCGACGGCCCACGCCAGGTTCACCGCCGTCGGGCGTACGCGCGCGATGCGATCGCCGAGCGTGCGCGCACGCTCGAGGAACTCGTCGCGTCCCGCGCCGGCGTATGGCGCGAGCGTGACGACGAGCCCCATCGCTCCCGCGACGCCGATCGCGGGGGCGCCGCGCACGGCGAGCGTCGCGATCGCGTCGCACACCTCGTCCACCGTGCGCAGCTCGCGACGCTCCAGCCGGCCGGGCAGGAGCCGCTGATCGATGATGTCCACCGCGCTGCCGTCCGCAGACCAGCGCACCGCTTCCACGACGCTCATGCGCGCAACCTACCGTAGCGCGGTGCGTCTCTCCAGCGCGGCACGTCGCGCCTGCAGCACCGAATCGGCCGGCTGCGAGCGAAGGCCGACGGCATACACGGAATCCGCTGCGGCGAGCCGCCCGAGCTGCTCGTCGGCCACGCCGACGTACAGCGCCGCCACCGCGGCGGACTCGCTTCGGAGCAGCGGCGTCCCCGCGGCGACGACGCCCTCCGCGCCGCGGGCGCGACCGACCGCCTCGAGGTACATCGCAACGAACGCCGGCTCGCGCCGGACGTCACCATCGCGAAGCAACGGCGCCAGCACCGCGACGGCATCGGCGTAGCGCGCGGTGGAGTAGAGCACCTGCCCGTACTCGAATCGCACGCGGCGGTCGCGGGGCTCCATCGCGAACGCTCGCGCGAGCAGTGGCAGCGCCCGCGCCGTATCGCCGTGCTCGCGCGCGTCGATACCGAGCAGCTGGTAGCCGCGGTACTCCGTCGGCGACGTCTCGACGAGGCGCTCCCACAGCGTGCGATGGCTCGACCACACCGCCGAATACCGGATCCCGACCCACGCACCATGCGCGATCACGACGGCGCACGCGGCGAGGAGCACGGGCCGCGTACGCGGCGCGGCACGATCGATCGCCCACCCGAGCGCGAGCGCCACGCCGATGGTCGGGCCGAGCAGCGTGCGGTCGGCGAGGAACAGCCCGACGGAGGTGATGAGGTTGGAGGCCGGCAGGTACGTCAACGCGATCCACGTCATCGCGACGAGCGGCCGTCTGTCGCCGCGCCGCGCGGCCACGACGGCGAGCACCACGAGCGTCAACACCGCCAACGCCGCGAGGACCGCGCGCACCACACGATGGTCCGGCAGGATCGTCGGGCCGTAGTAGGGCGAGAGCGACGACGTCGGCCACAGGAGCATCCCGGCGATCTTCGGCCAGAGGGAGAGCATGGCGACGATGCGCACGCTCGGCGTCATGACGTCCAGCCCTGGCGCGACGATCGCCTGCGGCGCGACCGACACGCCGAGTACGACCGCACGCTCGATCAGCGCGACGGCGAGCGCTGCACCGCACACCACCCAGAGCCGCATCTGCCGCTGCACCATCGTGCGCGCAGAGGGTGCATCCGTCGCTCGGCGCCATCCCCACGCCGTCACCGCCGCGACGGGCAGCGCGAACAGCCCCGATTCCTTCGACAACACGGCGGCCACGGTGAGCGCACCGGCGAGGAGCGCCATCCCCCATTCGCGCGCCGTTCCTTCGACGCGTTCGGCGCGCACGATCACCGCCGCGAGCGCCATCGTGAACAGCGCGACCAGCAGCTCGGAGCTGTTCGCCACACTCGCCACGGTCTCGACGTGCAACGCATGCGTCGCGAACCAGAGCGCGCCCGCGATCGCGGCGACCCGCCCGACGGCGACGCCGAGCAGACGCCAGAGCACCACGGCGACGATCAGATGCAGCGCGATCGCGTACAGATGAAAGAGCCGCGGCGATCCGCTGCCGAGGTTCCACAGCGCGGCGAGCAGCGCGACGTGGAGAGGGCGATACAGCCCGACGTCGTTGCCGAAGGCGGGCCAGTACGGCGCACTCCAGACGCGCCCGAGCGAGGACCAGCCGCGGAGCAGTGCGTTGTCGCGGACGATCGTCGTATCGTCGTAGATGAAGCCTGCGCGCAGCGTCGGCAGGAAGGGGATGCTGGCCGCGAGGGCGACGAGTGCGAGGGCGACGCGGTTCGGGATCGTCCGACGCGTCGTCATCGACTCACTCACGGGGATCGCGTCGGGCGTCGTTTCCAACTCACTCATCGGTGCGAGCTCGGCGCCGGCGTTCCGGAAAGTGCGCGTCGAGGAAGCGGATGAGCGCGCGCTCCTCGGGCGAATGCGCGTACCTGCCCGCGGTCGCGTGATAGCGCGACGGCAGCCGGATCGTCTCGCCGTCGTCCACGTAGCGTGCGACCACGAGCGGATGCACGTACGACGAGCGACAGATCGCCGGCGTGTTTCCCAGCTCGGCGGCAACGAGGCGCATCGCCGTCGCGACGTTCCGCTTCGCCTCCGTCTCCGACCGTGCCGGCCCGAGCTCCGCGAGCACGGTCGCGGCGCGCAGCGTGCCGCCCCAGGTGCGGAAGTCCTTCGCGCTGAAGGGGACGCCCAGCCGATCCCGCAGGTACGCGTTCACGTCGCGCGCCGTGAGATCGCGCCACTGCCGGCCGTCGCGATACCGAAACAGCCGCGCGCCCGGCGACTCAAGGTGCCGCGCGACGAGCCGCGCGAGCGACCGGTTGGCGACGATCTGTCGCTGGCGGATCGAGCGCTTGCCGACGTAGGTGAACGTCGCGCGGCCATCGGCGATCTCGACGTGGCGCTTGAGTAGCGTGGCGATCCCGAAGGTGCGGTTCTCCTCCAGGTACCGCTCGCTGCCGATGCGAAAGAAGCTCTCGCTGACGAGCTGCACGACGGCCGCTGCCACAGCGTGCCGGCTCGGCTCGTGCGACGCCGCGTCGCGACGGATGCGCCGGCGCAGCTCCGGGAGCTCCTTGGCGAGCTCGCGGACGCGGTAGTACTTGCGGAGCTGGCCCCGCTCGACGGCGCGCGCGTGGTAGCGATACTGCTTCCGCGATTTGGCGTCGCAGCCCCAGGCCTGCACCGCGTGGCGCGGGCTGACGGCGATGTGCACGTCCGTCCACGCGGGCGGGATGGCCAGCAGACGGATCCGCTCCAGCGTGCGCGCGTCACGAACGAGTCGGCCGTCGCTCCGCCGGTAGCGGAAATGCGTCTTGGAGCCCTCGCGGAGGAGCCATTCGGCCATGTCGTCAATGGAAGGCAAAAGGCGGTCCCGGAATGTAGCTTACGCGGCATGCCGCATCGCGCCGAATCGCCAGTTGCGTCGCGCCGCATTCCGCCGAACCGCATATGACCTACGAGCTTCTCACCTTCCAGGTCACCGACCGGATCGCCACGATCACCGTCAATCGGCCCGACAAGCTCAATGCGCTCAACGATGCGTTGATGCGCGAGCTCGGAGCGGCGATGGACGAGGCAGCGGCGCGGGAGGACGTCGGCGCCGTTCTCCTCACCGGCGCCGGCCGCGCGTTCGTCGCCGGTGCGGACATCGCGGAGCTGGCCGACCAGTCGGCCGTCGAGGGAAAGGCGCGCGCCGAGCGCGGGCAGCGCACCTTCCGCAACTTCGAGCGTTCACCAAAGCCGACGCTCGCCGCGATCAACGGCTTTGCGCTCGGCGGCGGCTGCGAGCTGGCCATGGCTTGTCATCTGCGCATCGCGTCGGACGCAGCCAAGTTCGGCCAGCCCGAGGTGAAGCTCGGCATCACACCGGGCTACGGCGCGACGCAGCGCCTGCCGCGCCTCGTCGGCAAGGGGCGCGCGCTCCAGCTGCTCCTCACGGGCGAGATGATCGACGCGGCGGAAGCCTATCGCATCGGTCTCGTGAATCGGGTCGTCGCCGCGGCCGAGCTGATTCCATCGGCGCGGGCGACGCTCACGACGATCCTCGCCATGGGACCACTCGCCGTGGCGCACTGCATCGAGGCGGTGGACCGCGGTCTCGATCTGCCGCTCGATGATGCGATCGCGCTGGAGGCGTCGTACTTCGGCCTGCTCTCGGCGTCGGCCGACAAGGCCGAGGGAATGCGTGCCTTTCTCGAGAAGCGTCCGGCGAAGTTCACCGGACAGTGAGGCATCGCGACGTGAGCGCCGTGCGCGACGCGGCACGCGTGGTACTCACCACGCTCGCCCTGCGCGACTTCCGCAATCTCGCACGCCTCGATCTCGAGATCCCGGACGCGGGCGCCGTCGTCATCGGGGAGAACGGACAGGGCAAGACCAACCTGCTCGAGGCGATCTACTACCTGCATCTCCTCCGCTCCGTGCGCGGTGCGCGTGACGTGGACATCGTGCGATTCGGTGCGCCGGGCTTTCACATCGCCGCACGTACCGGCGGCGGCGCGCATCACGAGCTGTCGGCGGGATTCGAGCGGCAGGGACGGCGCAAGCGCGTGAAGGTGGACGGCGCTGAGCCCGCGCGTCTGAGCGATGCGCTCGGCGCCCTCCCCTGCGTTCTCTTCTCGCCGGCCGACGTCGATCTCGTCGCCGGCGCGCCGAGCTCGCGACGGCGGTACCTCGACATCCTGCTCGCTCTGTCGTCGCGGCCGTATCTCGCGGCGCTGCAGCGCTACCGGGCGGCGCTCGCGCAGCGGAACGCCGCGCTGCGTGACGCACTGCGCAACGCGGGCGGGCGCGCCGAGCAGCGCGTCGCCGTGTGGGAAGCGCCGCTCGCCGAACACGGTGCGGTGCTCTGGCGCGAGCGCGTGCGCTGGACCGAGCGCGCGGCGGACCGCTTCGCCGAGCTGTGCGCCGCGATCGGCGAGCAGGCGCCGGTGGCGATGCGCTATGCGACCGCGCTCGAGCCGTCGAGCACGGAAGTGGACGAAGTCGTGCGCGCGCTCACGCGATCGCTGGAGCAGAAGCGCGGACTCGACATGCGTCGCGGGCTCACGCACGCCGGGCCGCATCGCGACGATCTCGCGCTCACCCTCGACGGACGCGAGCTGCGCGCCTTCGGCTCGGCGGGCCAGCAGCGCACCGCCGCGATCGCGCTCCGCTTGCTCGAGGCCGAGACGCTCCACCACCGGCTCGGCGCCGCGCCGCTGTTCCTGCTCGACGATCCCTTCGCCGAGCTCGACGCGCGCCGGTCGTCGCACATTCTCGAGCTGCTCGCGGCGCAGGGGATGGGTCAGACCCTGCTCACCGTTCCGCGCGAGAGCGACATCCCGCCCGCGCTCACCGGTCTCGCGCGCTGGCGCATCGCCGCGGGGATGGTCACGCACGACGACGCGCGCGAGGGCGCGGCGTGAGCCCCGCGCGGAAGAAGCCGTCGGCGGTCGGTGACGTGCTCGCCGGCCTGCTGAAGGAGAGCGGCCTCGCCGAGCGCGTGGAGCAGGCCGGCATCATTCCCGAGTGGCCCACGCTGGTGGGTCCACAGATCGCGGCGGTGACGGAGCCCACGTCGATCGCCGCGGACGGGACGATGTTCGTGCGGGTGACGACGAACGCGTGGATGAACGAGCTGTCGTTGATGGAGCCCGAGCTGCTGCGCGCGTTGAACGGGAAGGAAGGTCGGGCGCCGGTGAGGCGGATCCGCTGGTTGCTGCGGCGGGACTGAAGTCTACCGCCGCTGGGCATTACTGACGGCTTTTCATTTCTCACAGAGAGCGCAGAGGACACAGAAGACTGCAAATGGTTCTCTGTGCTCTCTGCGCTCTCTGTGAGACACCCCAGGTGCAGATCCCTCGACTCGCTCCGCTCGCTCGGGATGACAACCGTCGCCGCGCTCGCTGGGATGACGAGTGATGTCGTCGGTCGCCCACGATCCTGCACGAAATGTGATCCCCGTTTCGACTATCGCGCGAAGCTCCTGGCAACCAGACACAGCAGGCGTTGTAAGTCGTTGGGAACAAGTACCTTAGGATCTCACCAGACTGTTGCGTCAAGGTCTGTTTTGGGTTACATTTCCTGATCTGGGCCGCCGACCATTTTCGGTGTGTCTTCGGGTACCTTTCCGGCGACGAAACGCGAGTGTGTAGATGACGAAGAACGAGAAGCCTCAGGCGAAGGAATATGGCGCAGGACAGATCACCGTACTGAAAGGGCTCGAGGCGGTTCGGAAGCGCCCGGGCATGTACATCGGCTCCACGTCGGAGCGCGGCCTGCACCACCTCGTGTACGAGGTCGTCGACAACTCGATCGACGAGGCGATGGCCGGCTTCGCCGACCGGGTGGCTGTCGTCATCCACGCCGACAACTCGATCACCGTTGACGACAACGGGCGCGGAATTCCCGTCGACATCCACCCGGTGGAGAAGATGCCGGGCGTCGAGCTGGCGATGACCGTGCTGCACGCCGGCGGCAAGTTCGACAAGGACACCTACAAGGTGTCGGGCGGACTGCACGGCGTCGGCGTCTCCGTCGTCAACGCGCTCTCCGAGCGGCTCAAGGTCTGGATCAAGCGCGACGGGAAGGAGCACTACATGGACTTCGCCCGCGGCGCGACGCAGACGAGGCTCAAGGTGCTCGGCGACGTGTCGAAGAAGCAGACCGGCACCAAGATCTGGTTCAAGCCGGACCACGAGATCTTCACCGAGCTGACGTACAACTACGGCACGCTGGCGTCGCGCCTGCGCGAGCTGTCCTTCCTGAACAAGGGTGTCACGATCACCCTGAAGGACGAGCGCCCCGACATGGAGAAGGAAGAGACCTTCATGGCGAAGAACGGGCTGCGCGAGTTCGTGCAGCACCTCAACACGAACCGGAAGCCGCTGCACAACGAGGTCATCTACCTCGAGACGACGCGCGATGACGTCGGGATCGAGCTCGCCATGCAGTACAACGACGGATACAACGACACCGTCTTCTCGTTCGTGAACAACATCAACACGCACGAGGGTGGCACGCATCTCACCGGCTTCAAGAGCGCCCTGACGCGCGTCATCAACCAGTACATCCAGAAGTCGTCGCTCTCGAAGAAGGATAAAGAAACGACCCTTTCGGGTGATGATGTCAGGGAAGGCCTCACGGCCGTTCTCTCCGTGAAGGTCAAGGAGCCCCAGTTCGAGGGGCAGACCAAGACGAAGCTCGGCAACTCCGAGGTCGAGTCGGCGGTGAAGACGGTGGCCAACGAGTGGCTTGCCGCGTACCTCGAGGAGCACCCGCGCACGGCCAACGCGGTGATCGACAAGGCGATGTCGGCGGCACGGGCACGCGAGGCGGCGCGCAAGGCGCGCGACCTCACGCGTCGCAAGAGCGCGCTCGACGTCGGCAACCTGCCGGGCAAGTTGGCGGACTGCTCGCTCACCGACCCGGCGATGTGCGAAATCTACCTCGTCGAGGGCGATTCGGCCGGTGGCAGTGCCAAGCAGGGACGGAAGCGCGAGTTCCAGGCGATCCTTCCGCTGCGCGGCAAGATCATCAACGTGGAGAAGGCCCGCATCGACAAGGTCCTCTCCAACGAAGAGATCCGCACGATCATCACTGCGATCGGCAGCGGCATCAAGGACGAGTTCGAGATCGAGAAGGCGCGCTACCACAAGATCATCATCATGACGGATGCTGATGTGGATGGCGCACATATTCGGACGCTTCTTCTGACTTTCTTCTACCGGCAGATGCCGGAGCTGATCGAGGCGGGCTACGTCTACATCGCGCAGCCGCCCCTCTTCCGCGTCGCCAAGGGGAAGGAGGCGTACTACGCCTACGACGCCAAGGAGCGCGACGAGATCGCGAAGCGCCTCGTGGCGGACGGCAAGACGGGGATCAACGTCCAGCGGTACAAGGGACTCGGCGAGATGAACGCCGATCAGCTCTTCGACACGACGATGGATCCCAACACGCGCACGCTCCTCAAGGTCAGCATCGAGGACGCCGTGCAGGCGGACGACATCTTCCGCACGCTGATGGGCGACGAAGTGGAGCCGCGACGCGTCTTCATCGAGTCGAACGCGCGGTTCGCGTCGAACCTGGACATCTGAGCCGGCGTCGTTTCGAGATGTAGCGAGGGGCGGGCACCGGATCGGTGCCCGCCCCTCGCGCGTATCCGTATCGTTGGCGAGTTTGGCAACGATGATTCGTCTCTCCGAATCGTATCGTGTGCGGAGGGCCCGCGCGGCCATGCGAGCCGTCCATCGTGCGCCCATGAGCGTCCTGGTTCCGCTGCTGCTCACGGCGACCGCCTGCGACCCCGCGCCACAGCCCCCACCGCCACGACACACGGCGTCGCCGACTGTCATCGCCGCCACCACGCAGGCCGACACGACGACCGTCACCGCAGAGTCGACCTGCGCCGCTGTGGCGGGGCACTGGCCGGTCGGCTCCAGCGTCCGGGTGCGCCGCTATGATCCGCGCACGGACACGAGCGACACGCATGGGATGCCACTTGGCGCGGTGGCCTGCGCAGTCGAGGCATATGCGCCCAATGGATTTCCTGATCGGCCACGGTACTGGGGCGGCTTCTCGGCCGACCCACTCCGACCGGGCTGGCTGGGGGATCCCCACAAGGATGCGGACGGGCCCGACGGTTACGAGCGCACGGTGATGCGCGGCGCCGTGCGCTGTCGCGTCGACTTCCTCTTTGACGGGGACGACGACAGCGATTCGACGATCGTGCCCGCCAAGTGGGAGCGCGAAGTGACCCTGTGCTGGGAAGTTCGTGCGAGGGTGGACAGCAGTGCCGATCCGGCTGCGGTTTCGACGAGGGGCGCCGCCCCCTCGTCTCACATCGTGCCCCGGCGCACGCCAAGCTTCAGGATCATCTCGATCAACCGCTCGTACTTGATCCCCGCCTTGAGCGCCGACTGCGCGAACTCCTCCTTCCGCGCGATCTCGGGGTTCGGGTTGGCCTCGATGAAGAACGCCGTCCCGTCGGCGCGCAGCCGGAAGTCCAGCCGCGCGTAGCCGTCGAGCGAGAGGTTGCGATAGATCCGCTTCGCCATCGACATGAGCCGAGTGCGGACGACGGGATCGAGATCCGCCTGGCCCTCCGTGATCCCGTGCTTCTTCTGGTACGCGAGGTTGTGCTTCACCCGCTCCGTCGCGATCGCCACGGCGCCAGGCGCCGTGTTTTCGAAGAAGAGCTCCCAGGGCGGCAGCACGGTCAGGCGGTGATTGCCCAGCACGCCGACGTAGATCTCGCGCCCGTCGATGAACTCCTCGATCAGTGCGTCGCCGCCGATGTTGTCGTGGATGAACTTCACCCGCGCGTCGAGCTCCGCATCGTCCCACACCACCGACGCCTGCGCGATCCCCACCGACGCCTCCTCCGTGAGGCTCTTCACGATCATCGGAAAGGTGAGCGGCTTCGCGCGCTTCGCCCGCCGCCCCGAGCGCACGACGTCGAACTTCGGCACGGGAACGCGATGATACGTGAGCACCTTCTTCGCCAGCGCCTTGTCGCGCGCCAGCACGAGCCCGCGCGGGTTGCACCCGGTGTACGGCACGAGCAACAGCTCGAGGTAGCTGACGACGTGCTGATCGAGCTCGCGCAGGCCGAAGAAGCCCTCGATCAGGTTGAACACGACGTGCGGCTTCCACTCCTCCAGCACTTCTTTGATGGGCGCCAGCTCGTGCCTGATCTCGAGCACGCGCACCTCGTGGCCAAGTGCGTCGAGCGTCGTGAGGACGTCCGTCTCCATCTTGTAGTCGTGCCGCTCCTGCTCGCTCAGCGACTCGAGGTCGTCGGGCGGTTTGGTCCCGGTCTCGAGCAGCACGAGCACGCGCATGCGGCGTCGCTTCACTCGGCGGCGCTTGGCGGTCATAGCGGAATCGACTCCCGTCGGCGGTAGAGGAAGTGCACGGAGCGCACGGCGAGCATCCCGGCGAAGTCCAGCAGCACCTGCCCTTCCCCGCCCGGTACGCGCAGCCTGAGCAAACGACTGCGCGCGATCATGTCCTGTAACAACTGATCGATCGTGAACTCCGATTCACCGGTCCAGCGCGCGACGAGCGCGCGGATCTCCTTCGCGTTGCGCGTGATGAAGCGAGCGGCGAGCTCACGGTTCGCGTGCCTGGGTGCGTTCGAAAACACCCTGCACAACTCATGGTCGTACGTGCTCGGATAGTCGACGGCGTAGAAGGCGCGCTTCCCCTCGTAGTACTCCCGGAGCGTCGACGTGAGCTGGGAGATCGGCGCCACGCGCTCGCGCGACTGCACGGGTGGCTTCGTGCCGCCCAGCTCTGCCATCAGCGCGTCAACATACTCGAGCTTTCGCAGCGCGGGCCAGCCGTCGTAGCGCTTCCGCCAGCGCGCGCGCGGTTGCAGCCAAACCGCGAAGGTCTCGGCGAAGTCCTCGTCCGGATGCGCCTGCGCGTAGTACGCGCGCAGGTGCTGGACATACCGCCGGCTCGTCGGGTTGGGGCGGTACGATGCGGGGTACTTCGTGGAGGACTTCCCGAACATCCGCTGATAGCCCGCGCGGCGATGCAGGCGGTAGCCGTGCTGAATCGCGTGCCCTGCCTCGTGGCGCAGGATGCGCGTGCACTCCGAGACGGACGATCCCTCCGCCTCGAGCACCATGCTGCGCTCGAGCCGGATGAGGCGCGGGTGCGCGAGGTAGAACGGGATGGCGATGCCGGGCACGTTGCGCGGCGAGAACCATTCGTCGGACAGCCAGCAGTGCGGCCGGAGCGCGATGTCACGCTGGGCCAGCTCGCGGTAGAGCGCGTCGATGCGCGCCTCGAGCCAGGTCCCCTCGAGCCGGAGGCCGAGGTCGCGGATGCGCATGTCCAGCAGCCGCTCGCGAGGCCAGTCCTCCCACTCCATCCGCGAAGGCTTGCGTGTGCTCATGCGTCTCCGGACGGAATGGCGGACGTCACGAGCCGACTAGCGTACCGCTTCTGTCAGCACCACGCCGTCGATCCGCTCCGTCGGCTTGACCCCGGCGATCGCCGCGAGCGTCGGCGCGAGGTCCACCGTCCGCACGAACTCCTTGTACAGGCCCGGCTTCACGCCGTCGCCGTAGAAGATGATCGGGACGTGCGAGTCGAAGTCGTACGGAGAACCGTGCGTCGCCACGATGCCCCCGAACAGGCTGAGCGGCGTGAGCGTGACGATCAGCTCGATCGGCGCCGTCGCGGGGAACTGGTGCGCCCATCGCCGCGCGACGGGGTCCTTCAACGAGTCGGCGAGGATGGCCGGGTACTTGTCGACGCGCGCCACGCCCGGCGTGCTCCGCAGCGTCTTCGCGAGATCGTCGAGCAGCGAGTCGGCGTTCACCTTCGCCCGCTGGAAGGCACCGCGATCGATGAAGACGAGGTTCTGGTCGATGTCGATCGCGAGCGTGTCGAGCTTGTGCGCCGCCATTCCAGCGCGGACCGGTCCGAGCAGCTTGCGAATATCCACCCGCTGCGGGCGCGGCTGCACACTCGCCGGCGCCAGCTCCGGGATCGTCCCCACGCCGTGATCCGCCGCGAGCACCACCGTGATCGTCGACGGATCGCGCAGCTTGAAGAGGGAGTCGAGGAGCACGCCGACCGCACGGTCGACGCGCAGCACCTGGTCGTGGATCTCGCGCGAGTCCGGCCCGAACCGGTGGCCGATGACGTCGGTGGCCGAGAGGGAGACGGCGAGGAGGTCGGTCTGCGGCCCCTTCCCCAGCTGGAGGGCGTCGACGCCGTTCAGCGCGAAGGCGACGACGAGTTCGTCCATGTAGGGGGTGGTGCGGACGATGTCCGCCGCCTCCACCCAGTCGGTCGGCATCTGATGCGGGAAGGTGTAGCCCTCGCCGTTGGATTCCACGGCCACACTGTCCACCTCATGATATGCACTGTCCGCCAGCAGGAGCGTCCAGTTCTTGCCGGCATAGCCCTGCGCCATGTGCCGGTCATTGAAGGCGGCCACCCAGCGTGGGAGCGAATCGCGGTAGTAGCTGCTGGTCGAGAACATCCCGTCGGGGGAGTACCAGTAGACGTCGCTCTTCGAGGTCCCGATCGGGAGGATCGCGGCGCGATCCTTCATCGACACCGAGAGGGCGCGCGACCGCGGATCGGCGGCGCGCAGCCAGTCGGCGAGCGTGGTGCCCTTGAAGCGCCTCGGCGACGCGCCCGTCCCGTACGCACCGGCCAGCAGCGGCTTGGAGGCATCGCTCACGCCGATGCTGTTCATCATGATCCCGGTCGAGCGCGGAAAGCGCCCCGCCAGGAGGGTGGCGTGGCCCGGCGCCGTCTCGGTGATGGCGTGGTCGTGGTGCGCATCGGTGAACCGCGCCCCGTCGCGCATCATCCGCGCGATCCCGCCGGTCATCTGCGGGCCGAACCGGTCGAGGTAGTCGGCGCGGAACTGGTCGATCGTCACGAGGACGACGAGGGAGGGCTTCTTCGCGGGCTGCGCCGTGGCCGGCAGCGGAGAAACGATCAGGCCGAGGGCGCAGGTCAGGAGGGCAGCGGCGAATCGCATCGGCCAATACTGCCCCCTGTTGCAGGGGAGCGGCAAGACGCGGCGCGACGGCATGGCGCCGGACGCAACGGCGCGCGATAATAGGCCCGTGAGTGCCAACGGATCGTCCAAGAATGGTCAGAGAATGGGCCCCGGAGCACGGCTCGTGCTGCGGGCGGTCGTGTACTACGCCGTCCTGATCACCGCCGTCACCCTTGCCTGGCGGTATCTACCCCGCGCAACGCACGAGTTGCCCACGTCGTTGGACACGCTCTTCGGAGGGCGCTCGGGAGCGGCGGTGCGCGCGAAGGACGTCGTCCCGCTCGACGAAGCCACACTGGCGATCACCGTATCCGTGGCGATGCTCGCCGCGGTGCTGCTCGCCCTGCCGGTCGCCTGGGTCTATCAGCTCACGCGGGCCAAGCGCGGCTATCAGCAGTCCGTCGTGCAGCTCCTGATCGTGCTTCCCGCCGTCGTCGCGGGGATCGTGCTGCTCGTGAAGTACAGCGTCACACTCGCCTTCAGCCTCGCCGGCATCGTCGCCGCGGTACGATTCCGCAACACGCTCGACGACAGCAAGGACGCCGTCTACGTCTTCCTCGCCACCGCGTTGGGCCTCGCCTCGGCGGTCAACCTGCCCGTCGCGGCGGTCGTCTCGATCGGCTTCAACACGATCGCCCTCGCGCTGTGGTACACGGACTTCGGCAGCGCGCCGGTGGAGCTGGACGGGCGCATCGCCGAGCAGCGACTCAAGCGCGCGCGCCAGCTCGCGCGTACCGGGACGTTCGTCGCCCGGATCGATGACGAGGTGTTCCGCAACATGACGCGTGAGCAGCTCGAGGGCGTCGCGCAGCGCGCGTGGAAGCGCGCACAGTCGCAGGAAGGTGATGGGGAAGAGG
>DASVNI010000385.1:0-5309 GCA_036383935.1 Gemmatimonadaceae bacterium | reverse complement strand
TGCTGCGCCAGGGCGAGCCGATCTCGCGCGTCGCATTCGACACGGGCTTCAGCGATCAGAGCCACCTCACGCGGCGATTCAAGCGGGTGGTGGGCGTGCCGCCGGGGCAGTACGCGCGCACGTATGGGTTGGGGCGCGCGGGGGTGACGCGGGTGGCTTGAGCGGGGATGCGGGTATGGGGGAATGCGACACGGCCTCTGGAAGCTTCTGCCTCCGGAGGCCGTGTCGCACATCCGCATCCCCGCACATCCGCCTACAAGGCGTTCAACCGCGTCTTGAGCTGCGCCCTGTACGTCCTCGACACCTTCAACTGCTGCCCGTTCTTCAGGATCAGCACCGCGTCGCCGCCGAACCAGGGTTGGAGCTCTTTGATCTGCCCCACGTTCACGATGAACGAGCGATGGATGCGCACGAAGCGGCGTGCGTCGAGGGCGGCTTCGAGGTGGGCGAGTGTCTCGCGGATCTGGAACACGCCGTGCGCTGTGTGCAGTCGTACGTGCGGTCCATCCGCTTCGGCCCACACCACGTCGTCTGCCGCCACGTAGCGCACGCGCTCACCGTCGCGCACCTCGATGCGCTCGGCTCCGGTCGGCGCTACCTGAGGCGGCGCGGCGCTCGGCTCCTGATCGAGCTGCGCGATGACGCTGCGCAGCTGGCGCGCGTACGCCGCCGAGCGTCGGGCCGCCAGCGCTTCACGCGCGCGGTCGAGCGCGAGCGCCAGGCGCTCGGCGCGCACCGGCTTGAGCAGGTAGTCGAGCGCGCGCGTCTCGAAGGCGCGGATGGCGTGGGTGTCGTGCGCGGTGACGAAGACGAGCAGCGGCGCATCCGGCCCCTGGAGCGACGCGGCCACGACGAAACCGTCGAGGCCCGGCATCTGGATGTCCTGGAAGACGACGTCCACCTGATGCGTCTTCAGCGCCTCGATCGCCGCGCTGCCCGAGCCGCACTCCGCGACTACCGTCACGTCCGGTGCGTCGGAGAGCAGACGCCGCAGCCGTCGCCGAGCCAGCGCCTCATCGTCGACGAGCAGGACGTTCATCGGGGGCGGTCGAGTAGTGGAAGGCCAGTCGAGGCGGTGCGCAAAGTCGTCCAAGGCTGGAGCCGCGTTGCCAGGTAGACTTCAGGCAACGCTCACGCGCTTCCCATCCGCGGTCCGCTGCTAATCTCCGCCGGCGTCGCGTGACTCACAACCCTTGGCTGCAGCATGTCGTCGCCACTCGCGCTCGTTCTCGCCTCATTCGTCGCCATGGCGACGGCTCGTCCCTCCGTGGTCACGTCTCGTCCCACCCCGCCGGCGATCGGCGAGGTGCTCAACGGACGGCAGCGCCAGCTTGCCGTTCGTCCGCCGCGCCTCGATGAGACCGGCCTGAAGATGGACGGCACGCTCGACGAGCCGCAGTGGCAGCAGGCCGCGACGCTCACCGGCTTCTCGCAGTTCGCGCCGCGCGACGGGATCCCCGCCGAGGACTCCACCGAAGTGAAGGTGTGGTACTCGCCGACGGCGATCCACTTCGGGATCCGCGCCTTCGAGCCGCACGGCGCGGTGCGCGCCGCGCTCGGCGATCGCGACAAGATCTCCAGCGACGATCGCGTCGAGCTCCTGATCGGCACCTTCAACGATGGACGCCAGGCCGTCGTGCTCGGCGTCAACGCGCTCGGCGTGCAGATGGACGGCACGCTCGTCGAGAACAATCAGGCGCGCGGTGGTGGCTCGGGGAACGCGACGATCTCGCGTGAGGCGCCCGACCTGAGTCCCGACTTCGTCTTCCAGTCCAAGGGACGTATCACCGAGTACGGCTACGAGGTCGAGGTTCGCGTCCCGTTCAAGAGCCTCAAGTATCAGAGCGCCGAGTCGCAGACGTGGGGGTTCAATGCGGTGCGCGTCGTCCAGCATTCAGGTCGCGAGGACAGCTGGACGCCGGCGACGCGCGCGAATGCGTCGTTCCTGCAGCAGTCGGGGACGCTCGAGGGATTGACCGACCTGCGTCGCGGACTGGTGCTCGATCTCACGCCGGAGCTCACGCAGCGCACCATGGGAGCGCCGGTCAGAACCGGCGCGGAATGGCAATACGACAGAGAGCGGCCGAGGATCGGCGGCAACGTCCGCTGGGGAGTGAGCAACAACCTCACCCTGAACGGCACCGTCAACCCGGACTTCTCGCAGATCGAGTCGGACGCGGGGCAGGTGTCGTACGATCCGCGTCAGGCACTCTTCTTCGCCGAGAAGCGCCCCTTCTTCCTCGACGGCTCCGAGTTCTTCGCCACGCCGAAGAACCTCGTGTACACACGCCGCATCGTGCAGCCCGTGGCGGCGGCGAAGATCACGGGGAAGATCTCGGGGTTCAGCCTCGGCGTGCTCAACGCCGTCGACGGCACCGAGGGTTCCCTCGACGGTGCGAGCCACCCGGTGTACACCATCGCGCGCATCCAGGGAGACGTCGGCACGCGCGGAAGGCTGGGCCTCCTGCTCACCGATCGAACGGAGGGCTCGCTGTACAATCGCGTCGCGTCGCTGGACGGGCGTCGCATGTTCGCGTCGATCTACAGCCTACAGGCGCAGTACGCGCAGAGCTTCACCCGTCTCACACCAACGAGTGGCAGCACGAGCGCGCCGCTCTGGAATGCCGTGCTGAGCCGCAATGGCAAGGCATTCAAGTTCCGCTACGCCTTCGACGCGGTGGACGAGCGCTTCCGCACACAGAGCGGCTTCATCGGACGAGGCGGGATAGCGCAGGGGCTGCTCGACCAGTGGTACACGTACTATCTGCCGGCCGGCCACTTTCTCGAGACCATCGTCTACAACCCGACGTTCTACGACACGTGGACGTACAGTGCGCTCGTCCACCAGGGCGACGCGATCGAGAAGAAGTTCCACAACCGGATCGCGGTGACGGCGCGCGGCGGGTGGAGCGCGGATGCGACCGTGATGAC
Organism: Gemmatimonadaceae bacterium; assembly: GCA_036383935.1. Classification (GTDB taxonomy): domain Bacteria; phylum Gemmatimonadota; class Gemmatimonadetes; order Gemmatimonadales; family Gemmatimonadaceae; genus AG11. The sequence goes on along the minus strand of DASVNI010000385.1, from coordinate 2,378 downwards.
CGAGACCTTCGGCTTCGACCCCGTGCTGTACAGGCAGTATCGTGTGTTGCTCGCGCCGGGCGACACCGCCGCCTTCACCGGCCAGCCGCGCATCGGCAACCGCGACTTCGCCTTCTCGCTCAACACCCCCCAGTGGAAGTACCTGTCCTTCTCCGGGTACTATCTCTGGGGGAGCGACGAGAACTTCTTCGAGTGGGCGCCGGCGGACATCGTCTTCGCCAACGTCGACGCAGAAGTGCGTCCCACCGATCGGCTGCGCATCACGGCGAGCTACATCAAGCAGCGCTACGTCCGTCAGACGGACCACTCGCAGGTCGCCGACAACCGGATCCCGCGACTCAAGCTCGAGTACCAGATCGCGCGGCCGCTGTTCGTGCGGGTCGTCGGCGAATACACGAGCCTCGAGCAGGACGCGCTGCGCGACGACGGACGCACGAACGCGCCGCTGCTCATCAACGGCGCAGCGAGCCCCGCATTCACCGACGGCACCTTCCGCTCGGACTTCCTGATCTCGTACCGCCCGATCCCGGGCACGGTCTTCTTCATGGGCTACGGTGCCGGCTACACCGACACCCGCACCGATCCGCGCAGCTTCGCTTTCCCTCGCTCGCTTGGCCTTCCTGGCCTGACGCTGACGGACAACGTGTTCTATGTGAAGGCGAGCTATTTGTTGCGGGTATGAGGGGATGCGGGGATGCGTGTGTCATCCCGAGCGAGCGCAGCGAGTCGAGGGATCTGCACCTCTGTTAAAAGAGACGCGAACGGCCTCGGGAAGCTTCTGCCTCCCGAGGCCGTTTCGCATACCCTCATACCCTCACACCCGCGCCATCAGGGCCGCGGGAATTTCTGAATCAACGCCGGATCCCGCGGCGGCGCCGAGGGGCGCAGCTTCGCCGCCCGGGCTTCCACCTCCGCGATCTCCTTCGGCCAGTTCGTCACCAGCTCCACGCCGTTCGCCGTCGAGAAGTACTCGTCCTCCATACGCGCCCCGAAGCCGGCGTACTTCGCGCGCGCAGCGGCGGTCCTGGCCAGGAAGGCGGTGCTCTTCGGACCTTCGCCGACGATCTTGTCGATGTTGCGGCGGACGTAGGCGCCCATCTCGATCATGAACACGGTGCCCGGCTCGAGCGACGGGAGCATCGGGTCGTGCACGTCGAGGCCGACGCCGTGTCCCACCGAGTGCATGTAGTAGATGAAGTACTGCAGGCAGCCGCCATTCGGTCCTCTGGGGCAGCGCTCACCCGGGCGCGGGTCGTACTCCGCATCCGGTGATTCGATCAGGCCGAGCCTCGTGAGTCCGGCCGAGAGCGCGCGCCGCGCGCTGTCGTTCACCGTCGCCCAGTTCGCGCGCGAGCGTGCCGCGCGATCGCCGGCGTTCTGGGCGTCGAGCACCACCTGATAGAAGGTGCGCTGGTCGGGGGAGAACTTGCCGTTCACCGGAATGGTGCGCGTGAAGTCGGCGACGTAGTCGTGGTAGCCCGCGCCGACGTCCATCAGCACCATCCCATTGGGCGGCAGCAGGTCGTCGTTGGTCTCGTAGTGCAGCGTGGTCGCGTTGTCGCCGCCGGCGATGATCGGCGGGAAGCCGTCGGGGCCGTCCGCGCCGTTGCGGCGGTATCCGCTCTTGAGCGCCGCCTCGAGCTCGAACTCGTAGCGGCCGGGCGCGGTCGCCGCGACCGCCTGATCGAAGCCGATCATCGTCAGCTCGGCCGCCTTTCGCAAAAGCGCCATCTCCGACGCGCTCTTCAGCGCGCGCAGCCGGTTGATCGGCCCCTGCGCGCTGCGCACCACGACGGTGTTGCCGCCGGCACGGACCTCCTGCAGGAGATCGCCGAGCGGTTGGCCCGGGTTCGTGTCGTTGGCGACGCGCAGCGTGTCGTTCGGCTTGAGTGCCGCCTTCACAGCCGCTGCGAGCTGGCTTTCCGGTGCTGCGTTCATTCCGGTCTTGGCGCGCGCGCCCTCGACGCCCATCCGGACGCCGGTCCACACTTCCGCCGCCGGATCCTTGTCGGCGACGAAGATCTGCGACTCGGCGACGCCGCCATGGATCTTCATCAGCAGCGCACCGCCGGGCTCACGCAGTCCGGTGAGATAGAGATAGTTCTGATCGGGGACGTAGCCGTTCCGGCTGATCGCGGCCTCCGGCGCCGCGACGACGACGAGGGTGCCCTCGCCGAGGGCTTTCGCGAGCGCGGCACGACGGCCGGCGATCTCGCTCTGATCCTGCGCAGAAGCGCTCGCGCTTCCCGCGAGGCAGGCCGCGGCGGTGGCGGCGACGAGCAGTCTTACGTGAGACACGGATGCGGTGGAGAAGGTGGTCGCAACGCGAACCGCGCCGATCGTCGGCGCGGTCCGAAGCGAAGATCACTCGGCCGTCG
>DASVNI010000384.1:0-2825 GCA_036383935.1 Gemmatimonadaceae bacterium | reverse complement strand
GGCAGAGGGTGACCGACGTGCTGCCAAGCGCGCGCGCGGATTCCGACAGTGCGGCGCTGGTCACCTCCTCCGCCGTGACGGCGCGCGTCAGCGCCGCGGCCAGATTCTGCAGGCGCTCGGAGCGCTCGCGCGCCGAACGCTGCGCCTCGAACAGTCGCGAGTGCTCGAGCGCGGCGGCTGCGCGACGGCCGATCTCCAGCGCGACCGCCAGGTCACCGTCCGTGAACGCACGCGCGATGGCCCGCGAGCGGCCGAGCAGGAGCGCGCCGAGCGTCGGCCCATCGGTGACGAGCGGCACCACGATGCAGCTCTGCGGTGCGAGGGCATGGACGATGGCACGCACCTCCGAGTCGTCCGACAGCGAGTCGATCGTCTCCCTGTCCAGCGTCTTGGCGAGCACGGGGCGGCCGGTGCGCAGCACCTGGCTGAGGTAGTTCTTCCCGTCGAGCGTCGCCGGCGCGGCGAGCAGCCGCATCAGCGTCGGCATCTGCGCAGGATCCGCGTGCGCGCCGGTGACACGCCGGATCGTGCCGTCGCGGTCGAAGACGTCCACGACCGTGTAGTCGGCGAACTCCGGCAGCGGGGCGCGCGCGATGGCGTCGAGCGTGCGTGCGGGATCGAGCGATTGCCTGACCAGCTCTCCGACGCGCAACAGCAGGTCGCGCTGCTGATCGACGACGATGCGCTCGGTGATGTCGTTGACGTAGGCGCAGACCCCTTCCGCCGTCGGGATGACGCGCACGTCGAGCCACTTGTCGCGGTAGATGTCGCGTTCGATGAACTGCGCCGGCCGGCGCTCCTCCATCCCGCGCCGCAGAAAGAGCTCGTACGGCGTGCCGAGCAACTTGGGGAACACTTCCCAGATCGGGCGCCCCATCACGTCCGCGGGCTCGATGCCCACGTCGCGCAGGAGCGCGCGCGAGCCGCGGTTGAGCCGCACGATGCGCCAGTTGCTGTCGTAGCCGTAGAACGACTCGATCATGCTGTCCAGCACGTCGGTGAGCTGCGCCTCGCTCTCCTCGGCCGATGCCCGCGCCGACTGTTCGGCGGCGTAGAGCCGTGCGTTGTCGATCGCCACGCCGGCGCGGCGGCCGAGCTCCTCGGCGATATGGAGGTCGCGTTCTGTATAGGGTGGACGTTCCTCGGGCCCGTGGCGCACCAGGATGATGGCGCCCAGCGTCTTGCCGCGCGCGACGAGCGGCGCGCCCAGCGCGGAGCGGACATCGAGACGCTCGAGGATGTCGAGGTGCTCGGCGTTCACGGCGCGCCGTGCGAGCGCGGCGGGGTCGAACGCCTCGGCGGGATAGAGCTCGGCCTTGCCGGTGCGAATGACCCTGGGGAATCCGACGGAGGCGTCGGCGGGGAAGGGATAGAGCTCCTGAAGCTCGCAGGCGAGCGCCTCGTGCTTCGGCGAGCGGCCGTGGACCCCGACGTGAACGAAGGGATACTCGCCGCGTGCCTGCGCGGCTTCGTCGACCAGCGTGATGCGGCAGCCGTCGGCGAACGACTCGACGGCCAGCTCGCTCAGGGTGTGGATCGTCGCGTAGACGTCGAGCGACTCGGCGAGCCTGGCACTGGCGTCCGCGAGGAAGTGCTCACCGTCAGCGGAGCGGCCGTCGGTGAACGACAGAGGCGACGAGATCGCGATCGTGGACGGCTCGCTCGACATGCGGACCTGGATCTGCGCGGCACTCGACTCTCGTGCGACAGCCGCGAGGGAAAACCTCCGCCGGGGCGATGCTGGCCGCAAGCCCGCGCGAAGCGTACTCACCCTTTAGAATTCGCAATTCTGGCGAGCACGAGCGCGGCGCAGCCACGCCTCCCGGGATCGTCGTCCTCCCCTCTTCGGAATCATGCAGCTCTGTACCGCTCGACCCCTCGCGGCGATGACCTTCTTCGTGCTCGCCACCCTCGCCGCCGCTGCCTGCGGCGATGGCGCGACGACGCCTCCCGACTCGACGTCCGACCCGAACCGGGACCGCCTCGAGATCACCTTGAGCTATGGGGCGAGCGGCTCGCCCACGTCGATCGATCTGTTCGAGATCACGAAGGATGGCCGCCTCACGACGCCGTTGGTCTCGTCCGACGCGAACGATCTGCTTCCCCAGGGGTCCAACGACGGCAAGAAGCTCCTCTTCACGCGCTTCTCGGCGGGCGCTGTCCCGGTTGCCTCACTCTGGGTCAGGAGCAGCGAGCTCCCTGGACTTCGCCAGATCATCGTCGACCCGAATCCGCCCGCGAACACCTTCAACCATCAGATGTACGGCTCCTGGTCTCCCGATGGTGCGTCGATCGCATTCTATCGCTCTATCGGCAGCACCGGCGAGAATGGCATCGCCGTGATGGCCGCCGACGGCTCCGGTGTTCGCTGGCTGGTGCTCGGCGCCGACGCGCCATCATGGTCCGTCAATGGTCGCATCGCATTCGGTAAGGATGGATTCATCTGGACCATCAATCCCGACGGATCCGGATTGCTGCGTGTGACGTCCGCCAACGGTGACTTCTTCCCGAAGTGGTCGCGCGACGGGAGCAAGCTCGTCTTCCTTCACGCCACGCCATCCATCGGGACGAACCACGACAAGGACTTCGACGTCGTGACGATTCGCGCCGACGGCACTGACCGCCGCACGCTCGCCATCGGCGCGATCAACGAGAATCCCTCGTGGTCACCCGATGGCGCGTACGTGCTCTTCGATCGCCGAGATGTGAGCAACCCGACCCAGGAGAAGTGCGCGTTGTACAAGATCGCCGCGGGCGGCGGAGCGCCGGTGAATCTCACCCCCGACCGCGGCGTCGGAAGCTGTGGCGGTGCCTCGTGGCGGCCG
>DASVNI010000383.1:0-2128 GCA_036383935.1 Gemmatimonadaceae bacterium | reverse complement strand
CAACGATCTCGATCGTGCCGGCCTTGAGCTTCGCCGCTGCTTCGACCGGCGTGATCTCGGGAACGTGGAATGACACTTTGGGATCTCCTCCAACGTGCGGCGAACCGCAGAACTGTTCGTAGTCGATCAGCTCACGGATCTCGCGCGTGCCGCACGCCGGACAGTTCGGGTTCTTGCGCAGCTTCATCGCGCGGAACTGCATCGTCAGCGCGTCGATCAGCAGCAGTCGGCCGATCAGCGGCTCGCCCACGCCGAGCAGCAGCTTGATCCCTTCCGTCGCCTGGATGGTGCCGACGAGGCCCGGCAGCACACCGAGCACGCCGCCCTCGGCGCAGCTCGGCACGAGGCCCGGCGGGGGCGGCTCGGGATAGAGGCAGCGATAGCACGGCCCCTCTTCCGTCGCGAACACCGACGACTGCCCCTCGAAGCGATAGATGCTCCCGTACACGTTCGGCTTGCCGAGGATCACGCAGGCGTCGTTCGTGAGGTAGCGGGTCGCGAAGTTGTCCGTCCCGTCGATCACGATGTCGAAGTCGCGCACGATCTCGAGCGCGTTGTCGCTCGTCAGCCGCGTCTCGAAGCCCTCGACGTGCACGTGCGGGTTGAGGTCCTTCAACCGGTCGCGCGCCGACTCGAGCTTCGGCCGCCCCACGTCTTTGGTGCCGTGCACGATCTGGCGCTGCAGGTTCGTCACGTCCACGACGTCGAAGTCCACGAGCCCGATCGTCCCCACTCCGGCCGCCGCCAGATAGAGCGCGAGCGGCGACCCGAGGCCGCCGGCGCCGATCAGGAGCACGCGCGACGCCTTGAGGCGCTGCTGTCCCTCGAGGGCGACCTCGGGGAGGATGAGATGCCGGCTGTACCGGAGAATCTCGTCCGAGGACAGCTCCTCCAGTTGCGTCGCCAGCGGTGCGGTGGCGGTGGCCATGGGCTCAGCCCCCCGCGATCGCCGGCACGACGGTGAGCTCGTCACCGTCGCTCACCTTCGCGGCGAAGCCGCCGTTGAAGCGGATGTCCTCGTCGTTCAGGTAGAACGTCACGAACGGGTACGGCTGTCCCGCCTCGTCGCGCAGACGCGGCGCGAGGTTCGGGTACCGCGTCGCTACGTCGGCCACCACTGCGCCGACCGTGTCGCCGGTCGACTCGATCGCGCGGCCGTCGGCCAGCTTCGCGAGCACGGTGGGAAGAAAGAGTGTCACTGCCATGAGAGGTCTCCGAACTGCTGAAGTGAAATCGTCCTGTCGTTCCGTGCGTGCGTCATCGGGTCAGCATGCCGCGCCGGCCGTCGCGGGCGCGTCTTCGCAATCGAGATGAACGGTCAGGCTGCGGCCGTCCACCTGTGACGGGTTCACGAATGAATCCGCCTGCACCCCCTGATGCTCCCAGGCGTTGCGCATCGCCTCGGCCACGGCCGGCGCCTGGCGCTCCGGCGCCACCGCCACGAGCGTCGAGCCCGAGCCGCTGAGCGTCGCGCCGAACGCGCCAGCCCCTACCGCTGCGCTGCACACCTGATCATATCCGTCGATCAACGACCGCCGGAAAGGCACATGCAGCACGTCGTCGAGCGCGACGCGCAGCACGTCCGCTTCGCCCGTGGCCAGTCCGTGCACGAGCGCCGCCCCACGCGCCGCCGCCTGTGACGCCGTCTTATGCGGCAGCTCCTTCGGCAGCACGGCGCGCGCATCGCGCGTCGTGACTTCGAAATCCGGCACCGCGAACACCAGCGTGAGCCCGCGCGCCACCGTCAGCGGGACGACGCGCGCTGCCTTGCCCGGCAGCACCAGGACTGCACCACCATAGATCGCTGCAGCCACGTTGTCCGGATGCCCCTCCACCTCCGCGCACGCGTCGAGCAGCTGCTCGTCCGTGAGCGTGAAGCCGAGGATCCCCGTCGCCGCCACGGCGCCGGCCACGACGGCGGCCGCCGACGAGCCGAGCCCGCGTGCGACCGGGATGTTCGAGCTGACGCGGATGCGGAGCGCGTCCGGCGCTTTGCGACCCGCCGCGGCGCACGCCGCCCGCACCCCGACCACCACCCAATCCTCCTCGGGCGCGACGTCGAGCCCCGCGAGGGTACTCCCGCGCTGGATCGTCGTCCCCTTCTCCGGCTCGGGCTGCAGGACCACCG
>DASVNI010000382.1:0-2122 GCA_036383935.1 Gemmatimonadaceae bacterium | reverse complement strand
GATGAGGATGCCGATCGCTCGGCGGAGATAGCGCAGCTCCCAGCGCGCGTGGTCGCCGTCGCCGCGCGTCGCGACGCGCGAGAGCCACTCCACGTCGTCGCGCGACGGTTCGGCCATCAGCACGGCGGCGTACTCCGAGCTCCGCCGCAGGAGAGCCCGGTCGTCGCGGAAGGAGCGAAAGAGGCGCATGCGCGCCGGTTCGTCAGGGCTGCAGGACGGGGAGCCCCGGCCGGCCGCCGATCATCGCAGGCTCGGACAGGCCAACGCGCTCGCGCACCTGACTTTCCTGCAACAGCAGATCGCTCAGGTGCACGCTCTGGAGCACGTCGTCGATGCGACGCTGGAGAAGCATCCAGACCGGACGGATGCTGCAGTCGTGCGACGACGAGCAGCGCGCCTCCTCCACCGGGTGCGAGGTGCAGTGCACCTCGAACGTCGAGTGCTCGGCCGCCGAGATGACATCGTGGACGCTGATCTCGTCGGGGCGCCGCGCGAGCGTGTAGCCCCCATGCGCGCCGCGCGTGCTCTTCACGATGGCGGCACGCCGCAGCTTGAGCATGATCTGCTCGACGTAGTCGCCCGGGAGGCGCTCCAGCGAAGCGATCTCACGCCCGGTCACCGGCCCGTCGTCGATGCGACGGGCCAGGTGCAGCGCACAGATGAGTCCGTATTCGGCCTGAGTGGTGATACGCACGTCAGTAATCTAATCCGAGCCCAAGGGTCGGGATAGGGTTTCAGCCCCCTGCCACCATGCCGTGCTTGCCGCCCGGCACACCGATCTCGGTCATCTTCCGAAGGTCGAGCACGTCATCGATCTCGTCGGCGGGAAGGAGCTTGTCCCGCTTGACCATGTCGCGAACGAGCACCCCTTCCTTCACGGACTGCTTGCTGAGCTCCGCCGCCTTCGCGTAGCCGATGTGGGGCATCAGAGCCGTCGCCAGCGCGGCGGACCGCTCGACCCAGTAGGCGCACATGTCCTCGTTCGCCTCGATGCCGACGACGCAACGCTCGGCGAAGCTACGGGCTGCGTTGGTGAGGATGCGCATCGAGAGCAGCAGGTTGAACGCGATGACCGGCATCATGACGTTGAGCTCGAGCTGCCCATGCTCGGCCGCGATGGCGACGGTCGTGTCCAGACCCATGACCTGGAAGCAGACCTGATTCACCATCTCGGGGATCGATGGGTTGATCTTGCCGGGCATGATCGACGAGCCGGGCTGCACGGCGGGTAGCTTGATCTCGTCGATGCCGGTGCGTGGGCCCATGACCATGAGCCGCAGGTCGCTGGCGATCTTGCTGAGATCGATCGCGAGGACGCGAAGCGCCGCGCTGAATCCGGCCGCGTCGCCCATGCTCTGCATGAGCTGGATGCGGTCCGTTCCGATGCGCAGCTCGAGCCCCGAGATCTGGCGCAGGTACTTGTTCATCAGCGCCGGATACTCCTTCTCGACCGTGACACCCGTACCGACGGCGCTGCCACCGATGCCGAGATCGCGCAGGTAGTCAGCGGCCTCGCGGACGCGTCGGACGCCGCGCTCGATCGAGCCGGCGTAGGCGTTGAACTCCTGGCCGAGCCGGATCGGCATCGCATCCTGAAGATGCGTCCGCCCCGCCTTGACGACGTGATCGAACTCCCGCCCCTTGGCCGCGAGCGCATCACGCAGCGTCTCGAACGCACCGGTGAAGGCGTCGAGCTGCGACAGCGCCGCGAGGCGGATGTTCGTCGGGATCGTGTCGTTCGTGCTCTGCGCCATGTTCACATGATCGTTCGGGTGCACGGGGGAATACGTCCCCCGCTCACTGCCGAGCAGCTCATTGGCGCGATTGGCGAGCACCTCGTTCACGTTCATGTTGTGCGAGGTACCTGCCCCAGCCTGGTACGGATCGACGACGAACTGGTCCCTGTGCTGACCGGCGAGGACTTCGTCCGCGGCCTGCACGATAGCGTCGGCGAGACGCGCGTCGAGGCGACCGGTCTCCTTGTGCGTGAGCGCCGCCGCCTTCTTGATCCAGACCTGCGCCACGACGAACGGCCACAGCGGCCGCAGCTCGCTGATCGGGAAGTTCTCGCGCGCGCGCATGGTCTGCACGCCATAGAGCGCATCGGCGGCGACCTGCTTCG
>DASVNI010000381.1:0-5708 GCA_036383935.1 Gemmatimonadaceae bacterium | reverse complement strand
ACCGCGGCGCTGGTGACCATTGCCTTCTTCTTCGCCGCACGCACGCTCCTCAATCCCGCCGGGCTCCCGGATGTGTGGTGGCACTTCTTCGTCTGCGGATTGATCGGGATTGCCACATCGATCGCCTTCGTCTTCATCACGCAGTACTACACCGAGTATCGCTACCGTCCGGTGCTCGGCATCGCGGACGCGAGCCAGACGGGCCCCGCCACCAACATCATCGCCGGCCTCGCCGTCGGCATGGAATCCACCGTGATGCCCGTCATCACGATCGGTATCGCCATCATCGCGAGCTACACGCTCGGGCGAACGAGCGGTCTGGTCAACGCGGCGGGCGAACCCATCGGCGGCCTGTTCGGCACCGCCGTGGCGACGATGGGAATGCTCGGTACCGCGGGCTACATCCTGGCGATGGACGTCTTCGGTCCCATCACCGACAACGCCGGCGGCATCGTCGAGATGTCCCGTCAGCCGGAGTCGGTGCGTGACAAGACGGACCGCCTGGACTCGGTCGGCAACACGACGAAGGCGCTCACCAAGGGCTACGCGATCGGTTCGGCGGCGCTCGCGGCGTTCCTGCTCTTCTCGGCGTATCTCGACGAGGTGCGGAACTACACGGGCCAGACGCTCAACGTCGATCTCTCCAAGCCAGTCGTCTTCGTGGCCGCGCTGCTCGGCGCGATGCTCGTGTTCTGGTTCTCCTCGCTCGCGATGACTGCCGTGCGCAAGGCGGCATCCTCGGTCATCACCGAGGTGCGTCGCCAGTTCAAGGAGCGGCCCGGCATCATGCAGGGCACCGAGGATCCCGACTACGCGGCGTGCGTCGACATCGTCACCGTCGGCGCGCTCAAGGCGATGGTTCTTCCCGGCGCGCTCGTCGTGCTCTTCCCGATCGTCGTCGGGCTGGTCTTCAAGCACTTCGGCGGGCAGGGCGAGTTCATGGGCGCCGAGTCGGTCGCTGCGCTGCTCATGGTGGGCACGATCGCCGGTATCCTCATGGCGGGCTTCCTGAACAACGGCGGCGGCGCGTGGGACAACGCCAAGAAGTACATCGAGACCGGCGCCTACGGCGGCAAGCGCTCCGAGGCCCACAAGGCCGCGGTCGTCGGCGACACGGTCGGCGATCCGTTCAAGGACACGGCTGGCCCGTCACTCCACGTGCTCGTGAAGCTGCTCAGCACGATCACGCTCGTGCTCGCCCCGCTGTTCCTCTGATCGCCTTCGCGCGCGAGACCGGATGCCATCGCTCTTCGCACGAAAGCCGATCGCGGATCTGATCGCTGAGGAAGGACATCCGAACTCGCTGAAGCGGTCGCTCGGCGCGGGCGATCTGATCATGCTCGCGATCGGTGCCGTGATCGGCGCGGGAATCTTCGGGTCGATCGGCTCGGCTGCGGCCGGCCAGATCGGCCCGAATGGCGAGATCATACGCGTCGGCGCCGGTCCCGCACTCGTCGTCTCGTTCCTGCTCCTCGGCGTCTGCTGTGCCCTCGCGGGGCTCTGCTACGCCGAGCTCGCATCGATGATCCCGCAGGCCGGGAGCGCGTACGCCTACTCGTACGCGACGCTCGGCGAGGTCGTGGCGTGGATCATCGGCTGGGACCTCATCCTCGAGTACGCGGTGGGCAATGTCGCCGTCGCGATCTCGTGGGGCGACTACTTCAAGTCGCTCGTGAGCGGCTGGATCACGATGCCGGCCTGGCTCACCACGGGCTACCGGACGGCGCTGCTCAGCCAGGATCCCTCGATCCATGGACTGCTCGAGACGGCGCCTCGCGTGGCCGGCATTCCGATCCTGATCAACGTCCCCGCGTTCACCATCGTCGCGCTCATCACGATGCTGCTTCTCCTCGGCGCTCGGGAGAGCGCGCGGGCGAACAACATCATGGTCGCGGTCAAGCTGATCGTGCTGGCCCTCTTCATCGTGATGGGGCTGCAGCACATCAATCCGGCCAACTATCACCCCTTCGCGCCGAACGGCTTCCGCGGCATCCACCAGGGCGCGGCGATCGTGTTCTTCGCCTACATCGGCTTCGACGCGATCAGCACCGCGGCGGAGGAAACCAAGAATCCGCAGCGAAATCTCCCGATCGGCATCCTCGGCGGTCTCGCCATCTGTACCATCATCTACATCGTCATCGGCGCGGTGCTGACGGGAATGGTCCCGTCGAGCGACCTGGGCAAGGCAGCGGACCCGCTGGCGTACGCGCTCAACGCGACGGGGATGACCTCGATCGCCAAGATCGTCGCCCTCGGCGCGGTGTTCTCGATGTCGGCCGTGCTGCTGGTGTTCCAGTACGGCCAGCCCCGCATCTTCTTCGCCATGGCCCGTGACGGGCTGCTGCCGCGGTGGGCGGCGAAGGTGAGCCACAAGGCACGCGTGCCCTGGGCGACGACGCTGCTCACGGGACTGTTCGTCGCGCTCTGGGCGCTCATCGGCGATGCCAACGAGACGTACGACCTGACGAACATCGGTACGCTCTTCGCCTTCGCGCTCGTCTGTATCGGCGTGATGGTGCTGCGGCACACCGATCCTGATCGACCGCGGCCATTCCGCGTGCCGTTCGTGTACGTGACGGCAAGCCTTGGCGCGATTCTTTGCGTCATCGTGATGTATGGACTTCCGAGGATGGCGTGGGAGCGGTTCGCCATCTGGCTCGCCGCGGGCCTCCTGTTGTATTTCGTGTACGGCTATCGGAACTCCACCCTCCGCCGAGCGCCTCGCCCGGCACCGGCCGCCGGCGACGACTGACCGCGTGAGCAACGAGACGCTAGCGGTGAGCGGCCCGCCCGAGCCGCGCCGCACAGGACTTCGCCGGATCACGCAGACGCAGTGGATCGTGATCTCGATGGTCGTCGGGATCCTGCTCGGTTACCTGTTCCCCGATCATGCCGCTGGTGAGTCGGGATTTCAGGCATCCGACCTGAAGGTCCTCTCGACGGTCTTCCTCCGGATGATCAAGTCGTTGATCGTGCCCCTGCTGTTCTCGACGCTCGTCGTCGGCATCGCGGGGCACGGCGACGACATGAAGCGGGTAGGAAAGCTCGCGCTCAGATCCATCGTCTACTTCGAGGTCGTCACGACGCTGGCGCTCGTCGTCGGTCTCCTCGCGGTGAACATCGTGCGGCCCGGAGCAGGGGTGAACCTGTCCTCGGCGACCGCCGAAGCCGGCACCGAGCTCGCGAGCAAGCACACGACGTTCAGTGGCGTGGTCGAGCACACCGTCCCGCAGAGCTTCTTCGAGGCCGCTTCGGCGAACGAGGTGCTCCAGATCGTCTTCTTCGCGATCATCTTCGCGGTCGCGCTGTCGCAGGTGCAGGGGCCGGCGAAGACGTTCATGCTCTCTGCGTGCGAGAGCCTGAGCGAAGTGATGTTCAAGTTCACCGGGATCGTGATGAATTTCGCGCCCTTCGGCATCGGGGCGGCGATCGCGGTGACGGTGGGGAAGAGCGGTTTGGGCGTGCTGCGCAACCTCGGCGTGCTCGTGCTGACGCTGTACGGTGCGCTGATCGTCTTCGTGCTCTTCGTGCTCGTGCCCGTCGCGCTCGCGTTCCGCGTGCCGATCCGCCGCTTCTGGCAGGCGGCGAGAGAGCCCTGGCTCATCGCCTTCACCACGGCGTCCTCCGAAGCAGCGCTGCCGCTCGCGCTGCAGCGCATGGAGCGGCTCGGCGTTCCGCGCCGCATCGTCTCCTTCGTGCTGCCAACCGGCTACTCGTTCAACCTCGATGGCAGCACGCTCTATCTGGCGCTCGCGTCGGTGTTCGTCGCGCAGGCCGCGGGCATCCACATGCCGGTCGGGACGCAGATCCTGATGATGCTCACGCTGATGCTGACGAGCAAAGGCGTGGCGGCCGTGCCGCGTGCATCGCTGGTGATCCTATCCGGCGCGCTGACGCAGTTCGGGCTTCCCCTGCAGGGCGTGGCGGTCATCCTCGGCGTGGACGCGCTCATGGACATGGCGCGCACGTCGATCAACCTCGTCGGCAACTGCCTCGCCACGGTCGTCATGGCGCGCTGGGAGGGCTCGTTCGAGCTGTCGGCGGAGGATACGCCCGTCGCCGACGCGCTGCGTGGTCAGCCGCTCAGCGTACCGGCCGTCGTCACGCCGCCCGACGAGGGCTGAGTCAGAAGTCAGAGGGGGCAGACACCTTCGGTATCTGACCCCATCATCTGACCCAGCTGTCTGACCCGATCGAGGTCAGCTCTCGGCGATCGTCTCCCCCACGTAGCGCAGCGCACTCCGAACCGCGCCGCGCGCCGGGATCACTTCGCCCGCACGGATCTGCGCACCCGGCACCGCGCTCTTGAGCCGGTGCTCGAGACGCTTCCGCAGGGTAGTCCCCTTCGTGAGCATACCACCCGTGAAGGCGACCGGCGTGGCAGCACGTTCGTCGCCGAACAGCTGGCGCGCCAGCGTCCGCACGTGGAGCACCAGCTCTTCCACGGCGAGGCTGAGGAGCGCATTCGCCCGGAGATCGCCCGCTTCGGCCACACTCGACACCACGGGCGCGAGCGACGCGAGCTGCGCCGGCGTCGCCTGCGCCGCCCAAGCGATCAGTTCCTGCGGGTCGTTCACCTGCGCCGCCGTGAGCACGGCGCCCATGAGCGCGGTCTCCGGCTCGCGTCCGTCCGCGGCGGCCGTCACCACGCTCAGCGCGCGCCGGCCGACCCACTGCCCGCTCCCCTCGTCGCCGCACACGGGACCCCATCCCCCGCAGCGCGCGCTCTGCCCCGACGGTCCCCGCCCGAAGGCAACGGAGCCGGTGCCGCTCACGAGCAGGATGCCCGGGCCGTCGCCGAAGGCGTCGTCCAGCGCGATCGAGAAATCCGGATGGATGACGACTTCGTCGGCGAGATCGCGGCTCACCAGCGCCTGCCAGATCGCCTGACGCTCGGGATCGCGTCCCGCTCCGGCGACGCCGACGCACAGGACCTTCGGCGTGACGTGCGTCATCTCGCACGACGCCAGCGCGTCTCGGACGGCCGCCGCGATCGTGTCCGCGGACTGCTCCGCCTGGCCTGGGCGAACAGCACTGCCCGGCCCGACGACCTCGCCGAGCTGCGTGCCCGCCTCGTCGGCGACGATCACTCGCGTCTTGGAGCCGCCGCCGTCCACTCCAACGACGATGAAGGTCATGCGGGCTCCGGCTTCGCGGCCGGTGCAGGGTGCGTATATGACGACAGGATGCCCACGAGCAAGGTGATGACAGTGCCGATGAAGACGTACCAGGGCCACGCGATCCCGGCGAACGGGGTCAGCATGGGCGCCAGCGACGGAAATGCGGTGGAGAGCTGCTTCGCGAAAACGATGAACGCCATCGTCGCGATCGCGACCGACATGCCGAGGATCGCGTCGCGCTGCACCGCGCGTCGCCAGAATATACCGAGGAAGAAGCCGCCGAGCAGGCCGCCGTAGGTGAACGACGCGATGCCGAGCGCGACGATCACGACCGGCGTCTTGGTGTCCTGCGGGAACAGCAGCGCTCCGAGCGTGAGCACGACGCCCCAGGCGAGCGCGAACAGTCGGCCCATGCGCAGCGTATTGGCGTCGTTCGCTGCTCGGCCGGTCAGCGGCAGATAGATGTCGTGCGTCGTCGCGCCGGCCAGCGAGTTGATCGCGCCCGAATGCGTGCTCATCGTCGCCGCGACGATCGCCGCTACGATCAGTCCCACGAGCCCGTTCGGCATGTGCTCGAGGATGAACGTC
>DASVNI010000380.1:0-3716 GCA_036383935.1 Gemmatimonadaceae bacterium | reverse complement strand
CGCGTGCGGCGAAGGAGCAGGTGAGGGGACTCGTGATCGCCGGCGTTGTGCTCGCGATCGCGGGACTCGTGCTCCAGTGGCTGCACGTCGTCCCGATCGTGAAGCGCATCTGGACCTCGTCGTACACCCTCTACAGCGGCGGCCTCGTGCTCCTCATGCTCGCCGCCTTCCATGCCGCGATCGAGTGGAAGGGCTGGCGGCGATGGGCCTTCCCGCTGCTCGTGATCGGGATGAACTCCATCGCCGCCTACGTGATGAGCTGGACCCTCGAGGGGTTCGTCACCGGCGCGCTCGCGCGGCACGTCGGCCCCGCGCCATTTCTCGTGCTCGGTGCGCCCTTCGAGCCCGTGCTACGCGGGGCCGCGGTGCTCGCGACGTTCTGGCTGATCCTCTGGTGGATGTACCGCCGGAAGATCTTCCTGCGCATCTGACAGGGCGCGCCGTGGGCGCGCCTGTCATCCCGAGCGAGCGTAGGCGAGTCGAGGGACCTGCACCTAGCTGTCATCCAGAGCGAGCGTAGGCGAGTCGAGGGACCTGCACCTAGCTGTCATCCCGAGCGAGCGTAAGCGAGTCGAGGGATCCGCACCTCGTCACGCCTCGAGCTTGTAGATCTCGCGTCGTCCGTGATCGACGAGGTCGTGATAGTCCTTCATGACGTCCTGCATCTTCTTCCCGTCCTCGTCGCTCATCCCTTCCATCTTCATCATCCGCTCGAACTCCGCCATATCGGCGACTTCCATCTCGGCCACGACGGTCCAGTACTGCTCGGCGCAGAAGTCGGTCATGATGCGCATTGCCGGCATCTTGTACTTCACGCCGATCGCGTTCATGGTCTTGAACTTGTCGACGAGCGGGCGAACCTTGCCCGGCTTGCAGTTCATGATCTCGCGGACGACGAACATGGCGGTCTCCGATTGAGGGACCGTGAATCTCGCCGCGCTGGGCCGAGCGTCAAGCAAACATCAGTGCACTGACGAGGACGTTACGCGACAGGCGTGAAGCTCACCGCCGCTCGCTCGTCTTCGGGCATGCCGAACTTCGCACACATGTCTGTCGTAATTCGCCCCGCGCTGCTCGCGGTCGCGCTTCTCTTCCTCTCCTCGCGGCTTCCCGCACAGCACGCCGCAGCTGCTCAGGCGAACGACACGCCGCTCATTCCACTGACGACGCGATGGCCGAGTCGCGAGGGGATCGCCGCGATGGCGCCCCGCCTCGTCAACCCGATGGCCGTCGAGGCGACGAGCGACGGCTGGGTTGTGCTGACTCCGCTCGCGACGTTCCCGGATAGGCGCGACGAGATTCCCGCGCAGCGTCTCCACGCGTCGCCTGCCGACGTCGAGCTGTGGACGACCGCGGCCCGCCAGCTCCTCGCGCGTATCGCCGATTCGTCGCAGACGGCTCAGGAGGGTCAGCTCCCCAGCCTCGGACGCGGTCGTGTTCACCTCACGCAGTACTATCCCACCGGCCGCACGAGGGGATTCCCACTGCAGATCGTCGGATGCGAAGGTGTCTATACGACCGTGGAGATGTCGGCCTCCGAGCTCGCAACGCTGACTGGCGCGCTCGAGCGCGCGACCATCGCCGCGCGACGCCACGGAGAGCGGCCCGCGCCGCCCACGCTCGAGAGACCCTATTACGCGAGTGAGGTGAGTTGCGGCGCGCGACGCGAAGGAGAAGGTCCGCTTCCGAGCTTCCCGTCCACGATGCCGCGGTCGTCACGTCGTTATACCGAGGTCGGCGTGCGGTTCATCGTCGATACTGCGGGATTCGTCGAGCCACGATCCGTGGCCCTTCTTCCCGGTGCGCCGCCGGCGCTCGCGGGTGTCGCGCGAACGCTCGTCACCCGGTGGCGCTACCGGCCAGCGGAGTGGAGCGGACTTCCCCTACGCCAGGTCGTGACCACCGCTCTCGTATTCGATCCGGATGAGAAAGCCACACGTCGCGACTCCGTTCGGATCGCCATCGCCGCCCGCGAGCGGTCGCTCGATCCGGCGATTCGTTCCATGAGCCAGCGGCCGGCGACGCTCGTGCAGCGCGATGGCGGATGGGTGCATGTGCGTGTCGGACGGTGGCGCCCCGACGGCGTCTTCGACGGCTACCAGGAGTGGTTCCATCCCGACTCGGTCGACGAGTGGATCTCCCGTACGCGCGAGCTCATCGCCGCGGACTCGGCGTCGCCGAAGCACCCGCCACCGCCGCGCGACTACTCGGCCATCGGCGTTGGCCCGGCGCGGGAGGGCAACCGCCTCATTGCGCAGTATCAGATGGGGTGGAGCTCGGACACCGAGCGGCTCAAGCTCGTCACCCTCATGAGCGGCTGCAGCCCCGCGATGATCGTCGGAACGCCGATCGATCGCCGCCTGCTCGACCGCCTCAGCGCCGCGGCGCGGGGCGCCCGTTTTCACCGCGCGTCGCTCCCGTCGGGCGATCGGACCTATGCGCGCGGTGAGGTCTCATGTGCGTCCTTCCTGCCGCCGACCAGCCCGCAGCGTGGGGATCTTCCAGGAGTCTGGCGCTACCCCCGCGCACCGTACCCCGACGCGCTCTCGAAGGAGAACGTCCGCGCCGAGGTGCTGTCGTCGTTCGTCGTGGACACGACCGGCACTCCGATCGCGTCCACGCTCCTGGTCGCGCCGGGCTCCGACCCGCGCGCGGTGAGTGCTCTCCGCCAGTCGATCGAGCGCGTGCGCTTCCGGCCGGCGGCGCGCGCCGGTCGACGCGTGCCGACTCGCGTCGTGCGCACCTGGCTATTTGAGCCGCCCTCGAGTTGCGCCGACGAGCGCGACGGGATCGACTGCGCACGACAGTACTCGAAAGAGCGCTGATGAAGAGAGGTGAAGAGCGCTACTACTCTGTCGGGCTCTTCACCGACTCAGCACGACGCCATGCACGACCCCCGCGCCATGCACGGCATTCGTGTCCGCACCACTGGCGAGAGTCGATGCGCGCGCCGTAACGCCGAGCACGAGCTCGCGCACCAGCACGCCCGCTGCGCCGATGCGCTCTTCGACGACACCGGATTGCTCATTCGTTCCGCTCTGCGCCTGCACCAACAGCCCGACGCCGGACGGTAGCCCGCAGGCGCGGTATACCCCTGACGAATCGGTCGTGACCGACGCGGTCATGCGCGTTGTCCTGGCTGCCGGTTTCGTCCGATCGGCCGCGATGTCGGTCCAGACAAATACGACGTTCGCGCCCCCGGCGGTGCTCCCGTCTGTATGGCGCACCACACCGAGCATCACGCCGAGCGTGGTATCCGACTGTGCCGCGGGGCAGAGGGTCTTCCGCAGCGTCGTGACGGAGGGAAGCGCGAGCGCCAGCGATGTTCCGCCCGCCGCAGTCACTTCTACCTCGCGCGGCGGAACGGCCAAGCCGATCGAGTCCGTGAAAGCGTGTTCGACCGAGACGACGTATTTGCCGACCTGAAGTCCCGCCAGCTCGAACCGCCCTTTCGCATCCGTGCGGCTCGAGTGGAATACCGTGTCGCGCGTCGGCGCGATTGGCGTCGCGAGCACCGTGGCGTCCACGAGCGGTGCGCGATGCACGCTGTCGGTTACCGCTCCGCTCAAGCGCGTGGACTGCGCAGACGCGACCCAGATCGGCGCGGTGGCGAGGGCGGCGACGGCAATTGCACCAGGGAAGCAGCGGGTCATGCGGGCTCCGTGGTCGGGGAAGACACCGGGTGTATACATTTTCGAAGGCGAATGTATACAATT
>DASVNI010000379.1:0-2099 GCA_036383935.1 Gemmatimonadaceae bacterium | reverse complement strand
CCGGCATCCCGGTGGTCGGGCTCACCGACAGCGACGATCCCGCGCAGCTCAACGGTCTCTTCGCGCTCGGCTTCGTCGATCTCTTCGTCAAGCCGATCGTCGTGGACGAAGTCGCCGATTCGCTGGCGCGACTCCTCGAGCGTCACGCGCTCCAGGAAGCCACAGGGCTGATCGGCGAGAGCGAGCCGCTGCGCGAGGTGATGGTCAAGGTCGAGCAGATGGCGCCCGTGTCCAGCACGGTGCTCATCGAGGGGGAGAGCGGCTCGGGCAAGGAGCTGGTTGCGCGTGCGCTTCGCTCGCTCAGCCCTCGCCGCAACAAGCCGTTCATCGCCGTCAACGTCGGCGCACTGCCCGACACCCTGCTCGAGAGCGAGCTGTTCGGCCACGAGAAGGGCGCCTTCACCGGTGCGGCGGAGCGCCGGCTCGGCCGGTTCGAGCTGGCGGACGGCGGCACCATCTTCCTCGACGAGATCGGCGAGATCCCGCCGTCGACGCAGGTCAAGCTCCTCCGAGTGCTGGAGGAGCGTGAGTTCACCCGCGTCGGCGGCACCGCGTCCATCTCGGTGGACGTGCGCGTCATTGCCGCGACCAACCGTCCGCTGCGCGCGCACGTCGAGGAAGGGAAGTTCCGGGCCGACCTGTACTACCGGCTCAACGTCCTGAGCATCTACCTGCCCCCGCTGCGCGAGCGGCCGGACGACATCCCGCTCCTCGTGCGCCGGTTCATCCGCGATCTCGCCGCGCAGCACGACCGTCCATTCCCGGGGCTGTCCGCTGACGCGATGCGGCTGCTCGTCGAGTACCCCTGGCCGGGCAACGTGCGCGAGCTGCGGAATCTCGTCGAGAGCATGGTCGTGCTGTCGCACGGTCGCGAGATCGGACCCGAAGATCTCCCGAGGCAGATCAGGGAAGGGGGGAACGCCCGCTTCCTTCCCGTGCATACGGGGCCGGTGGTACAGGGGACCGAGCGCGCCGACGGCCGTGAGCTCGAGTTCATCCTCCGCAGCCTCCTCGAGCTCAAGCTCCAGGTGGAGGATCTCCGGCGTCGGGTGGACGAAGGCCCCTCGTTCGGCGGCCGGGGCGCGTTCATTGGGGAGGTGCCCGCCCCCCCGCGGTACGTCGATGCGGGGGCCCCGCTGATCAGCGGTATCGGGCCTCGTGACGAAACCCCTCCGCCAAACGTCGTTACCGTAGCCCCCGGGACGAAGATGTCCGAGGTGGAGCGCGCCGTGATCGAGGCTGCCCTGAAGGAGACGCGGGGCAACCGGCGGCGCGCTGCCGAGCTTCTGGGAATTGGTGAGCGAACGCTCTATCGCAAGATCAAGGAATACCGACTGCCGGAGATCGAGTTCTCGCTTGACTGAAAGTCCGGCAAGTGAAATATTGGCAATCACCTACCCTTAGCGAGCCGATGAGGGCGCGCTATGCCGCCCGGAGCCTCGGCGGTGCAGTGCCCGCAGTTCCCTCCCGCAGCACCCCCAAAGCAGTCCCTCCTCCGCGAACCCCCAAGCCTTGCTGATGGTGCCGGCGAAGCCATTTAGCGCGCCTCCCGTAACTCCTCCGCGTCCGATGGATGCGATCTCGCCGATCGCGGGCACGTTGCTGCCGATCGAGCGCGCCGAGGAGCTGTTGCAGACGCTGCCCGGCGTTCTGAACGTGCGCATCGTGAGTGGTCCAACCGGCGAAGTGTCGGAGGTGCACATCCTCACGACGACGGAAGTGTCGCCGAAGCAGACCGTGCGCAACGTGGAGAGCGCACTGCTCGCGCATCTCGGGATGCGCGTGAGTCACAAGAAGATCAGCGTCGCGACGAGCGAAGGTCCGGCGGCGGAAGCATTCCGCGCCGCGCGCCTGGCGACGCCCGCGATGGGCACGCCGATCCTGCAGCCCGTCGTGCAGCAGCCGGACGAGGGCCCGATGACGGCGCAGAGCGCGCGTCGCCGGCTCTACTTCGAGGATGTCGAGGTTCGTCGCTCGCGCACGAGCGGCATGATGTGTCGCGTCACCCTGCGCCACGGCGAGGAGATCTTCGTCGGCGAGGCCGAGGGGGTGGAGAGCGACCGTCTGCGCACCGAGACCGCGGCGCGTGCCGCGGTGGC
>DASVNI010000378.1:0-1552 GCA_036383935.1 Gemmatimonadaceae bacterium | reverse complement strand
TCGGCGACGGCGAGCGCATTGGCACCCGGCGTGAGCTGGATCGCCATACCTGCCGCGGGCTCGCCATTCATCTCGATGTCGAAGCCGTACGTCTGCGCGCCGAGCTCCACGCGCGCGACGTCGCCGAGCCGGATGATCGAGCCGTCCGGGTTGGCGCGCAGGATGATGTTGGCGAACTGCTCGGGGGTGCTGAACCGGCTCTGCGTCAGGATCGGCGCGTTGATCTCGCTGTTTTCGGCGATCGGTCGGTCGCCGAGCGCTCCACCGCTCGACTGGCTGTTCTGCTCCTGCACCGCGGCGAGCGCGTCGGCGGGAGTGAGATTGAACGACGCGAGCTTGGCCGGGTCGAGCCAGATGCGCATCGCGTACTCGGAGGAGAACGAGCGCACGTCGCCCACGCCGGGCACGCGGCGCAGCTCGTCCACCACGCGCGCGACGGCGAAGTTCCCCAGCTCGAGCGTCTGCATCGAGCGCGACTTCGACGTCAGCGCGACGATCATCAGGAAGCCCGCGTTCGCCTTGACGACCTGCACGCCCTGGCGGCGCACGTCTTCGGGGAGCCGCGCTTCCACGCGGCGCAGCCGGTTCTGCACGTCGACGAGGGCGACGTTGATGTCCGTGCCCGAGCGGAACGTCACCGTAATGCTTGCGGTGCCATTGGACAGGCTGGACGACGACATGTACTGGAACCCTTCGACGCCGTTCAGCTCCTGCTCGATCGGCTGCGTGACGTTCGTGGCCATCACCGACGCATCGGCGCCGGGATAGACGGCGGAGATCGTCAGCGACGGCGGCGCGATCGTCGGGTACTGCTCGATCGGCAGGGACCGCAATGCCATCCCGCCGGCGAAGAGGATCGTCAGCGCGATCACCCACGAGAACACCGGGCGATCGATGAAGAAGCGCGGCGTCATTTTGCGACGACCGGCTTCACCGGCGCGCCCGGAGAGGCCTTCTGTACTCCGTCCACGATGACGCGCTCACCAGGAATGAGCCCACTCTCGATCACCCACTCGTCGCCCTCGAGCTGCCCGAGCTTGACCGGCTTCACGGAGACGACGTCCTTGGCGCCGACGACGAACACCGTGCCGCCGTTCGGTGTCATCGTGACGGCGCGCTGCGGCAGACGTACGCCGTTCGGTCGCACGCCGGCGTCCACGCGCACGCGGACGAACTGGCCGGGCAGGAGCTGACGCTGCGGGTTGGGGAAGATGGCGCGCATCGCCGCCGAACCCGTCGTCGAGTCGATCGCGAGGTCGAAGAAGTCGAGACGGCCGACGCTGCGGTAGGGCGTTCCGTCCTCGAGCACCATGGTCACCGGCGCACTCATGATCCGTCCCCGTGCGGTGCCCGAGGCGAGCGCGCGCCGCAGATCGAGGACGGCGGAGCTGGACTGCGAGAAGTTCGCGTAGATCGGGTCGAGCTGGTCGATGCGCGTGAGCAGCGTGGCCTGTGCGCCGCTCACCAGCGCGCCCTCGGTGACCTCGGCGCGGCCGGCGCGACCGGCGATCGGCGCGGTGACGGTAGTGTAGCTCAGGTTGAGCCGCGCGGC
>DASVNI010000377.1:0-3059 GCA_036383935.1 Gemmatimonadaceae bacterium | reverse complement strand
CGTCCTCCGGCCATGCGACGCCGTGAGCCCGTCATCCTCCTCCTCGCCACCCTGATCTGCCTCGCCGCATCGCGCATCGGCGCGGCGGAGCCGGGCACGTGGGTGCTCGAGGTCTTCCCGATCTTCATCGCGCTCCCGATTCTCGTCGCGACCGCGAAGCACTTCCCCCTCACTCCCCTCGCGTATCGGCTGCTGTTCGTGCACGCCCTCATCCTCATGGTCGGCGGGCACTACACCTACGCGAAGGTCCCCCTCGGCTTCTGGGTGCAGGATGCGCTGCATCTCGGACGCAATCACTACGACCGCCTCGGTCACTTCGCGCAGGGATTCGTCCCGGCGATCATCGCGCGCGAGGTCCTGCTGCGCCGCTCTCCGCTCCAGCGCGGGAAGTGGCTCTTCTTCATCGTCACCTGCATCTGTCTCGCGATCAGCGCGTCCTATGAGCTGATCGAGTGGCTGGCCGCGCTCCTCGGCGGCTCCTCCGCCGACGCCTTCCTCGGCACGCAGGGCGACGTCTGGGATACGCAGTGGGACATGTTCATGGCGCTCGTTGGCGCACTCTCGGCGCTCACACTGCTCTCGCGCGTTCACGATCGCCAGCTCGAGCGCCTGAACGAGCGCTGACCGTTCGCGCTCGTCCGTACCGGTGCGCGCACGCGCGGTGATGGTCGCCACTGCGGTACGGCTACTCTGCGGACGTGATCACACGCCGCACCGCCCACACTCTTCACGCTGATTTCTCCGGCATCGACCCTTCGGCCGTGGCGCTGCTCGATGAGCGCTGGGCCCGGCGGTTCGGCGTCCTCCCCCTTCGCCTCGAAGATGGCGCCCTCGTCGTCGCCACGAGCGATCCGCTCGATCTCGACGCCGAGCGCGCCGTCGCCTTCGCCACCGGCCACCGCATTCGCTGGGTCGAAGCGTCGACGACGGAGATCGCGCAGCAGATCGCGCGCTGGTACCCGGAGATCGGCGCTCGCTCCGAGCCGGCCGTTCTGCCGGTGGAGGTCCAGCACCTTGGATTCGACTCGGGCGCGCGTGAGCGCACGCCGGACGAATCGGCCTCCGCCATCCAGCTCGTCGATCAACTGCTCGCCGAAGGGATCCAGGCCGGCGCGAGCGACATCCACATCGAGCCGGAAGAGCAGGGGATCGCGGTACGCCATCGCATCGACGGCGTGCTCCGTCAATCGCGCCTGCTGGCGCGCTCGCTCGCGCCGTCGCTCGTGTCGCGCGTCAAGATTCTCTCCGGCCTCGACATCGCCGACCGGATGCGCCCACAGGACGGTCGTGCGCGGATCGCCGTGCGCGGCACCGTGGTGGACCTTCGCGTCTCTACGCTCCCCGCGTCGCACGGCGAGAAGATCGTCGTGCGCGTGCTCGACGCGAGCACGGGCCTGCGCACGCTCGACGCCATCGGCTTCATCGACGCCGACGTCGTGCGCATCCGTTCCCTCCTCGACCAGCGCGAGGGGCTCGTGCTCGTCACCGGTCCCACTGGCTCGGGGAAGACGACGACGCTCTACGCCGCGCTGCGCGAGGTGCAGGCGCGCGGCGTCAACGTCGTCACCGTCGAAGATCCCATCGAGTATCGCTTGCCTGGCATCGTGCAGGTCCAGGTTCATGAGAAGGCCGGTCTGACCTTCGGTGCGGCGCTGCGCTCGATCATGCGTCAGGATCCAGACGTCATCCTCGTCGGCGAGATCCGCGACCGCGAGACGGCGGAGATCGCGATCCAGGCGGCGCTCACCGGTCACCTCGTCTTCTCCACCCTGCACACGAACGACGCGGCGAGCGCCATCGCGCGCCTCGTCGACATTGGCGCGGCGAGCTATCAGATCGCCACGGCCGTGAAGGGCGTCGTCGCGCAGCGGCTGGTGCGTCGGCTGTGCACCGGCTGCGCCGGCGCCGGCTGTCGCGAGTGCGGTGACGTCGGGTATCGCGGCCGTCGTGCGATTGCCGAGATTCTCGTCGCCTCGCCTGAGTTCGAGCGCCGAGTCGCCGCTGGCGCGCCGCCGGAGAGCATTGCCGACGCCGCGCGCGCCAACGGGTGCATTCCGCTCTGGGAGTCGGGGCTCGCGCTCGTGCGTCGTGGCGAGACGTCGATCGACGAGCTGCGTCGCGTCGCCGCCGAACCGGCCCGTCAGGTCATGGAGCCGCCGGTGGCCGAACGCTCCGCTGAAGGGCCAACGCGCATCGGATGGCTCAGCGCGAGGTCGGGCGCGGTGAGCGGCGCCGTGCGCGCGCAGCTCCTCGCAGCCGCATCGGCGCTCGCCGGTGAGGTGGAGATCGTCCAGCTCGGAACGACCACGCCCGACACGAAGCAGCCTGACACCGGCCAGACAGCTCCGAATGAAAGCGCGAATGAGCGGCCCCTCGACGCCGTCGTGACGCTCGGCGCGCTGGCGAACCCGGAGCGCGCGTCGCTGCAGCTCCCCGAGTGGAGTGTGTCGCTGGCGCGTCCTCCGCTCGTCATCGCACTGGCGCCAGAAGGCGCGACCGGCGAGCATGTTCGCTTGCTGGCGCACGAGGCGAACGTCGTGCTGCCCGCTACCACGCACGGCCGAGTCGTGCTCGCCACCGTGCTCGCCCTCCTCAGATGGCGAGGCGGATGACGGTCGACCCGGTACCTCGCTGGGCGAGTCGCGCCCCGCGCGTGCGTCGAATCCCGCGCGGCGGAGGAAAGGAGTCGATGACGAGTATCAGCGTCGGCACGATCGACGTGTTCTGCCTGGATCCGAGTGCAAGCGATTGGCACGTGCTCACCCTTCAACGCGCGCACGACACCCGCTGCCCGACGGCGTGGGAAACGGTGCACGGCCACATCGAGGCCGGTGAGTCTCCCGAGGAGGCCGCGGTGCGCGAGGTGCGCGAGGAGACGGGGTTGTCCGTGCAGCGCTTGTACAACGTGACCGTGCAGCCCTTCTACCTGCACAAGCTCGCCACCGTCGAGCTGGCGGTCGTCTTCGCCGCCTTCGTCGACCGCGCTCAGCCTCTCACACTCGGCGAGGAGCACATGCGATCCGAGTGGCTCACCCCCGACGCCGCACTCGACCGCTTCG
>DASVNI010000376.1:0-4747 GCA_036383935.1 Gemmatimonadaceae bacterium | reverse complement strand
GAACTGCACGCCCTTCTCGAAGAACTCGCGCTGCCGCTCGACGATGTAGTTCATGACCTTGAGCATCGTCTGCCGGCGCTGCTCGATCGCCTGGATCATCCAGTTGGCCGAGTTGAGCTTGTTCGAGATGAACTCCTTGTTTTCCCCGTCGAACTTCTTCTTGTCGCGCGCGATCTCCTGATACGCCTTGCTCAGCTTGAGGCGCGGAAGATGCGCGTCGTTGAGGAAGACGTGATACTTGCCGTCGATCTTGTCGACGATGAGATCGGGGATGATGTAGTTGTCGCTGGCGTCGCTGTAGACGAGGCCCGGCTTGGGATCGAGCTTCGCGATCTCGTCGGCGGCCTTCTGCACGTCGACGGGGCTGATGCCGAAGCGCTTGGAGATCTCGCTCCAGCGATGGGCGATCAGCTCGTCGAAGCAGTCGCGCACGAGACGGAACGGCACCGAGTGCTCGAGCCCCGCCTCGCGGAGCTGGAGCATGAGGCACTCGCGCAGATCACGCGCACCGACGCCCGGCGGGTCGAGGCTCTGGATGACGGAGAGCATGTCATCGGCTTCCGGCATCGTGTAGAGCGGCACCTCGGCGAGGTCGCGCTCCACCTCCTCGGCGGCCTTCTGGACGCTCTCGTTCACTCCCTCGAGGATCTTGTCCAGACCACAGGCGAGGTAGCCGTCCTCGTTGATGTTCCCGATGAACTCGTCCGCGAGGTACATCTGACGCGGATTGAGATCGAGCAGGCTGACCTGATCGCGCAGATGATCCGACAGATCGCGCGAGTCGACGGTGACGGGCTCGTAGTACTCGCGCTCCTCGTGCTCCTCGCGGCGACCGCCCGCGTCGAAGCCATCGAGCAGGATCTCTTCCCAATCGATCTCGCCCTTCTCGTCCTTCTCTGGCTCGGCTTCGGGGTTCGGAGTTTCCTCCTGAACCTCGCCCTCGTCCTCCTCGTCCTCCTCCGGCTCGACCATGTCGAGGAAGGGATTGTTGAGGAGCTCCTGCTTGAGATGCTGCTGCAGATCGAGCAGCGGCATGTACAGCAGATCCATCGCCTGATACAGGCGTGGATTGATCTTGAGCTCTTGCTTGAGCTGGGTGTTCTGGGAGAGCCCCTGCCTCATGCGCCATTCCCCGTGCTCTCGCCTGCGAAGCGGGAGCGAAGCCGCGCCGAGAGCGTCGGCCCGAGATAGATGTCCGCGACCGTCTCGTCGAACACCAGCTCGCGCACGGTGCCCGACACTTTCACTTGCCCATCGAACATGATGTACGCGCGGTCGACGATATCGAGAGTCTGTTCCACGTTGTGATCACTAATCAGGACGCCGATACCGCGGTGGCGAAGATCGGCGACGATGGTCTGGATGTCGTGCACGGCGATCGGGTCGACCCCCGCGAACGGCTCGTCCAGCATCATGAATTTCGGCTGCGTCACCAACGCCCGCGTGATCTCCAGGCGCCGCCGCTCTCCTCCCGAGAGTTGAAACGCCTTGCTGCGCCGCAGATGCTTGATGTTCAGTTCGTCCAGCAACGTCTCGAGTCGGGCGTCCCGCTCGCTCGCGCTCAGCGGAAGGGTCTCGAGGATTGCCACGATGTTGTCCTCGACGGACAGTTTGCGGAAGATCGACGGCTCCTGGGAAAGGTAGCCAATCCCTCTCCGCGACCGCTGGTACATGGGCATCTTCGTGATGTCCACGCCATCCAACAAGATGTGACCCGCCAAGGGCTGGATGAGGCCGACGATCATGTAAAACGTGGTCGTCTTTCCAGCTCCATTCGGGCCCAGCAGTCCCACGATCTCTCCCTGTTGCAAGCGGAGGGCCACGTCGTTTACGACTGACCGCCGGCGGTAACGTTTGACGAGACCGCGGGCCTCGAGGGTGCTCCCCGCGCCGACCGCCGCAGCGGCGGGCGTCGTGATGCGAGAGACCCGGTGTATGCTGTGCTCGCCAGTCTCCCTGAGCACATCGGCCAGCTCGGTACGCACGCCGCCGATCTCCATCCAGACGCGCTCGGCAACACGGATGGGTGCGTCGGGCGAGTGCAATCCGCCCGGAGGCAGCACGACGACGTTTTCCGAGGCGAGGCGCGGCAACACCGAGGCGGCGAGGTTCTGCCGGAACTCGTCCATGCTGACGCGACCCGCCTCGCGGTCCGCGTCGACGCCGGCCGCGCGCAGAGCGGCGAGGTGATCGTTGCGATACTGCATGGCGACGTCGTTGAACGTCGCGGTGCCGGTACGGTCGGCGGCGAGGATCAGCGCGTGCAAGGCGAGCGCGGCCGACCGGTCGCCCCTCGCGAGGCGATTGACCAGCTCCTGCAGATTGCGCGGCGTCGGCGCGGTCATGGGCTCTTCCCCGGCACCGCGCCTTTGGGTACGGCGGGTGTGGGCGCGGGGCTCGCCGCCGTGGGCGCCGGTGCCGTTGGCGCCGGGGCCGAAGGGGCGGGTGAAGCGGGCACGCGCTGAAGGACGCGCGGACCGCCCGGCTGCGTTGCCCCCGGCTGCCCATTCGCGGCGGGCGGTCTCCGGCGCGTGGTGTCCTGCGGCTCGAGATAGAGCCCCGCCGCGAGCTTCTCGTCCACGACCTGAACGCGCTGCACGGCACCCGTGTCGAAGTTGACGGTGATCTGGCTGCCGGACACGTACACGATGGCAGGGACTCGCAAGGTGGTATCGCGCGGAGGAATATGCTGCAGTGAGGTCGCATTCCCGGTCGAAACGACGCGCGTGATCTTCGGCTTGCTCGTCGTGTCTTTGACCTGGGACGCCGCCGTGTCGAAGTGCGCAACGATCGTGTCACCGGTGAGGCGATCGCGCTCCTTCGTGTGAAACTTGACCGAATCGGGTTTTCCCTCGGTGATCGCTCCGCCCACGGCGTGCATCTCCTGGAGCCGCTGATTGGGCATCACGACGTCCACGGAGTCGGCGACCATCGACTGGCTGGCGGAAACCGCATTCGCTCGAGACTTCCCCCACGCCATGGCGCGCTGAAGCTCGTCGGCGGCGATGCGGAGATCGATCGTGTCCGACTTGAGCGTCACGTCGCGGCTGACCGCCTCCGCCTTCGACTTGGCGAGCACGCGGTCGAGCTTGCGCTCCTTGGAGAGCACGTCGATGGTCTCGCCGACGAGCGTGTACGTGCGACCCTTCGTCCCCATGACGCGCGGCTTTCGCATGAGACGGAGGAGCCCGGTGCTGCCCTCCAGGTAGAGCGAGTCCCCCGAAGCGGTGAGCTCGGGCCGGACCACGACGACCTCACCCTGCGACGCGACGGTGCTATCGCCCATCATCCAGACGGTGTTCCCCGTGACGGTGACGGGAGGCTGAGGGCGACCGAGCGAATCCTTCTGGATGACATTGATCGTGGGCCGGCCGATCGCCGTGCCGTGCTGCTGACGCACGCTCGGGATCTCCTTCCAGAGCTCGAGCTGCGGGCCCTTGAGGTTCGACCCTGTGGGGAGCGTCGCGTCCACGTTGATCGTCGCGAGCAGACGCTCCTCGCGCTGGAAGTAGGTCAGGAAGTCGGAGCGGAGCGTGAGGCGCGGCTCGCTGTAGTCCACGTGACCGATGAAGAAGTACCGGGCCTCGTCTCCGTACGCCTCGAGACTGTCGGACTTGAGGACGAGATTCTGCGCCGGACAGCGTGCGACGACGCCGCCCCCGAAGAACGAGTTGTACTGTCCGCTCGGGAGCTTTACGAGGTTGGTGTGAAGGTTCGGGTTGGGGTCGAGCACGAACTGACAGCGCCCACTCGGCGCCGGACCGACCTGCGCCGATGTCGATCGCACCGGTCCTACCAGCGCGGCGAACGCTGTCACGAACGCGAGGGCTCGCGCAGCTCTCACTGTCCCGGCAGGACGAAGCTCCCCTGCCCGCCGAGGTTTCGGAGAATGGAGATGCGCGTGAGCTGTGGATCGGCCTTGAAGCCGATGCCGCTCACCGTGCGGCCCGGCTCCACGAGGGTGAAGGTCGTGTCACTCGACACCTCGTTCATCGACTGGACGAACTTGATGTGCGGCGAGGTGAGCCGGCGCCCTTCGTTCGTGACGATGACGACGTTGCCGAAGCCCTCGAGCGTCCCGTCGCGCGTGCTGTAGCGGCCCTTGTCCCCGCTCATCACGCCGTCCTTGGTGCCCGTGCTGGTATTGAACGTCGCGCGGACGTTGCGCAGGTCGAAGCGCGTCTGATCGTCGAACACGTACGCGGTGTCCGCGAACATCTCCCCGCGCTGGACGCCGTGGTCCGTGAGCAGCGCGCGCACGTCGAGCATCACCTGGTCGGCGCTGTCGGCCATGGTGCGCCCCGCCTTCACCGGCGGCGTGGCGCCCTTCTGCCGGCAGGCCGTGCCCGCAACGAGGAACAATCCCACCACCACGAGACGCATGGCTCTCATGCGACGCGCGCCCGCATGAGGTCGTGCAGGTGCACGACGCCGACGATGCGATGGTCGTCGCCGAGCACTGGCATCGCCATCACGCCGTTGGTCTCCATCCGGTAGACGACCGCGCTCGCCAGCTCGCCCGCCTGTGCGGTACGCGGCGTTCGGGTCATGATGCGCTCCACCGGGTGGGCAAGCACGTCCGCTTCGTGTTCCATGAGCCTGGTCAGGTCGCCAGCAGTGAGCACCCCTTGCAACCGCCGATCGTCGCCCGCGACGAGGACGATGCCACGCTGCTCGGCGAGCACGACGACGGCCTGTCGGAGCGTGGAGCCCGGAGGCAGCACGGGAAGAGGATCCGCGATCATCA
>DASVNI010000375.1:0-3764 GCA_036383935.1 Gemmatimonadaceae bacterium | reverse complement strand
AGGGTGGCGAGCATCCCGCCGAGGGTCCGTCCGATGGCGAACCTGAGCGCGACCGCCTTGAGAACCGTCCACATGAGCCGGACTCCGTCTTGAGGGTGCCGGCCCGACGTCGCCGGCGAGGAGACGTACGGGGCGTGGACGATCCGGGTTTCGGGCGCCGGACGGGTGTATCGGCGGGCGGTTTTCGGTTCTCGGTTGAATGGTTTACGGCCGACCTCGGGGCGCCGAAACTTCTCGAGGTCGGCTGTAAACCGACTACCGCAACCGACTACCATTTTGCTTCCACCAGTCTCAGCCTCCTAGATGCCCGTCATCCTGCGCACCGCCGGCCTGCTCGTCCTGTCGAACGTCTTCATGACCTTCGCCTGGTACGCCCACCTGAAGAACCTGAGCGATCGCCCGTGGTGGATCGCCGCGATCATCAGCTGGGGGATCGCGCTGTTCGAGTACCTGCTCCAGGTACCGGCCAACCGCATCGGCTTCAGCACGCTCTCGCTCGGCCAGCTCAAGATCATGCAGGAGGCGATCACGCTGATCGTGTTCATCCCGTTCGCGGTGTTCTACATGCGCCAGCCCCTGCGCCTCGATTTTCTGTGGGCGGCCATGTGCATCTGTGGCGCGGTGTTCTTCGTGTTCCGCGGGCAGTAGGCGCGCGCTGCGCGCCTACTGCGGGGGTGGCGAACTACCGCCGGGTCGCGCCGTCCCGGCGCGACCTCACATCGAAGGCAGCGGTCTCGGCGCTCTCGCCTGCGTGCGCTGCAGCGCACTCGCGATCGACGGGCTCAAATCGCCGAGCGCGCCCTCGTGCTCGCGGAGCAGCGACGACGCTGCCGCGGCGTCGGGACTCAGGCGCTGGCGGCGCAGGCGAACGTAGTTGAGGCGAAGCAGCCAGATGGCGCGTTGGGCATCACCCGGCACTTCCGGGACGAAGGCGACCCAGCCCGCGCCTCCCGCCTGCTCGAGCGGCAGCGCGAGCCCCTGCTCGAGGACCATCTGCTTCAGCGCGCGCGTGAAGGAGAGATGCAGGGCGCAATCGTGGTGAATGTGGCCGATCTGTCGTCCGTACAGCCGGAACTCGACGCCATCGTCGGGATCGGGGGAGGTGGGATTGAGGTGCGGGCGGATCTGCACACCCGGCCAACGTCGCAGCTCTTTCATCACCTGCAGTGCGAAGGCCTCGCGGTCGATTCCGATCATCATGGGATGTCCTCCGTCGTAATGATCCGCTGCACCGACTCTTGCAACGCGCGTCCCCTCGATCCTGCGCCACTGTGACGCGCTGCTGGCTCCCTGCTGCATGGAAAGGCATACTCCACGCCACCCACCCTCGCATCGTCGTAGATCATGTGTTTCCGAACCATGCGTTTCCCGCATTTCGTGATGTCACTCGCTCTCGCGCTCGCGATTGCACCATGCGTCGCCCGCGCGCAGTGGGCTGCGCAGGCGAGCCCGGTCGACGTCGAGCTGCGCGGGTTGAGCGTGGTGTCGCCACGCGTGGTGTGGGCCAGCGGGCAGCGCGGCACCGTGTTGCACACGTCGGATGCGGGTGAGCACTGGACGCGCGACACGATCCCGGGCGCCGGCGCGCTCGATCTGCGCGCGATCGCGGCGACGTCGGCCACCACTGCACACGCGATCAGCATCGCCGACTCGTCGCGCATCTATCGCACGAGCGACGGCGGGCGCACCTGGTCGCGGCGCTGGTCGGCGACGCGAAAGGGGACCTTCCTCGACGCGATCCGTTTCTGGGACGCGCAGCACGGCATCGCGATGAGCGATCCGGTCGACGGCAAATTCCTCCTGGTCACGACGAGCGATGGCGGTGACACGTGGCAGGAGATCCCCGCCGATCGCATCCCCGCCGCGATCGAAGGGGAGGGCGGGTTCGCCGCGAGCGGGACCTGTCTCGCGGTGTGGGGCTCGTCGCACGTGTGGATCGCGTCTGGCGGTGCGGCGACGGCGCGCGTGTATCACTCCGCGGACCGCGGGCACACGTGGACGGTGAACGACGCCCCCCTGCGCGCCGGCATCGCGTCAGCCGGCATCTTCTCGATCGCGTTCCGCGATGCACAGCATGGCGTGATCGTCGGGGGCGATTACCAGAAGCCGACGCTCGGCGGCCGAAACGTCGCGCTGACGACCGACGGTGGTGCGACGTGGGCGCTGATCGACAGTGCCGCCTCGCCCACCGGCTATCGCTCGGCGGTGGCGTTCGTGCCGGACACGCGAGGGACGAAGCTCGTCACGGTGGGGCTCTCCGGGACGGATGAGTCGCGCGACGGCGGGATGACGTGGACGCACGTGGACTCGACGGCGTACAACAGCGTGGCGTTCGCGTCGGAGGCGTTCGGGTGGGCGGTGGGGCCGAAGGGGCGAATCGCGCGGTGGGTCGGTGCGCTGCGGGATGCGAAATAGGAAGCGCGAGTAAGGCGAGTCAGCGCTCGTCGCAGTTCGTCTCCCAGGACCCAAGAGGCAACGCTTCTCGACAGTCGAGGGTCGAAGCATGAGAACTGCCGCATTCCCCTCATCCCGGATAGCGAATGTGCCCTCGCCAGAACACCGCCCTCCGCGCGTCCACCGCACTGCTGTTCGTCTACGGGCTCGTGCTCTGTGCTCCGCGTGCCGGTGCGCAATCCGCGGAAAGCACGCACTGGTCCATCTTCGCCGGCCGCACGACCTCGTCGGCGGCGGGAGCGGACCGCTCGTTCGGCTTTCCATCGGAGAATTTCGGTGTCGGCGGCAACGTCGAGCTCAAGTCGTCGCTCTTTCCGGTGCCTCTGCGCGCGACGCTCTCGTACGACAAGTTTCGCGGTGGACCGACCACCACGCTGAAGGCGACCTCGCTCATGGTCGACGCGGTGTTCCGGCCTCTGCCCGCGGTGTGGGGCATCCGCCCCTACCTGTTCGGCGGCCTCGGCGTCGCGACGGTGTCGCCGTCGGGCGAGCAGGTGGTGGAAGGAGGCGTGCCGCGTGTCATCCTCATTCCGCGCACGACGGCACTGGAGATGGACGCGGGCATCGGGCTCGCGTACCGCCGCCTCTTCGTGGAATACCAGCATTCGCCATACGGCGTGCTAGGCGACCGCATGCCATCGCGTACCCCGATCCGCCTGGGATTCAGGTTCTAGCGCCGCACACTCCGCGAGCGAAGCCCCAGAGGGTCATCCAGGCTCGGCCCCCAGGAGGATGATCGCGCGGGCACGGGCCGGCCGTTCGGCATCCGCACGCGGCGAATTGTTATCGCCGGGAGCCGAGAGGAGACGGGCCGCGCCTTCGAGCCAGCGCGCGGCATCCTCATCATCCGGCAGATCGTCGAGCGCGCGCTCCACGCCAAGCGTGAGTCGGCGTTCGAGCGCCGTTCGAATCGACGCGGCGAGGGCGAGTGCCGAAGGTCGCCGATGTCGCGGGACGGAGCGCAGCGCGGATTCGAGTCGGCGCAGCGTGCGTTGACGCAACGGCGACACGTGCAGCGCGACGGCGCACGAGCGGCGCGTCCAGTCGTGCGTGAGCCACTGCTCGAGATCTCGTAGCGCGGTGGTGGACTCGATGTCGTTCGCTGGTCGAGCAGCGCCGTCCGCGTGATGCAGCGCCTGCAGGAGCGCTTCGACGTCGTCGGTGACTCCGAGCTCGGGTTCCCTGGCGCCGTGGTCATTCCCGGACGACGTGATCAGGCGCCCGTCGTCGAGCACGGCGATCCAGCCGCGCGCACTCGACCGCGTCGCGGCGATGATGGGCTCTTCCAGGTGCAGATCCCTCGACTTCGC
>DASVNI010000374.1:0-28952 GCA_036383935.1 Gemmatimonadaceae bacterium | reverse complement strand
GTGAAGGTGAAGTGCTCGTCGGGGCGGTACAGCGCCGTCACCGTGCTGCGCCACTTCGGGATGTTCGGCAGCTGCTTGCCGATCGCGGCATCGGGTCCGGCGGTGGCGCTGGCACGCCCGGACATCGCCAGCGTCTTCGGGTCGACTGCGGTGAGGTTCCCCGAGAATGCGAGCCCCTTGATCAGGACGTCGCTGGCGCCGAAGGCCAGCTCGGCGCCGCGGGCACGCACGTGATCCACGTTGGAGGCGAAGGAGTAGAGAGTGTCTCCCTTCCCCGGGAGCGTGTTGAACTGCGAGATGATCGCGTCGTGCACGTCGTCCTGGAACAGTGAGAGCTGCACGCTCCCACGCGAGAACCGGCGCTCGGCGCGCAGCTCGGTGGAGGTGACGTTGTCCGGCTTGAGGTTCGGGTTGGGCGACGTGAATGACGTACCTGTCGTGACCAGCTGATAGAGCTCTGCCGCCGTCGCGAACCGGTACGCCTTGGCCAGCGCCGCCGTGAACGTCCAGTCCTGCGACGCATGCCAGGACAGCAGGGACTTCGGTGAGAACTTGTTCCCCGTCACCGTGGGCTGCGGGACGCGCGTCACCGTGGTGGTGCCCGCGCTGGTGCGCGTGGCGACATTGAGTCCATCGAAGCCACGCCAATCCTCGTACCGGCCGCCGACGGTCAGCTTGAGATCCGGCGTGATGTACCAGGCGTCCTGCGCCCAGAGCGCCTTCGTCTCCGTCTTGCCGTCACCCTCGCTGAAGACATCCTTGCGGCTGCCGCCGTCCATCCAGTTGGTCGTGTTGTACGTGGTGTTCTTCAGCGAATAGCGCTCGTAGTGCACCCCGGAGCTCAGCGTGTGCGGCGAGAGCTGACCGCCCGGCTTCCACGTTCCCTTCAGGTCGAGCGTCCCCCAGCCCGTGCCGTCCAGCACCGCGACGCGCCCGGCGGTGCTGAACGTGTCGCTCGCCGAGGCGCTCAACGGCATGCGCTGCTGGTCGTAGTTGAAGCGGTAGGTGGACCCGATGAGCTCGAGATCCCAATCCTTCTTCCGATCGGTGCGGAGGGTGAACGCCTGCGCCGTGTGGCGCTGGTCGACGTCGTACACGCCGCTCGCGAACCCCGACTGGCCGGCGTAGGTCGACTGTCCCTGCGCGTTGCTGATGTATGGATCGATGCCGCTGTTGCCGTCGTTGCGCCAGAGACCGAAGGTGTACGACGCGCGCAGCGTCTTCGTGATGTCGTACGCCGTCTTGATCTTGCCGTTCGTCATGTGCGTGTTCAGCAGCCCGCTCGCACCGAGCACGTTCGCATCGGCGTTGAGCTTGTTCTTCTCGGGCACGGCGCCCGTCGTGCCGGCCGGGAGCGACGAGAGGTTCCCGAGCGTGACGTAGCTCAGCGGCTGGCTGGTGCTCTTCTGGTAGTTTCCGCTCGCCCAGAAGGCGAGCTTGCCGAATCGGTCGCCGACGCTCGCGCCGGTCTGCGAGGTCATGAAGTTCCGCTTCGTGCCGTACAGGTCGAAGCCCTGAATGGCCTGCGTCTGCTGGATCTGCCCCTCGAACTTCCTCGGCAGCCGCGTCGTGATCTCCATGACGGCGCCCATCGAGCTGCCGGAGTAGGCGGCGGAGTAGGGGCCCATCATCATGTCGATGCGCTCGACCTCGGGGGGCGCCACGAGCCCCCAGCGCGGTCCGCCCACCGTGTTGTTGTTGGCGATCAGCGCGGTGAGCGGCACGCCGTCGGCGAAGATCAGGCTGCGCGCGCTCGAGCCGGTGCCCCACACGCGCGTGGCGAGGGTGGCCTGGGTGTCGCCGTTGTTGCGCTTCCGGAGGAAGACGCTCGGCAGGTACTTCACCGCGTCTTCGGCGTCGACGAGGTTGACCGTCTCCTCGGCGCGGCGCTGCGTGATGCTGACGGTGACGGGAAGGGTGGTCAGCTGGATCGGCTTGATGCTGCTCCGGTCCTCGTGCTCGGCGGTGACGTTGATGGCCGTGAGCGTCTGGACGGTGTCGCGGGCGGGACGCGCCTGCTGAGCGTTCGCGCGGCCGGCGAGGAATGAGAGTACGG
This sequence comes from Gemmatimonadaceae bacterium, assembly GCA_036383935.1. Classification (GTDB taxonomy): domain Bacteria; phylum Gemmatimonadota; class Gemmatimonadetes; order Gemmatimonadales; family Gemmatimonadaceae; genus AG11. The sequence goes on along the minus strand of DASVNI010000374.1, from coordinate 26,896 downwards.
CGACGGCTGCGACGTATCTGGCGGACATGGTACGTGGGATCTATGAGGGACCGAACGCCGCTCGCCTCACCGCTGGCGAGAGCGGCGACGGGCGAAGCGTCGAGCGGTGGCCGAATCGTGCGGCTCGGCCGGATGCTTTATCGGGATCGCGAGTGGATCGCGTCAGCGCGACGTCGTATCCGACCGGGACACGCGTGCGACGGTACGATCCGGTGACGGGCTGCTAGAGCAGCGCCGTGGCGGGAGGGCCGTTCGCGAAGGGGAGAAGCCGATCCGGCTCGGGGCTCGTGGGCCGCGCGGGCTCGATGTCGAGCGGGCGCCGGGGTGCTGCTACGACGAGCGCGACGCGCAGCGTCGGAGCGCTGGGCGCCATCGGCAGGGCGACGGCGGCCGAACAGTCGCCGATGCAGGTGCAATGGCAGCCCTGGGCGTCCTTGCTGCCATCACTATGATGGGCGGCCGGCGCGTGGTGCTTCATCCCGTCAGCCACCGCACCGGCCGCCATCGCTCCCATCCCGTGCATGTCGCACGCGAGACTCTCGGCGTTGCCGAAGCCCACCTGGCTCAGAAGAGCCAGGAGGACGAGCACACCGCGGAGGCGGAGCAGAAGGGGAGAGGGACGGCGCACGTATGGATGCTATGCGGGTTTGGCGCCAGGCGAAAGTCGGGCATTCTCTGAATAAACTGACGGGATGACCCGACGGTCTATTCCTCGGACAGTCGGAACCGCATCTCCTATCAGGCCAAGGAGTTGGAGCCCTTCCAGCCCGTGCTCTACTACGAGCTCCACGGCAATATGCCGGAAGGCGCTTACCCAGGGCTTACAAACGGCTCAGGGCCTCGCATGCCGGCTCATGTCGTGGCCGGCCGACATGGTCTGTGGCGCCAGGCGGACAAACAGCGCGAAGCCGGTGGGGGTCGCCGAGCCGTAGATCGGTGAGAGCGACGCGGGCAGAAGATTCACCGAACCACGTGCCCCGATGCCGGCGCGGACCGGGCTCGCTCCCCCCAGCTCGACGAGGTAGCCGGCGGTGAGTGCCATGACATTGAAGTCGCCCTCCGGGCCCGCGGGACCGAGTATCAACTCCTCGTGGTCCTTCTGCACGTACTCGGCGCGGGCGAAGAGGTTGTGCGCGCCCCCGAGCTGGAGGCTGGATTCGGCGAGATAGCTCGGCTCCAGGTGCTCCGCGAACTCGTGCTGGTTCGCGCCGAAGACGAACGCGGTGTTGAGCCGGGCCCCCGAGGAGAAGGTGTGGGCGCTCAGCACCGACAGCGCCGCGCGACGCATCGACTCGTCCGGTGCGGCGGCGTCGGGGCTCGCGAGGTACGCCCAGGACCCCGAGAGGCTCCAGTTGGCCGACGGATTCCAGGTGAGGCGGGCCGCGTACGAGTCGAGCGACCGACCCTCGTAATCGAAGTCGGTGCGCGTCTCGTCGGGCTCGCGGCCATTGAAGATGGATGCCTCGAGACGCAGCGATCGGGTGAACACCCCCGCGGTGAGGACACCGAAGCTGACGTGGGTGGCGTCCTGCCAGTGGTGCACGATCGGCGCGAGCGGATCGTTCATCGCCGAGGGGCGGTGCGGGAAGGCGACCGGTCCGATGGCCGGCTCGCCGACGGGGGCCGCGTAGAGTGAGACGCCGATCCGGTCGGTGACCGCGCGCTCCATCACCGCGGCGAGCTCCATGACCATGTCGTGCGGATGCTGGCGGTCGTACATCGGCTGGCCCTTGTAGGTCTCCCCCGTCTGCAGCAGCAGGGGATACCCCTCGCTCCCGAGCGTCCATGGCTCGGCGCTCCCCATCGCGCGGAACTGCAGCTTGCTGCTTGCCGTTTGACGCGTCGCCATCAGCATCGCCCAGTTCAGGCTCGAGAGGTGATCGACGCCGCGGGGCCCATTCTGTTTGTCGTACATCCCGAACACGACGCCGTGCGTCATGAACGTCCAATCGCCGGCACGTGCATGGATGGCGCGCATCGGTGCGGCATCGGGCAACCAGGAGGTTCCCGAACCGGTGCGCTCCATCGGGATCCCCAGTGGGCTGGCCATCTCCATCGGCCGCTTCGCCGACGTGTCCGCCTCCATCTCGTGATCCGCGTGCGCCGGGTCGTGCTCCTGCGCGCGTGCGGACGGCGCGAGCACCATAGCGGCGATCGCCGCGACGCCGAATGCCGCTCGCCGGCACGAGTATCGGGAGATGGGGCGGAGAAGCATGGAAGGGGGTAGGGCGATGCGCGCCGGGCGATGGAAGTGCGGTGTCGGCGCCGCAAAGCGTTGCTAGCAGGAAGCTACTCTGCGTCAGGTGGGAGCAGCGCTTCGCCGGCAAATAGCGAGTCCCATGCCCTGGGCCGCGACGCACTATCTCGCGCTACGACAGCGGTATCCCTCAAACGGTCCGAGCCGGTTCAGTGAGTTGCGGCACATAAATGGCGTGCCATTATCCGCGGTCCGGCATGGCCCGCCGGGCCGCTGGCACATGGCCAGGTATTCACCTTTCGGGGAGGCGATTCGTATGAAGTACGAGAAGCCCGCAGTGCAGCGCTTCGGGACGGTCCGTGAGATCACGCTTGGCGCAGGTCCGAACTCGCCAGGCGATGCTACGAACATGTATCATCGCTCGTAGGACTCGCACGTCTTTGACGCGCACGGTCACGCGGGGCTGAAACGCTCGGCGTGACCACCATCCGCCACCTGCCGTCTCTCGCTGTTCCAATGCAAGACGCACTGTCGTTCTCCCTGGTACGTCCTCACTGGAGGGATGGCAGCGTGGTGTGATCGCCACGGATTCTGAGGCGAAGAAAACACACGTCCGCATCCGGGAGAACAATCATTCAGCTGTCGACAGGATGCGAAAAGCTCCAGGAGAGGTCTCCTGGAGCTTTCGTTTTTTGCAGCGGTGCGCCGAGTACCAGCTCGCGGCTTACGAGCGGTGGTAGATACTCGTTGCGTCTCCCCCGGAGTTGGGACCCAGTCCCAACGTGAGCTCGCGCAGCGATCCCAGGCGCAGCACTGCGGGCTTCTCGTACTTCATCCTTTCGTCTCCGGTTCATTGCCGCTGGATGTTCCCAGCCGCGATGGCTCACGTGAGCCATCGTGTGCGCAATGATTCTCAGGCTTCGGCGTGTTCTGTCAAGAGGAACAGTCTTGCGTCCGCTAGACGACCGATGCCTCGACGGCGATCTCCATCCGCTCCGGCTCGAGGGGAAGTGTCGCAATTTGCGACACTGATGCGCTGGTCGCGTCCCCGCCGACGCGGAAACGCGCCACGTGGGTCTGGGTCACCTCGACGAGATGATTGAGGTGTTCCGCCGCCTGGACGATGGAGTTGGTGCCCGATGCCGTTCCTCGCGTCACGTTCGAGATGCGCTCGATCGTCTCGCTGATCTGCGCACTCGTCGCGGCGTGCTCCTCTCCCGCTGCGGCAACCTGGCGGATGCGGTCGAGCACCTGGTCCGAGCTGGCGATGATCGACGCGAGCGCCGCATGTGCGTGTGCGACCAGCTCGCTGCCGCTGCGCACCTGACCCGTCACGTCCTCCATCGTCATCACCACCTGGCGCGTCTCCTTCTGGATCCGCGCCACCATGGCGGCGATGTCGCGCGTCGCCTTGGCGGTGGATTCGGCCAGCTTGCGCACCTCCTCCGCCACGACGCCGAAGCCGCGGCCGTGCTCACCGGCGCGCGCCGCCTCGATGGCGGCGTTGAGCGCGAGGAGCTCGGACTGGCTCGCGATGGCGTCGATCGTGTTGGTGATCTCGCTGATCGCGGCGCTGCTCGCCCCGAGCTGTTCGACCGCCGTGGAGGAGCTCTTCACCACCTCGACGATGCGCTGCATCCCGGCCGCGGTATCCTCCGCGACGCGACCGCCGCGCTGCGCCGCTTCACCCGAGTGCGTGGCGATCTCGGCGGCAACCGCGAGGTGGCGCGCCGTTTCCGACGCCGTCGCGCTCAGCTGCTCCGCCGCCGACGCCACCTCGAGCGCTTGCTCCGTCTGCTCCTCGGCGCCCACCGCGAGCGCCTCGGTGCTCGCATGGATCTCCTGGCTCGCCGCGACCGTCGCGTGCAGCGCGTCGTTCACCTGCGCGACCATCGCACGGATGTCGGCCACCACCGTGTTGAAGCCGCGACAGAGCTGGCCGATCTCGTCGTCGTTCCGCACGGGCAGCTGCACGGTCAGATCGCCCGTCGAGAGCTTGTCCATGCTGCGCAGGACCTCGCTCACGCTCTGCTCGAGATACTCCTTCTCGGCGCGCAGCGCCTCGCGACGCGCCTCCTGGCGCCGCAGCCATTCCCGCACGGCCGCGATCAACGCGGCGGCGAGGAGCAGGCGGAACCACCAGGTCTTCCAGAAGGGGGGCGTGATCTGCAAGCGGATCGATGCGCCTTCCTCGTTCCAGACGCCGTCGTTGTTCGACGCCTTCACGTGGAAGGTGTAGCTGCCAGGCGCCAGGTTGGTGTACGACGCCGTGCGTTGCGCGCCGACCTGCTGCCACTGCGAATCGAACCCGTCGAGCTTGTACGCGTACGCGTTCTGCTCCGCCGCCGTGTAGTCCAGTGCGGCGAACTCGAAGGTCATCACTGACTGCTTGTACGAGAGCACCACGCGGTCGCTTCGTGCGATGTGCTTCGTCAGCGGCGACGACTCCGCGCCAATCGGCACTTCGCGATTGAACAGCTGGAATCCGGTGAGCACGACCGGTGGCTTGCGATCGTTCCGCCGGATCTCGGTCGGTCGCACGATGTTGAAGCCATTGTTCCCGCCGAAGAACAGCGTTCCATCGCGCGCCGCGAAGTACGCGTGGCCGTTGTACTCGTTCCCCTGCAGCCCGTCGGCCGTGGTATAGCGCTTCACGCGCTTCCCGGCGACGTCGAAGCGCACGACGCCGCGGTCGGTACTGATCCACAGCATGCCGGCGGCATCCTGCGCGAGGCCGGCGATGTATCCGCTCGGCAGCCCGTCCGCCTCGCCGAAGTGCGTGAGCTGCTTCGACGCGCGGTCGTAGCGGTCGAGCCCCGTCGTCGTGCCGATCCAGACGACGCCGTTGTCCCCCTCGATCGCGGCGCGCACGGTGTTTCCGCTCAGGCTGGACGAGTCGGTCGCGAGACTCTGGTGCAGCGTGAGCGTTCCCGACGTGATGTCGTAGTCGGCCAGACCGGAGCCTTCCGTGCCGATGAGCAGACGCCGGCCGTCGGGCGATCCGCCGATCACGCGCACTGCCACCGACGTCTCGGTGCGCGGCACGCGGCCGACGAGCTGCTCCGCCGAGAGGACGGACACGAAGTGCTGGCGCGCGCGATCGAAGCGATACACGCCGTGCTTCTGCGTGCCGGCCCACAGGGTACCGCTGTCGTCCACGTGCAGCGCGAACACGTTGTCGTCGCCAAGGCCGGCGTTCCTGGTTGTGAACGCCGTGAACGACTTCGACGCGCGGTCGAAGCGGCTCACGCCCCCTGCCCATGAGCCGATCCACGTGATGCCCTCGTGGTCCTGCACCACGTCGAGCACTGCGTCGGAGTTCAGGTTGGAGGTGTGCGTGGTGTAGTGCGCGAACTTGCCGGTCGACGCGTCGAACTCGTTCAACCCGCCGCCGTCCGTCGCGACCCAGTAGGCGCCGGGGCGGCTCTCGGCGAAGGCGCGCACCGTGTTGAAGCCGAGGCTGGCCGGATCGCCCGGCACGGCGTGGTAGTGGCGGATGGCGCCGCTGTTCGGCGTCGAGACATTCACGCCGCCCGTGAATGTGCCGACCCACAGCGTGCCCGCGGCATCCTCGTGCACTGCCCAGACGGACGGGCTGTTGAGCGAGGCCGGGTTCATCGGGTCGGAGCGGTAGTGCCGGAAGCTGCTACCTCCGAAATCGAGGTAGTCGAGCCCGAAGTTCTCCGTGCCGACCCACAGTCCGCGTTTTCCCGCGGGCGCGATGCTGACGACGCGGTTCGCGCCCAGGCTGCGCGCGTTCGCTGCGTCGTGCTGGTACGTCGTGATCTCGCCCGTTTCAGGGCTCAGCTTCGCCAGCCCACCGTTCCACGTGCCGATCCACAGCGAGCCGGTCGCATCCTCGACGATGCTCCTGACGTCGTCGTCCGGCAGCGAGCGGGGATCCTGGGCGTTGTGGGCGTAGCGTCGTGTCGAGCCGTTCGAGGGATCGAGGACGACGAGCCCGCGCGTCTGCGTTCCGATCCAGAGCTGTCCGCGGCGATCGCTGTGCAGCGCCAGAACCGGGACGCCGCGAAGGAGGCTGCCTGCGGCGCCGTCCAGCGGCGTCGCCGAACCGGTCGGACGGTCGAAGCGATACAGGCCGTCGTCCGCCGCGATCCAGAGTCCGCCGCGAGCATCGTCGGCGATGGCGTGGACGGCTCGCTCACCACCGCCGATCGCATAGTTGATGAACGCGTCCTGATCCGCGTCGTACCGGCTGAGGCCCGCGTTCGTGCCCACCCACATCGTGTCGCCGCGATCGGCATAGAGGACGTGGATCGTTCCGTCGGCGATGCTGTGCGGATCGGTGCGCCGGTGCCGGTAGCTGTGGATGGCGTAGCCGTCGTACCGGTCGAGCCCCTTGTCCGTACCGAACCAGAGGAAGCCGGTCCGATCCTGGAAGATGCTCTGGACGTAGGAGCTCGAGAGGCCGGCGTCGGGGGTGAGCTGGCGGAAGCGAAGCTCCTGCGCACGCACGGGCACGACGGCGACCAGCGAGAGCGCTGCACCGAGCAGCGCTCCCCGAGCGCGACGGGCGTTCGACGCGCCGTGGACTGGTTCTGCGAGGCGTCGTCTTCTCACGTGCGTGCGGTCCCCCGGGATCCGAGCGGCGATCAAGGGAGACGGTCGCGCTCAGAAGAGGGTAACGCAGCGCCGACGGCGCTCGAGCTCGGGTGTTCTCGCGCTAGGGCCAGACGGGTACGTCGGGGCCGCCGCCATCCCGGTATCGGCCGAACACACGCCCGCACTCCGGACACGACACGCTGTTCGGCCAGAGGTCCACGGGCCGGCGCTGCACGCGCCCGTTGTACCAGCGCGCGAGCACCCACGCGACTGCACCCACGATCACCGCGCCGGCCGACGCGCCCTCGAGCGCCTGGCGGGGGAGGATCACGCCGGTGACGACGCCGAGCACGACCCCAAGCAGCACACACTTGCCGATCTGCAGCGGCTTGCTGGCAAGATCGCCGACGAACATCACCTCGATATCATTGCCCGCGACCGTGGAGCCGCAGCCGGGGCAGATGAGAGACGTCGGTCCGGACGAGCGCGTAGCGATCGGCTCGGTCGAGACGGATTCCTGAGACACGCAGACTCGTAGCTGGGAGTGCCGGACAGCTTCGGCGCCGGTCCGGTGGCGAGGCTCGCTCCAGCAAGAGCGTCGCCGATGACTCGTCAGACCAGCGCGGAGGGCGGGCCGAGCGCGGGGGGAAGGACGTGCGCGACCGATGCATGGTAGCGACGCGGCGCGGTCGCGAGCACGGGGCCGTCGTGATGCGCGGCGCGCGCGAGCTCGACGATGTTCGCCGTGGGAAGTTCGTCGGCCGTGCGGCGACCGCCTTGCCCACAGGCTTTGGAGCACTCGCGGGCCACCGCGCGAGCGGGCGGGGTGGGGTCGGAGTCCGGCGGCGCTTCGCTGACCACACGCGTGCGGTCCGGCAGTGCGCGCAGCGCGCTGAGTGGGTCGACGGGGGCGCTCGCGCGCGAGGCCGCGGGCGTCGCGATCATGCCCGCGATCCAGAGTCCCATCAGCGCCGACAGCGCCCGGCCCAGCCAATCGCGTCTCACGCTGACGAAGGTTGCGAATCGTCCGCAAACGCGCCAGCGCGAAGTTGCCTACCGGCTGTGCTTGTACATCAGATCGATGATCTCGTCGTACATCGGCTCCGCATCGTCGGGCCCCGATCGGATCGCGGCCGACGCACAGTGGCGCAGATGGTTCCGCATCAGCTCACGCCCCACCGATCGCAGCGCCTCGTGCACGGAGGAGATCTGCGTCAGGATGTCGGCGCAGTAGCGGTCCTCCTCGACCATCTTCTGCAGCCCGCGCACCTGTCCCTCGATGCGGCGCAACCGCTTCACGTTGCGCGCCTTCGCTTCCGGGTCGACGGCGACAGCCCTGCGCTCGCCCGATGTTTCGGCGGGCATCGCGCAGCCACACTGCAGCACCGTGAGCGCGGAGGAGGGGGAGGATGCATCGTGCTGGGCGTCGTGGTCCGGAGTGCTGCCGTGCGCCTTGTTCGTGTGCGCCATGGAATCCGAATCCTGAAGGGGAAGTCGTCCGCGCGCGCTCACGCGAGCCGCGCACGACGGAGTCGCAGACTGTTGGCCACGACGCTCACGGAGCTGAATGCCATGGCCGCGCTGGCGATGACGGGGCTGAGCAGCAGACCGAACGCGGGATAGAGAACGCCCGCCGCGACCGGAATGCCGACGACGTTGTAGATGAATGCCCAGAAGAGGTTCTGCTTCATCGTGCGCATCGTGCGCCGCGACAACGAGATCGCCTGCGTCACACTGTGCAGATCGCCGCGCATCAGTACGACATCGGCGGCCTCGGCGGCGATGTCGGTGCCGGTGCCGATCGCGATGCCGACGTCACTCTGCGCGATGGCCGCGCTGTCGTTGACGCCGTCGCCGACCATGGCGACGACGCGGCGCTCGTCCTGGAGCTTCCGAATCGCATCGACCTTTCCCTCCGGGAGCACGCCGGCGATGACGTGCGCGATCCCCGCTTCGCGCGCGATGGCGTCGGCGGTGCGCTGCGTGTCGCCGGTGAGCATCACGACGTCGATGCCGCGCCCGCGCAGCGTGGCGATCGCGTCGCGCGACGTCGCCTTGATCGGATCGGCGACGGCGAGCAGACCGGCCAGCGCCCCGTCGATCGCGACGTAGACCGGCGTGCGCGCCTGCTCGGCGAGACGAGCGGCCTCGTTGCGCAGCGGTGCGACGTCGATCGAGTGTTCCGCGAGCAGCGCCTCGTTGCCGACGAGCACCTCGCGTCCCGCCACGGTCGCCACCGCGCCGCGCCCCGTCACCGAGCGGAAATGCTCGGCCGGCGCGAGCGCGAGCCCACGGTCGCGCGCGTGGCGCACGATCGCGTCGGCGAGCGGATGCTCGCTCGACGACTCGAGCGACGCGACGAGCGTGAGCAACTCGTCGTCCGTGCGCGATGCACTCGCCACGCGTACGACGTCCGTCACCGTGGGCCGCCCCTCCGTCACCGTGCCGGTCTTGTCGAGCACTACCGTGTCGATCGCGCCGGCGCGCTGCAGCGCTTCTCCTCCCTTGATCAACACGCCCGCCGTCGCGCCGCGGCCCGTGGCGACCATCACGGCGGTCGGCACGGCGAGCCCCATCGCGCAGGGACAGGCGATGATGAGCACGGCAACCGCAGCGGCGAAGGCACGCACGGCGGGCGCCGTCGCTCCGGAGAGATCTGCCGCAACGAACCAGACGACAAAGGTCGTGATGGCGATCGACACGACGACGGGGACGAACACGCCGCTGATCCGGTCGGCGAGGTTCTGGATCGGCGCGCGCGAGCCCTGCGCGTCGCGCATGAGGCGGACGATCTGCGCGAGGACGCTGTCGGCGCCGAGTGTCGTGGCGCGGTAGCGCAGCGCACCGGTGCGGTTGATCGTCCCGCCGATCACGCGATCGCCGGCCTGCTTCGCCACCGGCGCCGACTCCCCGGTGAGCATCGACTCGTCCACCGCGCTCTCGCCGGAGACCACTTCGCCGTCCGTCGGCAGGCGCTCGCCCGGCCGCACGACGACCACGTCGTCGTGGCGCACGTCGGCGACCGGCACGTCGATCTCCTGCGCGGCTGCTCCTCTGCCGCGAACGACGCGTGCCGTCGGTGGCTGGAGGCTGGCCAGCGCGCGCAGCGCAGCCGACGTCGCCCGCTTGGCGCGCGCCTCGAAGGCGTTGCCGGTGAGGATGAGCGCGATGATGATGATCACCGCCTCGTAGTACACGTCGGGGGCGACGCCGCGACGTACGAAGAACCCTGGCGCCGCCGTCGCGATGAGCGAGTACACGAACGCGGCGCCGGTTCCTACGGCGATCAGCGTGTTCATGTCCGCCGAGTGATGGCGGAACGCGCTCCAGGCACGTGTATAGAAGTGACGTCCCGCCCACGCCATCACCGCGACGGTGAGCACGAGCAGCGCGATGTTCATCACGCGCATCGGGACGACGGGCATCAGCGCCATCGGTACGAACATCGCCACCGCGCCGGCCACGCCGCTCACGATCGCCTTGCGGCGGAGCTCGGCGAACTCGTGCTGCTGTGCCTCGTCGCGCGCCTGCTGTTCGTCGAACGCGCTCTGCTCGGCCGGCGGCAGCTCGGCGCTGTAGCCCGTTGCGCGGACTGCTTCGATGAGCTGCTCGGGGGACGTCGCGTTCGGCAGATAGCGAACGGTGGCGTCGTGCATCATCAGGTTGACGCCGGCGTCGACGACGCCAGGCTGCTTCTGCAGCGTGCGCTGGACGCGCGCCTGGCAGGCCGCACAGGTCATCCCCGACACCGTGAGGCGAACCGTACGCTCGCCGTCGACCGGCGCCGCAGGGGCAGCGGTCTCCGGCGTCGGTTCCTGCTCCTGCATCACTTTCAGTGCGCGCGCCATCTCATTCTCCTCTATCACTCCGCGACGACAGCGCCGTGGAGCATCGACATGCCGCAGGTGAACTCGTACCGGCCAGGTGCGGGCGGCGTGATCTCCACCGCGGTCGGTTTGTCGGTCGGGAGGAACTTCCGGATCCCGAAGGCGGGGAAGACCACCTCTTCCGAGCACGGCGAGGTCTCCTGCCGGTCGAACAGGAGTCGCACGGGCTTGCCGGCCGGCACGCGCACGGTGGCCGGCTCGTACCCGCCCCGCACGACGATGCGCACCTCGGCAGGGCCGGCGCCCGTGCTCGGCAGGGCGACACCGGCCACGGCATGCCGCGGCGCGACGAAGAAGTACCAGTTCACCCAGCCGATGAGGCCGAGCCCGGCGACGACGACCATCCAATCAGTTGCAGACATCGAGTCCTCCGTGCGGCGGGTCGGTTCATACCCCTGCGCAGGAAGTCTAATATACCCCCTCCCCCTATTCAAGACGGTGGGGCGTGGCAACTACGGAACGCAGATCTTGAACAGCGATCGCGCGGAAAGGGCAGGATCGCTCCCTGTCGCGGAGAGATCTTCCCACCGGACCATCAAAGACTTGGGGTCGTGGATGGACATGACGGGCGAGCCTGTGCGTGGAGCTCGACCCGGAGAGGAGCAGATCCTGCCGTTTCCGCGAAATCGCCGTTTCAGATCCGCGTTCCGTCGTTTGGTGAGCGCTAGAGCGCTCGTAGAAGTCCGAACGGAGAACAACTCCCGAATCGTCGAAACGTCGGCCGTCCTCGGTCGTTTCCCGAGTGACAATGCTAAGCCGAACTGAAGTGTTTCCCGTGACGGAAGTCGTCGCCCACCGTCGCCCGAGCCGCATCTCGCAGCAGCTCGCCGCCCAGGGCCGAATCAGCCTGTCCGAAGTGCTCTCGGCGCTCTCGTGCGCGCTCGACCTCACGGAGGGCGCACCAGCCGGACACTCCATGCGCACCTGCCTGATCGGGATGCGCCTTGCCGAAGCGATCGGACTCGACCCAGACCAGCGTTCGGCGCTCTACTACGCGCTGCTCCTCAAGGATGCCGGCTGCTCGAGCAACGCGGGGCGCATCGCCTCGCTGTTCGGGGCCGACGACCAGATGGTCAAGCCGCGCATGAAGAGCGTGGACTGGCATGCACGCATTCGACTCGCCGCCGAGACGGCGCGCGCCGTCGCGCCGGGCGAGCCCCTTCGCAAACGGTTGCGCCAGCTCATCACCGTGGCGCGCACCCCGGACGCCACGCGCGAGCTGATCAAGATTCGCTGCGACCGCGGCGCGGCGATCGCCTTCCAGCTCGGTTTCCCCGAGGAGACGGCGCGCGCCATCCGGTCGCTCGACGAGCACTGGTGCGGCCGCGGGTACGCCGAGGGGCTCGCCGAGGAGCGCATTCCGCTGCTCGCGCGCATCGCGAACCTCGCGCAGACCGTCGAAGTGTTCCACGATCGCGGCGGCGTCGAGGCGGCGCATCGCGTCGTGCGCGAGCGGAGCGGTCGCTGGTTCGATCCGACGCTCGCCCGCATCGTCCTCGCCTGGCGCGCCGACGATCCCTGGTGGGCACTCCTGCGCGGCGACGTCGGCGGTGCCGTGGTCGCCGCCGAGCCCGCGGATCGCGTCATGGAGGTGGATGACGAGGGACTCGACGGGGTGGCGCGCGCCTTCGCCGACATCATCGACGCCAAGTCTCCCTTCACCTTCCGGCACTCGACGCGCGTGGCGACGATCGCGCGGAGCGTGGCCGCACGCTGCGGGCTCGACGCGGCCGAGCAACGGCGCATCTACCGCGCTGGTCTCCTGCACGACATCGGCAAGCTCGGCATCTCGAGTCTGATCCTCGACAAGGACGGGCCGATGACGCTCGAGGAGCGCGAGCAGATGGAGCGGCATCCGCAGTACACGCTCGACATCCTCGAGCGCGTCTCGGCGTTCCGCGACTTCGCGCGCACCGCGGCGCTGCACCACGAGCGGCTCGACGGCAGCGGCTATCCGTTCCACTACGACGGCGAGGAGCTCGACCTTTCCGCGCGCATCCTCTGCGTCGTCGACATCTACGACGCGATCAGCTCGGACCGTCCGTACCGGAAGGCGATGGTGCCGGCGGTGATCACGTCGATCCTCGAGCGCGATCGCGGCACGCGGCTCTGTCCCACCGCGCTCGACGCGCTACACGAAGAAATACGAGAACGCGGAGAGAACGGCTGAGCCGCGGAGAGCAGGGCAGCGCGTGTGCTCCGCGTGTGCCGCGTCCTCTCAGTTCTCTCCGCGTCTCCGCGTTTTTTTCGGGAACGATGTAAACCATTCGGGTCTTGGATGTGTATAAGACACAGGAGCACACACCAGGACCGACGGATGAATTTCGCCAGAGCATTAGCCGACATCGCCGAGCACGGCGTGACCGATAACTACGAACGCGCCGCACTCGCGCGCGACACGATCTACATGCCCTCCGAGCTCGCCGCGCGGTTGCTCTCGCGCGACGCCTACCGCGATCACGAGCCGCACTTCCGCGAGCGACTCGTGTGGGACGCTACGGTGCTGGGGGGAGCTCGTCGATCGCCGGCCCGTTGAGCACCTTGCCATACGGATCGAAGCGTGATCCGTGGCAGGGACAATCCCAGCTCTTCTCGGCCGTATTCCAATCCACGATGCACTTCAAGTGCGTGCACACCGCCAGGCGTTCGTGCACGCGCCCCGCTTCATCCTTGTAGGCCGCGATCTTGTGCGCTCCGCGTCGAATGACGCGGCCTTCGCCCGCCGGGATCGATGCGACGTCCTCGACCTGGCCCGGCGTCAGGTAGTCGCCGAACTGGCGCGCGACGTCTGCGTTCTCCTTCGCCAGCGTGCCGAGCTCGCGCCCGTGCAGCGTGATGCGCTTCGGGTCGAACTCCTCTGCCCACGGATGGTCCCGCCCCTCGAGCAGCGTCGGTAGCAGCAGGCCGGCGATGGTGCCGTGCGTCATCCCCATGCCGGAGTCGCCCGTGGCGAGCCAGATGTGCTCCGCGCCGTCGGGGTTCCTGCCAATGAACGCGAGGTAGTCGTCCGGCTGGAGACACTGGCCCGACCACTGCGCGATCCGCTCGCCCGCGAGCGTGAAGCGCGCCCGCGTCCACTCCTCCAGGCAGCTGAAGCGCGCACCTCCGTCGTCCTCGTGCGCCGTCTTGTAATCCTCGCCGCCGACGATGAGCGCGTCGCGCGTGTCGTCGAGCGGTTGAATACGCACGTAGTGATACGGGTCCGGCGTGTCCCAGTAGAGTGCATCCACGACCGCGCCCTTCGGCACGGCGAACGCGACGACGAAGGTGCGATACGGGGCCATCTTCGCGTGCGTCACGTACATGTCGCTGATCGGGCTGTTGGTGCACACGACGACGTCGTCCGCCGCAACGGTCCTCCCCGCCGTCGACGTCACCATCGCGGGAAAGCCGCCCTCGATCTTCTCGACGCGCGTGTCGCCGAAGATGCGGCCTCCGTGTGCCTCGATCGCACCGGCGAGTCCGGCGAGGTATTTCAGGATGTGGAACCGTCCCTGCCGCGGAAAGCGGAGCGCTGGTCCGACGTTCAGCTCGCGATCGGGGACGCGGTCCACGCGCGAGACGTTGAGTCCCGCGCGTCGCGATGCCTCGAGCTCGTCGTCGAGCAGCTGCGGTGTATCGTCGCCGCCGAGGAAGAGGAAGCCGTCGAGCCGCGTGAAGTCGCAGTCGATCTTCTCGTTCGTGACGACCTCCTCGATGAAGTCGATCGCGCCGGAGTGCGCCGCGGCGCAGATCGCCGCCGACTCGCGACCGCGCGCCTTCTCGAGTCTGGTGTACCGGTCGTCGAGCGCGTTGGTCAGATGCGCCGTGGTGCGGCCGGACTCGCCGCTGCCGATCTGCTCCTTCTCGACGACGACGACGCGCTTTCCGGCGCGCGCGAGCGCGTAGGCCACGCTCAGACCAGCGATCCCCGCGCCGATGACGCAGACGTCGGTCGTGAGATCCTCACCCAGGGGCGGTCGGGCGGGAACGGCGAAGGTGTCGTGCCAGATGGAGTGGGTGGGCATATGCGGGATGCGGAGATGCGGGAATGCGGCGCTGTCATCCCGAGCGAGCGCAGCGAGTCGAGGGATCTGCACCTACCCGAGTGCGGCCGCATATCGAAAAAGCCGTGCTCCGCTGGCGTGGAGGCAACGAGGACGGCATGTTGCCGCCGATGTCCGTTGCCCTCCTCCTGGCCGTGTTCACGACCGGCCTCGTCCTCGGTGTCATCGTCGCGCTCGCCATCTCGCTTCTGCTCGGCCGTCTGCGCCGGGCCGATCGCGACGACGCGACTGGTCGGCTCGCCGAGTTGCTGGCGCCACTGCGCGCCGAGCTCGAGCGGTACGACGCTCGGCTGGCGTCGTTCGATCGCGAGCGTGCGACACAGTTCGGCGCGCTCGCCACGCGACTCGATCTCGTCGCGGCGGCGAGCGACGGGCTGCGCGATCAGACCCAGCAACTGGCGTCGGCGCTCCGCTCGCCGAACGTGCGCGGCCGGTGGGGTGAGGTGCAGCTCCGGCGTGTCGTCGAGCTCGCCGGCATGGTCGAGCACTGCGACTTCGACGTGCAGGTCGCGACGCGGTCGGACGATGAAGACGGAGACGGGCGGCGCATGCGTCCCGACATGGTCGTGCGGCTGCCCGGCGGCCGCTGCGTCATCGTCGACGCCAAGGCGCCGCTGCTCGCCTACCTGGACGCGGCGGCGACGACGGACGATCGCGAGCGGGCGCGGCTTCTCCGTGCGCACGCGGGGCACCTGCGCATGCACGTCGAGCTCCTCGGCCGCAAAGCCTACTGGGAGCAGCTCGGCGCGGGGGCGACGCCGGAGTTCGTCGTCCTCTTCCTGCCCGGCGAGGCGTTCTTCGCGGCGGCGCTCGAGCACGATCCCGCGCTGCTCGACGAGAGCGCGGCACGCGGCGTCATCCTCGCCACGCCGACGACGCTCATCGCGCTGCTCCGCGCCGTGGCGTTCGGGTGGCGCGAGGCGCGCATGGCCGAGAGCGCGCGGGAGATCAGCACGCTCGGCGCGACGCTGTACGAGCGGCTGGCGACGCTCGGCTCGCACATGTCGGAGGTCGGCGCGTCGCTCGACCGCGCGGTGTCGAGCTACAACCGCGCGGTCGGCTCGCTGGAGGGCCGCGTGCTGGTGACGGCGCGCCGCTTCCGCGAGCTCGGTGCGGCGGCGGATCGCACCGAGCTCGAATCGCTCACGCCGATCGATACGCGGACGCGCAGCGTGCAGGCACCGGAGTTCGACACGCCCGCTTGTTGAGCCGGTTCACCGCGGGCAACTTGGCAGCGTCCAGCGAACGCGTCAGAACACGCTGACGCATTCGCTCCGCATTCTCGACCACATCAGGAGAGTCGTTGATGGCGATCGATACAGCCGTGCTCGAGGCCGCGCGTGCCGCATTCCCCACCGGCAGCGCGGCGATCACCCTCGGCGCCATCGTGCACGAGAGCCAGTGCGGAGGCGAGCCGCTCGTCGGCATCCCGCTCTCGATGATGAACCGGCACGGGCTCATCGCCGGCGCGACGGGCACGGGCAAGACGAAGACGCTGCAGCTCGTCGCCGAACAGCTCTCGGCGGCGGGCGTCCCGGTGTTCCTCGCCGACATCAAGGGCGACGTCTCCGGCATCGCGACGGCGGGCGTTTCCAACGATCGCGTGACGTCGCGGGCGAAGGACACGGGCTACGACTGGAAGCCCGGCGGCTATCCCGCCGAATTCCTCAGCCTCACCGGCACGAAGGGCGCGCAGCTGCGCGCGACGGTGTCGTCGTTCGGGCCGCTGCTCCTCGCCAAGGTGCTCGGCCTCAACGACACGCAGTCGAGCGTGTTGAGCCTCGTGTTCAAGTACTGCGACGACAAGGGGCTGTTGCTGCTCGATCTGTCCGACCTGCGCGCCGTGCTCCAGCATCTCACCGGTGACGGCGCCGATGAGCTCAAGGATTACGGTGGGATGTCCAAGCAGACAGTGGGCGTGCTGCTGCGCGAGATGGTGGAGCTCGAGCAGCAGGGTGCGGACCGCTTCTTCGGCGAACCGCAATTCGAGCTTGCTGATTTGCTGCACGTCAGCTCAGACGGACGAGGGGCGGTCAGCGTGCTCGAGCTGCAGGACGTGCAGGACAAGCCGGCGCTGTTCAGCACCTTCATGCTGTGGATGCTCGCCACGCTCTACCACGATCTCCCCGAGGTGGGCGACGTGGACAAGCCGAAGCTCGTGTTCTTCTTCGACGAGGCGCACCTCATCTTCGACGACGCGAGCAAGGCGCTGCTCGACCAGATCGAACAGGTCGTGCGCCTCATCCGCTCGAAGGGAGTCGGTGTCTTCTTCATCACGCAGAGTCCCAAGGACGTGCCGGCGACGGTGCTCGGCCAGCTGGGGCATCGCGTGCAGCACGCGCTGCGCGCGTTCACGCCCGACGACGAGAAGGCGCTCAAGGCCGCGGCGCGCACCTTCCCGAAGACGAAGTTCTACGACATCGAGGAGACGCTGACGACGCTCGGTATCGGCGAGGCGCTCGTCACCGTGCTCTCGCCGAATGGCGTGCCGACGCCGCCATTCGCGACGCGGCTCATCCCGCCGTCGTCGCGCATGGGCCCACTCACGGACGACGAGATGCACCAGCGGCTCGCATCGTCGGCGCTCGTTCGGAAATACGCGACCGCCGTGGACCGCGAGAGCGCGCGCGAGATACTGACGGAACGTGCGGCAGCAGGCGCCCGTGCCGCGCAGGGTGAGGAGGACGGCGCCGCGGAAGCCGCCCCTGCGCCCGCGACGCGCGGCGGCAAGGCGCCGCCGACGGCGTTCGAGCAGATCCTCAAGTCGCCGGTGACGCGCACCGTCGCGGGTGTCGTCGCGCGAGGGCTGATGGGCGCGCTGCTCGGCTCACTCGGGGTGAAGGCGGCGAGAAGTCGCCGGCGTTAGCGCGCGCGGATGTGGAACGGCCCCGAGCGTGATTCGCGCTCGGGGCCGTTTTCGCGAGCCAACTTCGCGAGCCAACTTCGCGAGCTACTTCGCCGCCTTCCGCGCGACGAGCACCCAGTTCCCGCCGCGGCGCACCCACGTGTCCTCGACGGACTCGCTCTCGACCTTGGCCGGCTTGCCCATCCGGCTCGGCTTCCAGAAGAACACCAGCTTGGCGACGGCGGTGTCGCCGCTGGCTTTCACCGCCAGGTTGTTGATCGCGGAGGTGTCCGACTGGATCATCCCGCCGCCGATCTCCGACATCAGGTCCTTCCGCGACGTCGTCAGCTGCGGATGTCCGGCTCTCGGCATGGTGAACTCCGTCGCCGTCAGCTTCCCGAGCGCGACGGTGTCGCCGGAGACGAGCGCGATGCGCCAGGAGTTCTCCGCTTCCTTGATCTGGTCGTCGACCGAGGCTGCGGGGGCTGCGGCCGCAGGTGCGGCCGCGGCGGCGGCTGCGGCGGTATCCGTCGCCGGCGCTGCCGCCTTCGCCGAATCGACGGCGGCGCGTTCGCTCTTGGAGGAGCAGGCCGCAACGGCGCCCGCGGAGATCGCGCACAGGACGAGAGCGCGAGTGAATCGACCGTACATGAGAAGACCTCGGTGAGTGCGTGAGTGCGTGAGTGGGTGAGTGCGCGAGTACTCACCCGAGACCTACTTCGTACTGCCGTGCGGCCACCACAAACTGCCCAACCTGATACCGCCTACATCATACTGCCCACACCATACAGCCTACATCCCGGCGCAGTCCGGCTGATAGCTCCGCCGGTCGCTCGGTCCGTTCGCGTTCTTCGTGCCACGCTCGACAGTCACGGTGTAGCCGCCGCCCGGTGTGCCCGGTGAGCGGAGCGTGACCGTGCCGTTCTGATCCGTGCGGTACCACGGGATTCCATGTCGCGCGTACGTTGCCTTCGCCTGCGCATGCATGTGCCCGTAGTCGTTCACCGCGGCGAGTGACGCGATCACGAGCGACGGGTGCACGAGGTCGAGGTAGCGGTCGTCCACGCCGTCGCAGCTGCCGTGATGGTCGGCCTTGAGCACGTCGACGTGCATGCCGGGACTGCGCGCGTAGCCGGCGCGATCGCCGAACCAGTCGATGGCCTGGTGCTGCGCGTCGCCGGCCAGCCACATCGTGAACGAGGCCGAGTCGGGGCCGACGAGCTTGAGCGCCACGGAGCGGTCGTTCTCCAGGTTGGCGCGGGGCAGCGGCCGCATGAGGTCCAGATGGGCGCCGCCCTTCAGCGGGATCGTGCACACTGGACGTCCATCCGCGCACGGGTCGTCCGTATCGTGCAGCCGCATCGTGCCGCGTCGCGCGCGGGCGAAGACGGAATCCGGGAGATGCGACTGGCTCAGCGCGGTCGCCGTGTCGCCATTCCACCAGAAATCGCGGATGACGCGGCCGTTGCGCGAGCGGAACAGCTCGCGCAGCCCCTCGAAGTGATCGGCGTGCGCGTGCGTGAGGATGACCGCGTCGATCGTGTCGGGCACGTGGAGCTCGTCGAGCCAGCGGGCGAACACACGACGCACCCCACCACCGTCGACGAGCACGGTCGAGCTGCCGTTCTGGATCAGGATCGCGTCGCCCTGACCGACGTCGAGCACGCGCACGACGAGCTCGCGATTCGTCGCCGGTGGCGAGAAGGTCGCGCGCGCGTCGATGCGAGGCGATGTGTCGCCTGGGGGCGATGTGGCGCTTACTGTCTGACCAGGTGCCGGCCCGATTGCGTGGTGCACGAGCGCGACCCCGCGCGGTGGCGCGCTCCACGCCACCGAGTCACGCGTCGTCCGGTCCGGATCGCGCAGCGTGAGCCAATCGCTGCGATTGGCGAGCGCGATGCCGCTGTACACGAGCGCCGGCCGCACGCCATTCATCGCGGTCGGCGCGCGCGCCAGGAGGACGATGCCTCCCGGCGGGACGACGATCGACGAGTGCACCGTGAAGCCGGCGTCGTTCGCCGAATGGAGCGACCAGCCGGCGAGGTCGGCCGCCGTCGAGCCGATGTTGGCGATCTCGATCCACTCGCCCCGTTCGTCCGCGACGGTGACGGGATCGACCATCACGCGCGAGATGACGAGATCGCGGCCACCCGCCTGACTCCCCGCGACACGCCCGCGACAGGCGGCGAGTGCGACCAGCAGGAGAGCGCGGGCGAGCGGCCGCACGCGACGACTCGCGGCTACTTCTTCCGCTCCGCGATGACGGCTTCCGCCGCGGCGACGACCTTATCCACCGTCAGCCCGAGCTCGGAGTAGAGCTCCTCGTACGGTGCGCTCGCACCGAAGCGAGTGAGGCCGAGCACGACGCCGTCGTTGCCGATCCAGCGGTACCAACTCATCGGGTGCGCTGCTTCGATCGCGACGCGCGGCACCTCGGGGGGCAGCACGGAGCGCCGGTACGGCGGCTCCTGCGCCGCGAACAGCTCCATGCTCGGCATGCTCACGACGCGGGCTCGCACGCCCTTCGCGGCGAGCTTCTCCGCGGCGGCCAGCACGAGCGCCACCTCGGAGCCGCTCGACATGAGCACGACCTGCGGCGCGCCACCCTTCGGATCGGCGAGCACGTAGGCGCCCTTCGCCAGGCCGGCGGCGCTCGCGTACTTCTCGCGGTCGATGAAGCCGAGCTTCTGGCGCGTCAGCACGAGACACACCGGCCCGTGCTTGTGCTCGATCGTCACACGCCAGGCTTCCGCGGTCTCCGTCGCATCGGCGGGGCGGATCACGGTGAGCTCGGGGATCGCGCGCAGCGCCGACAGCTGTTCGATGGGCTGGTGCGTCGGCCCATCCTCGCCGAGTCCGATCGAGTCGTGCGTGTAGATGAAGATGACGTGCTGCTGCATGAACGCGGCGAGGCGGATCGCCGGCCGCATGTAGTCCGAGAAGATCAGGAAGGTGCCGCCGAACGGCACGATGCCCTTGTGCAGCGCCATGCCGTTCATGATCGCGCCCATGCCGTGCTCGCGGATCCCGAAGTGCATGTAGCGCATCTCGTACGCGCCGGGCGCGAAGTTCTTCCACGTCTTCACCGCCGTGCCGTTCGACGGCGTGAGGTCCGCCGATCCGCCCATGAGCTCGGGCATCACGCCCACGAGCCCGTTGAGCACCGTGTTCGACGCGGCGCGGCTCGCGACGTTGCCGTTCTCCTTCGTGAAAGTCGGGATCGCCTTCTCCCATCCGTCGGGGAGGCGGCCGTCGAGGCGGCGCTCGAGCTCCGCGGCATCCGCGGCGAATGCCGTCTTGTACGCGTCCCAGCGCTTCGTCCACTCGGCGTGCAGCTTCGCACCACGGTCGCGCGCTTCACGCCAGTGCGCGAGCGCTTCCTCCGGCACGTAGAACGTCTGCTCGGGCTTCGGCCAGCCGAGCGCCTTCTTCGAGGCAACGACTTCGTCGGCGCCGAGCGGCTCGCCGTGCGCCGAGGCGGTGTCCTGCTTCTTCGGGCTGCCGTAGCCGATGTGCGTCCGCGTGATGACGAGCGTCGGGCGCGTCGTGTCCGCCTTGGCGTCCGTGATCGCCTGGTCGATTGCCGCCAGGTCGTTCACGTCTTCGATGTGGAGCACCTGCCACCCGTAGCCCTTGAAGCGGAGTGCGGTGTCGTCGGTGAAGGTGAGATCGGTGCTGCCGTCGATCGTGATGCGGTTGTCGTCGTAGAAGCCGATCAGCTTATGGAGCTTGAAGTGTCCGGCGAAGGAGGCGGCCTCGTGGGAGATGCCCTCCATCAGATCGCCGTCGCTGCAGATGAAGTAGGTGTAGTGATCGACGATGTCGTGCCCCTCGCGGTTGAACACCGCGGAGAGGTGTGCTTCGGAGACCGCCATCCCGACCGCGTTGCCGACGCCCTGGCCGAGCGGGCCCGTGGTCGTCTCGACGCCGTCGGTGTAGCCGTACTCCGGATGGCCGGGAGTGCGGCTTCCCCACTGGCGGAACTGCTTGAGGTCTTCGAGGGTGACGTCGTATCCGCTCAGAAAGAGGCTGCTGTACAGCAGCATCGACGCATGGCCGCACGAGAGCACGAAGCGATCGCGATCCGGCCAGTGCGGATCGGCGGGGTCGTGCTTCATGTGCTTGGTGAACAGCGAATAGGCCAGCGGCGCCAGGGCCATCGGCGTTCCCGGGTGTCCCGAGTTCGCCTTCTGGACCGCGTCCATGGACAGCGTACGGACGGTGTTGATGCTGAGCAGATCGAGGTCGGACATGTCTCTGAGATGATGGGTTCGTAGCAAGATAGTAGGAACCCAGGCGAGGCAGTCGGGGGGCAAGATCCCGGACGCGTCGACCGACCGACGCGTCCGGGGTCCGACGCCTTACTGCCGCGCGAACAGCGCCAGGCTCGCGCCCCCGGACAGCGGGATGCCGAGGCGGTACGTGTCGTTGAGCGCCTTCGCCGCGGCGTCGGCCAGGATGCGGGAGCCTTCGGCGGTCGGGTGGATGCCGTCGAGGCTGATGTACGGGCCGTACGGCTGCAGGGACGTCATCAGCGTGATGGCGTTGAACGGCGCCTTCGTGACGACGTCCTCGTACAGCGCGCCCAGCGGGAAGTAGGCGAAGCCGCGCTTGGTGGCTTCGTCACGAATCACCGTGTTCATCGCCGCGAGCTGTGCGTTGACGCCGGCGACGTCGCTCGCATCCAGCACGTAATCCTGAATGCCCGTGACCGACGGCGCGTTCTGGCAGCTGAAGGTGTACGGTCCGAGCTGGTTGGCGGCGTAGTACGCGCCCGTCGCGGCGGCGACCGGGACGCGCACGGCGACGAAGAGCAGGTTGGTGCTGTTCTGGCAATCGGTCGAGACGGCGACGTTGAAGGGCGCGAACGTCGCGCGTCCTGTCCAGATCTCGTCGCCGGTCCGGAAGCTCGGGAAGTTCCGGATGTCGTTCACGAGTCCGACGAGCACGACATGCTTGGCGGCGGCATCCACGCGGCCGGCGATCTGCCGATAGACCGGCTCCCATTCGGAGACGGGCACCACCTCGTCCTCGCTGGGGTACACGCCGTACCGCGCGCCGAGGATGTCGTTTCCGCCCAGCTCCACGGAGACGACCTTTGGATTCTGTGCTTCCATCGCCGTCACCTGGGACATGCCGGACGGCAGAACGCGCGGATACTGCGTGGCATGGCCGGGGTCAGGGTTCTCCGGGGTGGCCGTGAGCGCGGCGCTGGTGCGCGCGCCGTCGATCGCGAGGTTCTGCGTCGGCAACTCGACACCCGGCTCGTTTGGCGCGCACTGCCGCTGGAGGAAGGGAAGCCCGATCGGCTCGCCGCTCAGGCGCACGCCCGACGCGAGCACCTGATAGATCGGCGCGGTGCAGCCGGGGAAGGCGATCAGTGGGAGGGTCATCTCGCGGTTCGCCAGACGCGCGAGCTGGGCGGGGACGGACATCTGCTGGGTCGCCGAGTACACGCCGTCGGAGGTCACGCCCATGCTGATGCTCGTCCCGATGGCGACGTAGCGCTGGAAGTCGCCCAGCGCTGGGAAGCCCTGGCGTTCGGCGGCGGCGGAGGAGCTCGATGCGTCGAGCGGCGATGCGAGGTTGTCCGAGCAGGCGGAGAGCGATGCGGCGGCTGCGACGACCACGGCGAGTGCGGCGAGGCGAGACGGGTGCATGGGTGGCTCCGGAGGAGTGTTCACGGCCGGCGGCGGGCGCGAAGTGGGTCGAACGTCGCCACGCGTTGGAGGGAGGGCCCCCGCAGCGTGGGAGTATGGTGCGCATCGGCCGTCTCGCCATCCGTCGTACGATTGACGTAGAACACGGACCAGATCGACGTAGAAACGACCGGCGATCATGCGCGCGGCCCTCGGCGGTGACGTAAGCGCTGCCCAGTACAAGGGATGCGCGGCTCCTACGTCGTTCTGCCCGCGCTCCTACGTATTCCGCCCGATCCTCGCGCGTCGCGCCGAACGGCACCCTTCTGCGCGTCCATCGCCTGGAGCGTCGCATGAAGACCGAACCGGCCGGCGCCGAGCGCCGCCACGCCGTCCGCATTCGCGGCATCGCGTACACATACGCAACGGAATCGCGCTCGGTCCGCGAGCTCGCCGCCTGCGGCTCGCTCGAGAGCGAGTCGTCGGTGCTGGAAGGGTTCGGCTTCGATCGCGTGCACGTCGCGGTCGAGGAGAGTCCGTACGCGCTCGCCCACGAGGCGGCATCCCGGCTATTGGATGAACAGCGGGTCGTACCTGAATCAGTCGGCCTGCTCGTCTGCGGTGGGACGCCGAGCGCGATGGCCTTCTCCGCCGCTACCGATGCGGACGCGGGCGCCGCCTCGCTGTGCACGGTCGATCGCTTCCGCTATCCGGCCACCAGGCTGCAGCACGAGCTCGGGCTCGAGTGTGCCGCGGTGCTCGCCCTGGATCAGCTGGCGTGCACCACGCTGTTCGGCGCCGTGCGCGTGGCGCACGCGATGATGGAGTCGGAAGGGATCGAGCGCGCATTGTGCGTCGCGAGCGAGTTCTATCCGGCGCACGCCGGACGGGAAGCGCTCTACAACTGCACCTCGGATGCAGCCTGTGCCCTCCTGCTCGAGCGAACCGACGAGAGTGAGGCGCGCAATCGCATCGTCGGCGCCGCGACGATCACGAAGGGCTACTACTGGGACGCCGCCGCGATGCGCGAGGAGGTCGTGGCCTCCTACTTCCCGACCGCGGTCCACGCGATCTGGCGCACGCTCGACAGTGCGGGCTGGCGTGCCGACGACGTCGACTGGGTGATCCCTCACAACGTGAGCGCGCGGAGCTGGGAGGTGCTGCTGCGCCTCGCCCATCTCCAGAGCGCGAAGCTGTGGTCGCGCAACATCGCGCGGCGCGGTCACGCGCTCGCCGGCGACAACTTCATCAACCTGCGCGACGCGATCGACGCAGGCGATCTGCGCCCCGGCCAGCGCGCGCTGCTCTTCTCCTATGGATACGGCGCGCACTGGACGGCGCTCGCGGTGGAGGCCTGACATGAGCCCCTGCGCGAAGTACGCCGATCACGGCGACGGTACGGTGCTGGTCACCGGCGCGACCGGTCTGTTGGGCGCCGACGTCGTGCGCCGCTGGGCGACAGGGGGCGCGGCCCACCGGCTCGTCGTGCTCGTGCGCGACCGCGCGCGGTGGGAGCTCGCCGCGCATCGCGCCGGCATCGCGCACGGCGCGGTGATCGCCGTCGACGGAGACGTCACCGCCGAAGGGCTCGGCCTGTCGCGCGACGTGCGCCGCTGGCTGGCCCAGGACACGACTGCGGTGGTGCACCTCGCCGCGGACACGACGTTCTCGCGTCCACTCGACGTGTCGCGGCGCGTCAACCGCGACGGTACGGCGCATCTCCTGGCGCTCGCCGCCGAATGGTCACGCGTCGCGCGCGTCGCCTTCGTCAGCACGGCGTTCGTCGCGGGGCGGCGCACCGGGTTCGTTTCGGAGTCGGGCGACGGCGCGGCGACGGAAGCGATCGGATGGGTGAACGCCTACGAGCGCTCCAAGGCCGAAGCGGAATCGCTCGTGCGCGCCGCGCGGAACGATTGGGTGATCCTCCGCTCGAGCACCGTCGCCTGCGACGACATGAACGGCGTGGTGACGCAGCGCAACGCGGTACACCAGGCGCTGCGACTCTTCCACGACGGGCTCGCCGCGATGATCCCCGGCGTCGCCGAGTCGGTGCTCGACGTCGTGCCGACCGACTACGTGAGCGACGCCATCGCGCGCCTCGCGTTGCGCGGCGGGATCGACGAGACGACCGTGCAGCTCTGTGCCGGCGCCGGTGCGATGCCGCTCGCCGACCTGCTCGACGAGTGTCGCGCGCACTGGATGCACGACGCGACCTGGCGGCGGCGCGGCATCGCGCTCCCCTCGCTCGCCGATCTCGAGACGTGGGCGCTGTTCGTGCAGGCGGTGGAGGAAACGGGACATCCGCGCCTCCGCCGCGTGACGCGCGCGCTCACGCACTTCCTGCCACAGCTCGCGCTCCCGAAGCGCTTCGAGACGCGGCACGCCGACGCGCTGCTTGGCGTCTCCGCGCCACGCGTGAGCGACTACTGGGGGCGGATGATCGACCACCTGCAGCGCACCGAATGGCGCGGCGTGGCGGGGCTCGCCGAGGAGGCCGCATGACCACCGCGAACGCGACATCCGGGCGCGCCCCGATGCTCCGCGATCTGCTCGCGTGGCTCAACGAGCGCTTCGCGCCGGAAGGGCCGCCCATCGTCGCCACGACGCCGCTCTTCGCCGACAAGTTGATCGACTCGCTGCGCATCCTCGAGCTGATCGCGTGGACCGAGCGCGCGATCGGACGCGAGATCGCCGACGGCGAGATCCGCACCGACAACTTCGCGAGCGCGGCGCGCATCGTGGACACCTTCGCCGCGGGGGATGCCGATGCGCACCGCTGAGCAGATCGTCGCCGAGCTGCGCTCGCGCGGCGAGCTCTGGGAGCCGGCGGCGGGTCTCGTCGCCCTTCGCGGCGACGCGTTCGCCCTCTTCTCCCGCATCGAGCGGCTCATCGCCGCGACGACGGCCGCCATTGGCGCCGACTGTGAGAGCGCGTGCGACCCATGGTCGTCACCCGCCGCGCTGCCGCTCGCGACGCTCGCCCGCGCCAGCTACTTCGATGCCTTCCCGCAGTGGCTCACCCTCGCCTCGCACCTTCGCGAGGACGCGGAGACGCTGGAGCGCGTCGCGCGCAGCGCCGACCCGGCCGCGCAGGCGTGCGAAGCCTGTGCGCCCGCCGGGGCCGCGTTGCCACCCGCTGTCTGCTACCACGTGTACGGCGCGCTCGCCGATCGCGTGCTGCGCGAGCCGACCATGGTCACGGTGCAGGGCACCTGCTGGCGGCACGAGGGGGACCGTCTGCGGCCGCTCGCGCGCGGATGGGCGTTCACGATGCGCGAAGGCGTCTGCGTCGGCGACGACGAGACGGCCGAGAGCTTCCGCGCATTCGGCCTCGCGCGGGGCTGCGCGCTCGCCGACGCGCTCGCCATCGAATGGCGACTCGAGGAGGCGACGGATCCCTTCTTCCGTCCCACCGCCGGTGGGCGCGCGCTGCTGCAACGACTCAAGGGGCTCAAGCAGGAGCTGCATCTACCGGTCGGCGACGCGAGCGTCGCGGCCGCCTCGTTCAATCTGCACGAGCGCTTCTTCGGCGAGGCATTCGGCATCCGGCTCCCCGACGGCACCGCCGCGACGAGCGCGTGCGTGGCGTTCGGCATCGAGCGCTGGACGCTGGCGTTCCTCGCCGCCCACGGCACCGATGCACGCCACTGGCCGGCGCTTCCCTCCGACGTCACGCAGGAGGTCACTCCATGAGCACCCGTACCATCAGCTTCGCGGCG
>DASVNI010000373.1:0-33839 GCA_036383935.1 Gemmatimonadaceae bacterium | reverse complement strand
ACCGCAGTGGCAGGGGAAGCGGCGCTTCGCCGCCGGAGTATGCCGCTCCTCGAGCACGTACGCGTAGTCGTAGGCGAGCTCCTCGCCCGCTTCCACGCCCCGGATCGTCTCGATCCAGATGCGTCCGTCCTCGATGACGGCGTCGCAGTTGGGCGCGCACGAGTGGTTGATGAATCGCGCCTCGTTGCCGCCCACCGCCGCGTCGATCACCACGTCGTCGTCGATGGCGAACAGGAAGGTGTGGTGGCGCTCCCCTTCGACATCCGGGTAGCGTGCGTCCGCCTCGGCGGGGGTGAGGCGCTCCCCCGCATACTCGATCAGCCGGACACCGGCAGGGATCGCGCGCGTCGCGAACGCGCCCAGCCCTTGCATCGGGGATGGCCGAATCTCGAACGGCAGATCGGAATCGTCTCGCGTCATCGGTGAAACTTACGCTCGTGCGGGGACGGCCCGCCGCTATCCCGAGCGAGCACGGCGAGCGTGTCATCCCGAGCGAGCGTAGCGAGTCGAGGGATCTGCACCATCCAGCGCCTGCAAGCCAACTAAGTTCCTGCGATGACACCACGCACCACACGCCCCGCCGAAGCCGAGTCAGGTCCCGGCTTCGCCGCGCTCGGCCTCGATCAGCGCGTCGTCGACGCGCTCGCCACACTGGGTTACGAAGAGCCCACTCCCGTCCAGCGCGAGGCGATCCCTCCCTTGCTCGCCGGCCACGATGTCCTCGGACAGGCCGCCACCGGCACGGGCAAGACCGCGGCGTTCGCCCTGCCGCTGCTGCATCGCGTCACTCCCGACGCGGACTCCCGCTCGCGCACCACGGCGCTCATCCTCGTGCCCACGCGCGAGCTGGCGATGCAGGTGGCCGAGGCGGTCCACAAGTACGGGAAGTCGATGGGTATTCGTGCGCTTCCCATATACGGCGGCGCGGCGATGGAGACGCAGCTGCGCATGCTGAAGCACGGCGTCGACGTCGTCGTGGCGACGCCCGGCCGCGCGCTCGATCACATCCGTCGCAAGACGCTGCGGCTCGAATCGGTGCGGACGGTCGTTCTCGATGAAGCCGACGAGATGCTCGACATGGGCTTCGCCGAGGATCTCGAGGCCATCCTCGACGCGACGCCCGCCGACCGGCAGACGGCGCTCTTCTCCGCCACGTTGCCGCCGCGCATCGCCGAGATCGCCAACAAGCACCTCAAGGATCCGGTGCGCGTGCGCATCGACCGCGAAGTGGTTCCGGCGGGCTCCGCGCCGCGCGTGCGCCAGGTGGCGTACATCGTCGGACGCGCCCACAAGATCGCCACGCTCGGCCGCGTGCTCGACGTCGAGCATCCGACCTCGGCGATCGTCTTCTGCCGGACGCGTACCGAGGTCGACGAGCTCGCCGAATCGCTCAACGGCCGCGGCTATCGCGCCGAGGCGCTGCACGGTGGGCTGAGTCAGGAACAGCGCGATCGCGTCATGAAGCGCTTCCGCGCCAACACGGCAGATCTGCTCGTCGCCACCGACGTCGCCGCGCGCGGGCTGGACGTGCAGCACGTGTCGCACGTCGTGAACTACGACGTTCCCAGCGCGGCCGAGGCCTATGTGCACCGCATTGGCCGGACGGGTCGCGCGGGACGCGAGGGCGTCGCGATCACCCTCGCTGAGCCGCGCGAGCACCGGTTGCTGCGAAACATCGAGCAGCAGACGCGGCAGAAGATCGAGATTGCCGCGGTGCCCACCGTCGCAGACTTGCGGGCGCGCCGCCTCGAGATGACGCGCGCATCGCTGCGTGAGACCATTCTCGCGGGCGATCTCGACCACTTCCGCGTCGTGGTGGACTCCCTCGCGCAGGAGTTCGACATCATGGACGTCGCGGCGGCGGCAGTGAAGCAGGCCGACGCCCGGGAAGGTGCCGAGGACGAGGAGATTCCGACCGTCACCCTGCGGCCCGAGCGGCCGGCGCAGCGAAGCGGACGTGACCGGGGGCCAGCCCCGAAGGGTCATGCCGAGCGGGCGGAACGACCGAAGCGCGGCAAGCGCCAGGCGATCACGCCCGAGTGGAATGTCGCCCGCATCTACGTCGGGGCAGGGCGGAAGGCCAAGATCCGTCCCGCCGATCTCGTCGGTGCGATCGTCAACGAGGCTGGGATCGACCCGCGCGCCATCGGCGCCATCCAGATCACCGATCGCTTCTCGCTCGTCGAAGTACCGGACGAGGTTGCCGACGAGATCATCGGCACCCTGCGAGCGGCGACCATCAAGGGGCGCCGCGTGCCGGTGCGCCGCGATCGCGAGCTGAACCAGGGAACCGAATAGCCTCCGGCGCGTACATCACTTTACTTTTGTAAACCCTCCCCTTCGCGAACTCCTCCGATTTCCGTGATGCGTTCACCCCGACTGCTCGCACTTCTCTCCCCTCTCGCCTTCACTGCCTGTCTGAGCGGGAATGAGACTGGCCCGATCGCAACCGGCCCGTCGATCGACTGTGCCACCCTGGCGACGGGGCTGGCTGCTGCCGACAGCACGCTGATCACGACGGCGTCCGGGCTCAAGTACCGCGACGTGACCGTCGGAACGGGCGCGACCATCACAGCGGGGATGAGAGTCGGGATCAACTATGCAGGCTGCTTCACCCCGAGCGGCGTGAAGTTCGACGAGGTCAGCGTCACGAACCCGAGGGATGCCCTGGGTTTCGTCGTGGGGCAGGCTGCGGTCATTGCGGGATTCGACGAGGGGATGCTCGGCATGAAGGTCGGCGGCCGCCGACAGCTCGTCATCCCGCCCGAGCTGGCGTACGGAGCCGCGGGCCAGAACAACATCCCGCCCAACGCGACGCTGGTCTTCACCGTCGATCTCCTCGCCGCCCAGTAACCCGGCGCTGGCCACGGCGCCTCGGTCCGGCTATATCATCTCTTCGCGCGGGCAGGTGCACACCTGCCCGCGCGTGCGTACGAGACCATCCGGATTCATCCGCAGCCATCTCATCCGAGTGTCGATGCAGACCTACGTCTATTACATCGCCGAGAAGATGCCGGGCGCCATGGAGATGCAGCGCTTCGCGCATCCCATTCACGTCGGGCTGGTTTCGGCTCGCGATCACGAGGCGGCGTACACCGCTGTGCTCGAGGACCTGCGCCCCACCTTCGCGAGCGAGCCACAGTTGCTCGAGGTGCGCTTCGAGGCCGTCACGCCACCCAAGGCGGGTACCGGCGTCTGGCGCCACGGCAAGCCGATCGACACGGACATCACCTTCACCGCGGCAGACTGAGCACGCGCGGTGCGGTCTCGCACGTGAACGACGCTCCCTACGAGCGTCGGCGCGCCGGCACCGAGGTCTCCACCGACCGGTCGCGACTCGACGTCGATCTCGTCCATCGCATCCTGTCCGCCACCTACTGGGCGGCCGCCATTCCACGCGACGTCGTCGAGCGCTCCATCGCCGGCTCGATCGCGTTCGGTCTGTTCGAGGAAGGACGTCAGGTCGGCTTCGCCCGTGTCATCAGCGACCTCGCCACCTACGCCTATCTCGCCGACGTATTCGTCCTCGAGGAGTATCGCGGCCGAGGGCTCGGCGACTGGCTGGTGGAGAGCATCCTCCTGCATCCACAGCTTCAGGGCTTGCGCCGCTTCGCGCTCATCACGCGCGACGCCGCACCCCTCTACGCGCGCCACGGCTTCTCCGCTCCCGCCAGCCCATCGGGTTACATGGAGATCGTGAATCGCGAGGTGTACTTGAAGGCGTGAGTTGTCGAGTGAGAAGAAGCCGGGGTCAGAGTCGAGAGACTCTGACCCCTTATCACAGCGGAGCTGCCCGAGGCTGTCAGGCACTCACGCACTCACCACCTACGCGCTCACGGGCGTCACGTCCTCGCCCCGCCGCGTCTCAACAACCGCAGCAGGAACAGCAGCACCACCGCACCGATGAACGCGGTGAAGATCACGCCGACGAGCCCGCCCCACGGCGAGTGCACTCCCATCTTGCTGAACAGCCATTCGCCGACGAACGCGCCGACGACCCCGATGATGATGTCGCCGATCAGGCCATAGCCCGAGCCCACCACGATGGAGGCGAGCGTTCCGGCAACCAGCCCGACGATGATCCAGGTGAGAAGGCTCATGCGAGCACCATGGTTGGAGTGACTCGCCGCAGGCAGGGGCAACTCGCGTGCCCCCGCCGAGGTCGTTCAGAAGGTCGCTCCTCTAATCGACGACGCTCATGGGCACCGATTGGCCCAGCTGCACCGTCCGCGACTCGCCCATGTCCAGGATGCCTTTCACCCAATCCCAGTCGCGCTGGATGCCCGCGTCGTTCATCAGCAGCAGCGCCAGGTCGCCCGCCTCGTTCGGGTCCATGCGCAGGCAGCCGTGCGACGCTGCCGTCCCGAGCGAGTTCGTCGCGGCGGTGCCGTGAATGAAGAAGTCGGGCTCGCGAAAGAAGATCTTCACGACGCGCATCGGGTTGTCGGGATCGCCCGGTCCCTGCGCCACCTTGTTCCTCGCCCACGCGCGGTCGGGTGGGATCCACGCCGGGTTCCACACGATCTTGTGGATCGAGTAATCGCCAGGCGGCGTGGGATGCCTCTCGCTGCCAACGGCGACGTCGTAGACCTTCACGACCTCCCCATTTTCTCTGACGGTCAGCGTGCGCGTGCTGAGGTCCGCCACGAGTGAGATCTCGCTCTCGCCCTTGTGCGTACGCAGCGCGAGGCTGCTCAGCAGCGCGATCGGCAGTGTCGCGAGCACGGCGATGAGAATATTTCTGAGGCTTCGACGACTCGTCAGCATTCTGGCACGACGCAGCATCCTGGCACGCCTCGATGAACTGATGATCAGGAGATAGGCAAAGCATGTTCCAAGGCGTGCATCGAGGTCGACGTTGGCATGCGCGCGACACGCACAGATATTCAATGCGCACTTGTGCTTAGACTCACACACTGGGGCAGTACGACTCAACGAACTCGCGACACTCATTACATCATGTCACTCATCGTCCGCGCACGTCGTCTCGTCGTTCCGTCACTCGCCTGCGCGCTCGTCGGCGCGAGCGCGTGCTCGGCGCAGCGCAGCGCTGGTGCACCCGCTGCCAGCGTGCCCGTCGCCACCGTGTCGGCGCGCATCGTCACGGAGCGGGACGTACGTCGCCTGCTCTCCGCGCTCAGCGACGACTCGCTCGAAGGCCGCATGACGGCGACGCGCGGTTCCGCGAAAGCTGCCGCGATCATCGCCGCGGAGATGCGACGCATCGGCCTCGCTCCCGCAGGCGACAGCGGCTACTTCCAGCGCGTGCCGATCGGCCTGCGCATCGGCAGTGGCCGCCCACAGCCGGTGCTCTTCGATAGCTTCGCCGCGCTCGACTCGCTTCCCGCCGCGCGGCGTCCCGCTGCGGTGAACGTCGTCGGCATCCTGCGTGGCAGCGATCCCGCCGTGCGCGATTCCGCGGTGCTCATCGACGCCCACTACGATCATCTCGGCATCGGCACGCCGGTCAACGGCGACTCCATCTACAACGGTGCTGACGACGATGCCTCCGGCGTCGTCGCCGTTCTCGAGATCGCGCGTGCGCTCGCTGCGGGACCGCAGCCGCGCCGCACCGTGATCTTCGCTGCCACCACCGGCGAGGAGGTCGGCCTGCTCGGCACGCGCTGGTATCTGAAGCATCCCGTCGTGCCCATCGCGCAGATGAGCGCGAACATGGAGATCGAGATGATCGGCCGTCCGGATTCGCTCGCCGGTGGCCCGGGCCGCGCGTGGCTCACCGGCTTCGAGCGCTCCACGATGGGCGAGACCTTCGCGCGTGCCGGATTGCCGATCGGCCCCGATCGCCGGCTCGATCAGCGCTTCTTCGAGCGCAGCGACAACATCGCCTTCGCGCGAGAAGGCGTTCCGGCGCACACGCTGTCGTCGTACAACATGCACACCGACTACCACACGCCGGCCGACGACATCTCACACGTCGACATCCCGCACATGACCGGTGTCATCCGGGCCGGCGCGGCGGCCGCGCGTCTGCTCGCCGATGGACCCGCGCCGAAGTGGAACCCGAACGGACGCCCGGGTCTGCAGCCGCGGCGCCCTACGCCCACCCCATTGCCCGTTACCCCAACAGCAACGATCGAGGGACCGGCCGAGCGACTTGCTCGGCTCACCACCGTCCGTCTCGTCGCGGACACGAGCGCGCTCACGAAGCGTGAGCGGCGCATGCTGCCGCTCCTCATCGATGCCGCGCGCGAGATGCACGACATCTACTGGGTCCAGGTGATCGGACCGCGTGACTCGGTGCTCGGCTCCATCGCCGATCCGACAGCGCGGCGCCTTGCCGAGGTCGAAGTCGGGCCCTGGGATCGGCTCGACGGCAACGCTCCCTTCGTGCCCGGTGTCGGGCCCAAGCCCGCCGGCGCGAACTTCTACCCGCGCGACATGACCAAGGACGAATTCGAGCGCGCGGTGCAGGGCGGGGGCGCCCACGCCGACAGCCTGAAATCCTGGTACACGATGGTGCGGCGTAGCCCCTCGGGCGCGCTGACCGCGATCCCGTACTCTCGCTACTTCGGCGCGCAGAACGCGCGCGCCGCCACCAAGCTGCGCGCGGCGGCTGCCCTCGCCGACGATCCCGGTCTGCGGCGCTACCTCCAGCTGCTCGCCACCGCGCTCGTCACCGACAAGTATCGGCCGAGCGACATGGCGTGGATGGACATGAAGAACAATCGCCTCGACATCGTGCTCGGACCGATCGAGAACTACGAGGACGAACTGTTCGGCTACAAGACGGCCGCGGAGTCCTTCGTCCTGATCAAGGATCTCGCCTGGAGTCGCCGCCTCGCCAAGTTCGCCTCCTTCCTCCCCGCGTTACAGCGCGACATCCCGGTCCCCGAGCAGTACAAGCGCGAGCGACCCGGCACGGATGCGGACCTCAACGCGTACGACGTCGTCTACGTCGCCGGCCAGGCGAACGCCGGCGGCAAGACGATCGCGATCAACCTCCCGAACGACGAGGAGGTCCAGCTCAAGAAGGGGACGCGCCGGCTCCAGCTCAAGAATGCGGTGCGCGCCAAGTTCGACCGCATCCTCGTGCCGATCGCGCGAGAGCTGATCGTCGCTCATCAGCTGCCGCACGTCACCTTCGACGCGTTCTTCGAGAACGTGATGTTCCACGAGGTCGCCCACGGACTGGGCATCAAGAACACGATCGACGGGAAGGGCACCGTCCGCGCCGCGATCAAGGAGCGCTACGCCGCGCTCGAGGAAGGGAAGGCCGACATCCTCGGCCTCTACATGCTCCGCCAGCTCAATGCGCAGGGGCAGCTCGGCACCGAGTCTATCGACGACAACTACGTCACCTTCCTGGCCAGCCTGTTCCGGTCCGTGCGCTTCGGTGCGGCCGATGCCCATGGGCGCGCCAACATCGTGGCGTTCAACTTCCTCCAGCGGCTCGGCGCCTTCACCCGCGAGGCCGATGGGAAATACCGCGTCGACGTCGCGAAGATGCGCGCCGCGAGCGACTCCCTCTCTCGACGCATCCTCGTCCTGCAGGGCGACGGCGACTATGCGGGCGTCGGCGCGCTGTACTCCGAGTTCGGCAAGATCGATCCGACGCTGCAGGGCGATCTCGACCGCCTCAAGGCCAAGGGAATCCCCGTCGACATCATTTACGATCAGGGGCGATAGCCGATCCTTGCAGCACAGGGCGCAACTCACTCACTGGGTGAACGGATGATCCGGCTGTCCGTTCACCCAGATCGAGCGGGTGTCGCGATTCGCGGTCGACTCTCGCAGAATGCGACGAGCCGGGAGGCGTGAAGGGGGCGAAAAGTCCCTCTATTGAAGCCTGCCGCCCCTCGTGCCACTCGGCACGGAAGCTGAATTGTTAGGAAGCCGTAATGAACTGGCGTTCGGGTGGTCCGACCGCGAGAATTCGGTAGCGCAGCACCGCCGATACGGGGCATTCGTTCGATCGTCACTCCGTCGAGAGTCCGATGGAACGGCGGACCCCCTCGGGCGTATTGTAAACCTCCCCCTGCTGCCTATTACAGCGATGATGCTGCACGTTCTGCTTGCGACCGCCCTGTCCGCTTCTTCGCCCGCCCTGCCGGCCGACAGCGTGCGCAACGCGTCGAAAACGGCGACGGTGCGTCGGGACTCGACCGTCACGGCGCCCCGGGATACGACGGTCACGGCGACCAAGCAGGCTTCGCCGCCGTCGCCCGCGACGCCCGCCGGCTCGAACGTGTCATCCAGCACGGGAAGCTCGACGACCGCCCCAGCCGCACCCGCGCCAGCCGCACCCGCGCCAGCCGCACCCGCGCCAACCGTGGCCGCGACTTCTGCCACCACGCCTGCCGCGGCACCGCAATCGTCCAACACGCCGGCCGCTACTGCGCCCGCATCCAACGCGACGACTTCCGGCTCCTGGACGACCACGCTCGTCAAGTCGACGACGGTGGTAGTCTCGACCTCTCCAGCGAATTCGACGTCGACCGCCCCTGCGGCGACGACTCCCGCCTCGAACGCTCCGGCCCCGACGGCTTCCGCGCCGACGGCTTCGCAAACGGCTCCTGCACCGACGAGCCCTGCGCCAGCGGCATCTGCATCGACGAGCCCCGCTCCGACGGCAGTTGCGCCGACGAGCACGGCCTCCACGAGCACGGCCTCCACGAGCACGGCCTCGACGGGCACGGCGCCGAGCGCTCCTGCGTCGACTGCTGTTTCCGCTCCGCCCGCGGCTGCGAAGTCTGCCGCCCCGGTTGCCGCCGCACCCGCGGACGCCACGTCCACCAAGCCGGTGTCCTCCAGCGCGAACGCGGGTACGTCCGCGCCGGCTCCCACACAGGCCGTCGCCACGCGCTCCGAGCACAGTGTCGTCCTGCAGGCGGCGGCCGCGGTGCCCGCTCCGGAAAAGAGCGGCACGACGCTCGCCGCGGCTGGCTCGAGCGTCGTCTCGACCTCGCCCGCTCCGAAGGCCGAGCCGACCACTGCACCGGCGCCTCGCGCTTCGGCCCCCGCCGACGTGTCGGCCGTTGCTCCTCGCCCGGCCGAGAAGAGCACGCGGGTGGACGCACGGACCGTCGTCTCGGTGAGGAGCTCGGAGCGCATCGAGCCCTTGTATTCCGTCCCGCTTCCCGGCTCGCGGATCCGTCTCGGCGCACCGAGCATCGCGGACAGCATCGTCGTCTACAAGCGCGAGCGGACGCTCAAGCTCTTCTATCGCGGGGTTCCGGTGAAGAGCTACTTCGTCGCCCTCGGGAGCAACCCGGTGGGAGACAAGCAGCGCGCCGGCGACCAGCGCACGCCGGAAGGGCTCTTCCACGTCAACGCCCACAACCCGGCCAGCAAGTTCCACCTCGCGCTGCGCATCTCCTATCCTGATGATGCGCATCGGGCCCGCGCCGCGGCCATCGGGGCCGATCCGGGTGGCGACATCATGATCCACGGCCTGCCCCCGGAGTACAGTGAGGCAGGGAAGGATCACGTCGCCAACGACTGGACGAACGGCTGCATCGCGCTCTCCAATGCGGAGATCGAGGAGCTCTGGCGCGCAGTGCCCGACGGCACGCCTGTGCAGATCAAGCCGTAAGCGGGCTGCTCGCTCCAGAAGTGCCTCGCGTCCAGATCACGTACTGTCCACGCTGCCGCTGGCTCCTGCGCGCGGCGTGGATGACGCAGGAGCTCCTCACGACGTTCGAGCGGGAGCTCACCGAAGTCGCCCTCCGGCCCGGCGACGAGGGAATCTTCGAGATCACCCTGGACGGTGAGACCATCTGGTCGCGCGCCGCCGAGGGCCGGTTCCCCGAGCTCAAGGAGCTCAAGCAGCGCGTCCGCGATCGGGTCGCTCCGGACCGCGCGCTCGGCCACTCCGACCGCTGAGCTTCTCTCGTCATGGACATCGCCAAGGAATTCCTCGCGCAGTCGCGCCGGTATCTCGCGTCCGAGTATCCCACCAAGATCCAGCGTTGTCTGGACGTTCTCCCCGCCGACGCGATCTGGCGCCGCGATGACGAGGATTCGAACAGCATCGGCAACCTGCTGCTCCATCTCTCCGGGAACATCCGTCAGTGGATCGTCAGCGGCGTGGGCGGCGCGCCCGACGTACGTCAGCGTCGTGCGGAGTTCGACGCACACGACGGCGGCGATGCGCCCGCGCTGATGGAGCGCCTGCTCGCGACGGTGCGTGAGGCCGATGACGTACTCGCCTCACTCGACGCGGAGCGGCTGGCGGAGACTCGCACGATTCAGGGGCGCGATGTGAAAGTGCTCGACGCCGTGTATCACGTCGTCGAGCACTTCTCCATGCACACCGGGCAGATCATCCTGCTCGCGAAGCGCTTCGCGCCGGGTCGCGTGCAGTTCTACGAAGACGCGGGCGGTCTCGCCCGCCCGCGCTTCTGATCGTCCGTCAGTAGATGTAGACCTTCGTCCCGACGGGGACGTTCTCGTACAGCCACTCGATGTCGTCGTCCGCCAGGCGTACGCACCCGTGCGTCACCGCGGCGCCGATCGAGTTGGTGTACGGCGTGCCGTGCAGGAGGTAGCCGTCGCCCATGTCGAGCCGGTAGTGCCCGAGCTCACCCTTGATCGAACGGTGCTTCGTCCCTTCCGGCGGGATGAAGAGCGTGTTGTCGAACACGATGTGCTCGTCCAGCACGAGCGGCACGAACGTCGACGTGCCCGGCCGGATGATGCCGACCTCGTCGCGCTTCGACGTGAGAATGGTGCCGTCCTTCAGCTTGATGCGCTGGCCCGCCACCATCGAGCGCAGCTTCAGGCCGTTCTCGCTCGCGACCTCGGCGAAGTGCCACTCGGGCGGCTTCCACGACGGATCCTTCTCCTTGCCACGCACGGTGCGCACGCCGCGTGGCGTCTCGAATCGCCACGTGCGACCACCGTATGACAGGGTGGAGTTCATCGCCGTGGCGGCCGGCGCGACGCGGAGCGTGTCGTTGCGATCCAGCACGTAGAGCTCGCGCTGGAACAGATCGACGACGATGCGATAGCCAGTCGAGCGCGATGCGACGTTTCGCGCGGCGCGCCACTCGAGGCTGTCGCGACGCGACTTGAACGAGCGAGTCGCGCGACGCCGGGGCAGAGGCACCTCGCCGGCAGCGCTGCTATCCGCGACCTCGACCGCATCGGTATCTGCGGG
Organism: Gemmatimonadaceae bacterium; assembly: GCA_036383935.1. GTDB lineage: Bacteria > Gemmatimonadota > Gemmatimonadetes > Gemmatimonadales > Gemmatimonadaceae > AG11. The sequence goes on along the minus strand of DASVNI010000373.1, from coordinate 22,720 downwards.
GGCTGGAGCGGAGAGACTCGCCGTCGAACCCGAGTCGTCGCTTCGGCGACTCATCTTATGGAGCAGGGAGACGAACCAGTTGCGACCCCCGCGCGCCTGAACCGAGGCGGTGTGCGTCGAGTCGCTCGTACTGTCGTGTGTGATCTCGACGCCTTGCGCGGACGCGAGGGACGCGATCGTGGCGAGCATTAGCGAGCTCAGCCAAATCAGTCGAATCGGGGGGCGCGGCATAGTTGCAAACTACACTGCGGAGGAGGTGAAGTTCACCTCCTCCGCAGTTCGCGTCATGTCCAGCATACGGCAGGCACTGCTAAAGGTACAGCGAACGCTACTACTAGAAGTTCCAGTTCCACCCGACCAGGACCGGCACGTGGTTGGAGTTCGCGCCGTCCGTGTTGATGCTCTTGTACATCGACTCGATGAAGAATCCGCCGAGCTGGACTCCGCCGCCGAGCTGCCAGTGACCCTTCGTGCTGCCACCGTTGTCGCTCACGACCGCCACCGGAATGCCAGGGAACGTCGTGATCGTCTTGCTGCCGGCCGTCACGATCGTGCCATCGGTCTTCCGGTACGGCGCGAAGTCCGTGAACCAATCGAAACCGCCGCCGCCAAGGAAGTAGATCTGCGGATTGACCTTGCTCTTCCGGTCGAGCGGAATGCGCCAGATCAAGTTCCCCGACAACTGCCACAGCTGCGTCGAGCTGCAGTTCGGGCAATCATCTGAACGCGATCCGAAATTGCTGTAGTCACCATCGATACGGATACCGACCGGGCTCGTACCCGGGTACCAACCAACGTGCGCGCGAGCGGTCCAGCCCAGACGTGCTACGTTGAGCCACTCCTGCGTCGGAATGTCGATTCCCGTTCCGAGGCCGAAGAACCAGCCAGGAAGCTTCTGCAGCGGCAGTTCCTCGATCCGCGTCACCGTATCGACGCGCGTCACCGTGACCGTGTCGGTCCGCGTCCGGACCACCGTGTCGGTGCGCGTGATCGTGACGGTATCCACCCGAACCGGCTGTGGGGCCGGCTGCTCCTTCCGCACCGGGATACGTCTCTGCGACCGCGCCCGCGTGGTGTCCTGCGCGGAAGCGGTCATTGCGCCGCCTAGGGTGAGGGCGGCTGCGAGGCCGAGTGCAAACAACGCTGAGTTCCGAGTCTTCATCCTTGTCCTCCGTCGCCTTCGCCCAGTTTTCGTCGTCCCGCGGGCGAGGTTGCGGGTGCGGCGAGAATCGCCGCCTGCTGCCGGACTCGGGGAATGGCAGACCGCGTGCCGTGGCCGCGAAAAACCGGTGGTACTTGGGGCCCAACGACACACTCCACCTGTTCACCCCCCTTTCTCGTGCACTCCCGTGTGTTTCGATCGTGTGCAAATCACACAGGAGAATCGTGTCATCGTGAAACTCTATGGATGCGTCTCCGCGACCGACTTTACCAGCGTTACGCGCGACCGGAAGATTTGACCGAATCGCCTGTTGCGCTGGGTGCTCGCCCTCGTTTCCGCACCCTGAATCCAACTGCACTTCACTCCGTCACGCCACCGAAGAGTTGCCCTCTCGCGCACGACACCGAAGGGTTGCCCTCCTGCGGAAAACCGTACGCGACAGCCACGTGTCACAGGCAGCACGCATTTTCAGCATCGGATTTAATGACGCCCTCGCTATATCGCAACTGACCGGTTGCATTATGGCGCAGTCCGACATCGCGTCGATGGCAAATCTCCGACCGAACCGCCCAGGAACTGGCGGTAGTCGCTGCCCGAAGCTCGGGCTCGCCTGCAGGGCGGGGAGCGGTCAGATGCGCCCCCGATTCAGCGCACGGGAGCGCCGGCGGCCTTCACCCGGGGACACCAGGCGACCCGCCCTTTCGGGCCCGATCCCCGCACGGTACGCCTGACGCGGTACCGTGATATATTTCCCTGGCTCGCCAGTTTCCCCGTTTCCTGCGACAGATGCCTGAGAATCGCCTCCAGCGGCTCCACGACGCCGGCCAGTCCATCTGGCTCGACTTCATCGACCGCTCGATCCTCCGCAACGGCGATCTCGCCCGCCGCATCCGGGAGGATGCGCTGACGGGTATGACGTCGAATCCGACCATCTTCGAGAAGGCGCTGGCCGAGGGGCACGCCTACGACGATCAGCTCGCCGCCGCCCCCTCGGGGCTGACGTCGATGGAGCTGTTCGAGCTCGTCGAAACGACCGACGTGCGCGACGCCTGCGACATCTTCAAGCCGGTGTACGAGCGCACCAATGGCGACGACGGCTACGTCTCGATCGAGGTCTCGCCAGGCGCCGCCCACGACCATAGTGCCACCGTCGCCGAGGCCCAGCGGCTGTGGTCCACGGTCGGCCGTCCGAACGTGATGATCAAGGTGCCCGGCACCGAGGAGGGCGCGCTCGCCGTCCGGGAGCTGATCGCGAGCGGCATCAACGTCAACATCACGTTGCTGTTCGCCATCGACGCGCACCGGCGGGTCATCGAGGCCTACATGGCCGGCCTCGAGGACCGACTTCGCGTCGGCAAGCCGATCGACCGTCTCGCGTCGGTGGCTTCCTTCTTCGTGAGCCGCGTCGACACGGAAGTCGACAAGCGTCTCGACACGCTCGCCGCCTCGGCGACGGGTGTGCAGCGCGACGAGATTCTCTCACTGCGCGGGAAGGCAGCGATTGCCAACGCGCAGCTGGCGTACAAGCTGTTCCGCGAGGAGTTCTCCTCGCCGCGATGGGCGCCCCTCAAGGCGGCCGGCGCGCGGCTGCAACGTCCGCTCTGGGCGAGCACGAGCTCGAAGAACCCCGCCTATCGCGATGTGCTCTACGTGGAGCAGCTCATCGGGCCGGACACGGTGAACACGATGCCCCCCGCCACGATCGAAGCGTTCCGCGATCACGGCGAGGTGGCGCGCACCGTCGACGCGGCCTTCACGGTCGCCGAACGTACCATCGCCGAGCTTGGCGCCGTCGGCGTCGATCTGGGTGACGTGACGGCGAAGTTGCTGCGCGATGGGCTCGCGAGCTTCCAGAAGAGCTTCGATGAGCTCATCTCCGGGCTCGACAAGAAAAGCGCGGCGCTCGGACGCGAGATGGCCTCGAGCCGCTGAACCGCCCCGGTCGCGACGGGGCGGGGAAACACCGCCGGCGACGCGACTCGTCCCCGACATTCCCCCGAATCCATCCCCGTGCCCTTCCCGCGCACCAAGATCGTCTGCACGCTCGGTCCGTCCACCGCTTCGCGCGAGACGCTGAGCAGTCTCATGGAGGCGGGGCTGAACGTCGCCCGCCTCAACTTCTCCCACGGCACGCACGAGCAGCACGCCAAGACGGTCGAGCTGGTGCGCTCGACCGCCGCCGCACTCGGACGCCCCGTCGCCATCCTCGGCGATCTGCAGGGTCCGCGTATCCGTATCGGCGACCTCGCCGCGCCGCGCGAGGTGAAGGATGGTGAGGACATCGTGCTCGTCGCCGGCGAGGACGCGACGGGCAGCGAGTTCCCTACCACCTACGAAGGGCTGTGCCGGGATGTGAAGGTCGGCGACCGCATCCTCGTCGACGATGGGCTGATCGAGCTCGTGACGCTCGAGGTCTCGGGCACGCGCGTGCGCTGCCGCGTCCTGCACGGCGGGCGCATCAAGAGCCACAAGGGGATGAACCTGCCCGGCGTGGACGTCAGCGCGCCATCGATAACTGAGAAGGACTGGGCCGACGTCGGCTTCGCCCTCGAGCACGGGCTCGAGTACCTCGCGCTCAGCTTCGTGCGTCGCGCCGCCGACATCGCCGAGTTGCGCACGAAGATCCCAAAGGAGATGCTGGTCGTCTCGAAGATCGAGAAGGACTCGGCGCTCGACAACATCGAGAGCATCATCCATGCGTCCGACGCGGTGATGGTTGCGCGCGGTGACCTCGGCGTCGAGCTGCCGTTCGAGGAGGTGCCGATCGCGCAGAAGCGCATCATCACCCTCGCCAACCGGCTCGGCCGTCCCGTGATCACGGCGACCCAGATGCTCGAGTCCATGATCACCAACCCGCGGCCGACTCGCGCGGAGGCGAGCGACGTCGCCAACGCCATCCTCGACGGCACGGACGCGGTGATGCTGTCCGCCGAGACGGCCGCTGGGCAGTATCCCCGCCTCGCCGTGGAGGCGATGGCGCGCATCATCCAGGAGATCGAGAAGCAGCCCGCCATCTCGCGCGCCGACGAGCGCGCGGGCGCGGTCACCTCGCTCCCCACCGAGATGGCGATCGCCGCTGCCGCGACGTCGGCCGTGCGCAGTCTGGGCGCGCCCTGCCTCATCGTCTTCACGAAGAGCGGCTTCTCGGCCCGCATCGTCGCGTCGCACCGTCCAGGCGTGCCGATCCTCGTGCTCACCGATTCCGAGCGCACGTACCGTCAGCTCGCCCTGGTGTGGGGCGTGATCCCCTATCTCGTCCAGCACTGCGACACGTACGCCGACATGGTCAAGCTCGCCCTCGATGCGGTCCGCGAGCAGGGGCTCGCTCGTGAGGGCGACCGCGTCGTCGTCACGGCGGGCGTTCCCTTCGACGTGCCCGGCACCACGAACCTGATGAAGGTCGAGACAGTATGACGCCGAGCCGGATGGTGGCGCGCCAAGCGTGAAGCTCACCTTCCTCGGCACGGGGACCAGCTTCGGCGTTCCGCAGCTCGGATGTGGCTGCGCCGTCTGCCGTTCCACCGATCCGCGCGACAAGCGTACGCGCGTGGGCGCCGCCGTCGAGACCGACGGCGGCGCGGTGCTGTTGATCGACACGCCGACCGAATTGCGCCTGCAGCTTCTTGCGACGGGCATCACGCGCGTGGACGCGGTGTTGTACACGCACCTGCACGCCGATCACATCCACGGCATCGACGACCTGCGCGCGATCACGGCCCGCCGTGACGTGCACCTGCCGATGTACGGCGACAGCGAGACGCTGGCGGGGCTGGAGCAGAAGTTCAACTACATCTTCGACGATCGCATCCAGCCATTGCCGGGGACGTCGAAGCCCCAGGGGCGCACGATCCCGCTGGCGCCCGGGGTGCCGACGCGCATCGCCGACGTCGACGTGACGCCCGTCCCGGTGCCGCACGGTCGCGCGACGGTCTACGCATACCGCATCGGGCCGCTCGCCTACGTGACCGACGCCAAGGCGGTCCCGGAGAGCGCGATCGAGCTGCTGCGCGGCGCGCGCGTCCTCGTGATCAACGCGCTGTTTCGCGTGCCGCATCCCTCGCATCTCAGCTTCGACGAGGCGATCGCGGCGGCGCGCGCGATCGGCGCCGACGTGACGTACCTGACGCATCTCACGCACGACAACTTCCACGCCGCCCTCGAGGCCGAGCTTCCATCCGGCATCGTACCGGCGTACGACGGACTTTCCATTCCGGTTTGACGATGACGATCCGCCTGGACTACACCAACATGATGGCCCCGCCGATCGACGGCGGGATCTCGGAATCCGAATGGCGCGACGTGGCGTCGCGCTTCGAGGAAGCGCACCGGGGCGTCGCGGACGAGCATGCGAGCGGGACGCTCGGCTTCCTCGACCTCCCCGAGGATCGCGCGCTGCACCAGCAGACGCTCGACTACGTGCAGCGCGTGAAGGTGCGCGCCGGCGAAGTGACCGACGTCGTCGTGCTTGGCATCGGCGGCTCGGCGCTCGGCCCCATCGCGTTGCGTACGTCGCTTCGCCCGCCGCAGTGGAACCTGCTCGACGACGCCGCGCGCGGCGGTGAGCCGCGGCTCCACGTGCTCGACAACGTCGACCCGGCCAACATCTCCGCGCTGCTCGGCCGGCTCGACCTGCGCCGGAGCCTGTTCGTCGTGATCTCGAAGTCGGGCGGCACGGCGGAGACGATGGCGCAGTACCTCGTCGTGCGGGCGCGGCTCAACGAGGTGCTCGGCGAGGCCGGCGCTCGCGAGCGGCTCGTGTTCGTCACCGATCCGCAGAAGGGGGCGCTGCGCACCATCGCGCGTAACGAGAAGATCGAGGCGCTCGAGATCCCGGCGAACGTCGGGGGCCGGTTCAGCGTGCTCACCCCGGTCGGCATCCTCCCCGCCGCCCTGATCGGGATCGACACGGCCGCGCTGCTCGCCGGCGCGGCGGACATGCGCACGCGATGCGCCTCCAAGGTGCTCGGCGAGAACATCGCCGGGACCTGGGCCGCGCTGCAGTACCTTGCTGATACGAAGCATGGGCGCCCGATCCAGGTGCTCATGCCGTACAGCGACGCGCTGCGCGACATGGCCGACTGGTTCGTGCAGCTCTGGGCGGAAAGCCTGGGCAAGCATCGAGTCGCGGGGGACGCCGGTGTCGGTCCGACCCCACTCGGCGCGCTGGGAGCAACCGACCAGCACAGCAAGGTGCAGCTCTTCATGGAGGGGCCGGGCGACAAGACCGTCACCTTCATCGCCGTCGAGGAGGGAGGTGTCGACGTGACGATCCCGCGTCTCCACGCCGACGTGCCCGAGCTGGCGTACCTCGGCGGTCACCAGCTCGGCGAGCTCCTCGACATCGAGCGGCGCGCGACGGCCGGTGCGCTGGCACGCCGGGGGCGGCCGAACATGACGCTCACGCTCGAGCGCGTCGACCCGTTCCACGTTGGCGCCCTGTTCATGTTCCTGGAGCTGGCGACGGCGTATGCGGGCCGCCTGTACGGCGTGAACGCCTTCGATCAGCCGGGGGTGGAGCTCGGCAAGCAGTTCACCTACGCCATGCTCGGGCGCGCCGACGCGGACGCGGCGCGCCGCGAATGGGATCTGCTGCCCAAGCCGGACCCCAAGCGGATCGTCTGAGGACCGGGCTTGCGGCGAGGCGGGCTTGCAACCCCTCCCGCGCCCGGCGAGCTTCACCTGTAATACACATACGAATTCTGTAGTCTCGTTGCCGCCATCGGGGCGGTTGCACCTTTGTGAGGATTGTCATGTTCGATCTGGACACGATCAACGGATTGTTCGGGGATGCGGTCACCGTCGCTGACGGCCGCGTCACCGTGAGTCGCCCTGAAGTGCTGGCCGGCCCGCCGATGGACCAGCTCGTGCGCGCCGCGGTCTTCGCGGACGGCGTCGAGCGCGAGTACGCGCGCTGGCTCCTCTGGGAGCTGGGGCAGGCGGTCGGTGTGCGGCCGGCATCCATCCAGGACCTCTACATGGCCCGCGGCCGCGGCGAGGTGCATGGGTTCACCGTGCCGGCGATCAACCTCCGCGTCGTCACGTACGATGCGGCGCGCTCGATCTTCCGCACCGCGAACGCCATCGAGGCCGGCGCGTTCATCCTCGAGATCGCGCGCTCCGAGATCGCGTACACCGGCCAGCGCCCGCACGAGTACGTGTCGGTCATCCTCGCCGCCGCGCTGCGCGAGGGATTCCGCGGCCCCGTGTTCATCCAGGGCGACCACTTCCAGGTCAACCACAAGAAGTACGCGGTCGATCCGAAGACCGAGGTCGACGCGGTCAAGGCACTCGTGCACGAGGCGGTCGGCGCGGGCTTCTACAACATCGACATCGACACGTCGACGCTGGTCGATGTGAGCAAGCCGAGTCTCGCCGAGCAGCAGCGCCTCAACATCGAGGTCGGCATCGACCTGATGAAGGAGGTTCGTGCGGTGCAGCCGCCGGGTGTCACGATCGGCATCGGTGGAGAGATCGGTGAGGTCGGCACGCAGAACTCGACCGTCGAGGAGCTGCGCGCATACATGGACGGCCTCAACGCGGCGCTGCCGGCCAACATGGTCGGCCTCTCGAAGGTCAGCGTGCAGAGTGGCACGTCGCACGGCGGCGTCGTGCTCGCGGACGGCTCGATCGCCGACGTGAAGCTCGACCTCGACACGCTCGAGAAGCTGAGCCGCGTCGCGCGCGACGATTACGGATTGGCGGGCGCGGTGCAGCACGGCGCGTCGACGCTCCCGGAGAACGCCTTCCACAACTTCCCGAAGCGTGAGACGGCGGAGATCCATCTCGCGACGAACTTCCAGAACATGGCGTTCGACGTCATCCCGGCCGCGCTGCGCGCCGAGATGTACGAGTGGGTTCGCGAGAACGCGAAGGACGAGCGGAAGGCGACGGACACCGACGAGCAGTTCTTCTACAAGTCGCGCAAGAAGGCGCTCGGTCCGTTCAAGCAGAAGCTGTGGGACATGCCGGCCGACGTGCTGGCACAGCTGGCGAAGCAGTACGACCAGAAGTTCCGCTTCCTGTTCGACCAGCTCGCCATCGGTGGCACGCGTGACATCGTTGCGCGCTACGTGAAGCCGCCGGTGCATCACAAGCCGATGCCCGCCGACGCGACGCCGGTCCACGCGGCCGCGCCGGACGACGCCGACCTGTCGGATTAAATGCCGGCGAGCGTCGCGGCGGCCGATGCTGGAGTGCTCTGGTTGGCGGCACTCCAGCGCGCGCTCGGCCGCGCGGCGCACGACGTGAAGGACGCACTCAATGGTGTGTCCGTGAATCTGGAAGTCATTCGCTCGCGCGCGGCACGCCCGGAGTCGCCGGCTTCTACGGTGGCGCCGTTCGCCGACGCGGCGGCGCAGCAGCTCGACCGCCTCACCGGACTGCTCGAGGCGGTGTTGGCCCTAGGGCGTAGTGAACGTGAGCCGGCCGACGTGGGTATCACGCTGCGTCGCGTCGCGACGCTGTGCGGCGCTTCGAGTGCCGCGACCGATGCACGAGTCGTCGTGCGCGACGCCTCCATGGGAGACTCGCGCACCCGCGTGCCGGGCGACGTCGTGCGGCTCGCGCTGGTTTCCCCGCTGCTCGAGGCCGTTGTCGGCCGGAGGGGGGAGCCGCGCGGTCAGGTGGAGTGTGAGCTGTCGAGCGAGACTGACGCGCTCGTCGTACGACTGCACGCCGGCCGTCCGGTGCCGATGCCGCCCGAGGTCGCGGAGACACTCCGCGCCGCCGGCGTCACGTGGTCCGAGTCGGCAGATGAACTTTCAGTGGTGTTCCCCCGGGCATGATGCACCCGCACACCGTTCGGAGACTCAGCGAGACACGATGAAGCAGGCAAAGATTCTCATCGCGGACGACGAAGCCGCGATCACGACCGGTCTGAGCGCCATCCTCGAGGACGCCGGCTACGGCGTCGAGGTCGTCGCTGATGGTCAGAAAGCCCTCGACACCCTCACCGTCGACCGGTACGGCGTCGTCCTGGCCGACCTCAAGATGCCGAAGCTCGACGGACTCGCGCTGTTGCGAGAGCTGCAACAGCGCGAGATTCCGACCGAAGCGATCATCATCACCGGGCAGGCCACCGTCGATTCCGCCGTCCAGGCGATGCAGCAGGGGGCCTACGACTACATCGAGAAGCCGCTCAACGCCGAGAAGCTCAATCGGCTCAAGGCGCTGATCCCCAAGGCGCTCGACAAGTACGAGGTCCAGCAGAAGAACCGCGAGCTGGCGTCCAAGCTCGAGGGGCTGACGCACTATGGGGAGCTCACCGGACAGAGTGAGTCGATGCGCTCGGTCTATCAGGTGATCGAGGCCGTCGCGCCGTCCAGTGCAAGCGTCCTGATCCTCGGCGAGAGCGGGACCGGCAAGGAGCTCGTTGCCCGCGCACTGCACCACAAGAGCGATCGCGCGAAGGGCCCGTTCTTCGCGCTCAACTGCGCCGCGCTCCCGAAGGAGATTCTCGAGAACGAGCTGTTCGGCCACGAGAAGGGCGCTTTCACCGGCTCGACGAACGAGAAGGCGGGCGCCTTCGAGATGGCGAGCGGCGGAACGATCTTCCTCGACGAGATGGCCGAGATGCCGACGGACATCCAGGTGAAGCTGCTGCGCGCGATCGAGACGCGTCAGATTCGCCGGCTCGGCGGCAAGCGCGAGATCAACGTCGACATCCGCATCGTCGCCGCGACCAACAAGAACCTCCAGAAGGCGATCGTCGACGGCGAGCTGCGCGAGGACCTCTACTACCGCCTCGCGGTGGTGGAGATCGACCTGCCGCCCCTCCGCGAGCGCGCCGACGACATCCAGCTGCTCGCGAACGAGTTCCTCGCCCGCTTTTCCCAGCAGAACGGGAAGACGATCACTGGCTTCGAGGACGCGGCGTGGGAGTGGATCATGAGCTACCACTGGCCGGGCAACGTGCGCGAGCTCAAGAACGCGGTGGAGCGTGCCGTGATCATGAGCCGGACCACGACGATCGGACCGAACGACATCATCCCGCGCCATCTGCGTGGTGGCGAGATGCCGGCGGCGTTGACGATTCAGGTGGGAGCGACGGCGGCGGAAGCGCGACGTCAGCTCGTGCTCCGGACCTTCGCGTCCACCTCCGGTGACGCCGCGCGCACGGGCAAGGTGCTCGGGCTGTCGGAGGAGGACGTGCGTGCCGAACTTCTCACGCTGCTGAACGGCGCGGGGGATGCATTGCCCTCTGCCGCGCCGGCGGAGAATGGAGCGGAGCTTTCCGCGCCGCGTGCGGCGCGTCGGCAGGAACCCGTAGCGACCCCTGCTCGCGCGGCGAGCAAGAAACCCTCGTCCAAGAAGGGCCGCTGAGTCGGCCCGGCCCAGGAGCGATCATGCGGCATCAGGACCACGACGAACCGTACATCGTGATCGAGAAGCGCAGCGGCGGAGTCGGTGACTTCCTCCTCGGTGCGCTGATCGGCGCCGGTGTGGCGTTGCTGTTCGCGCCGCGATCGGGCCGTGAGACGCGCGCCGACATCGGCCGTCGTGCGCGCGCCGCGCAGGACCGGGTCCGCGACGTCGCCACCGACGTCACCGATCAGGTCGTCGACACCTTCGAGACGGCGCGCTCGCGCATCGAGGAGCAGATCGAATCCGCTCGCTCCGCCATCGTCAACAAGAAGGACCAGGTGTCGCGCGCCATGGAAGCGGGGCGAGAGGCAGCCCATCAGGCACGCACCGATCTGGAGCGCCGACTCGCCGAAACCAAGGCCGCCTACAACGCCGGCGCCGACGTGGCGCGCTCCGGTCGGTCGGTCCCGGTGAGCGCGCATGGAGCAGAGGACGCCGACACCTGAGCCGGTAGTCGAAGCGCAGGCGGCTCGCTTCGAGCCGCCGCCGGCGCCGTCCCGCTCGCCCATCACCAGCCTGGGCTGGACGCTGCGCGACTATGCGAAACGCGTCTGGGACAACTCCGGCGAGGACAACGTACTGTTCCTCGCCGGCGGCATCGCGTTCAACATCCTGCTCGCCGCCGTTCCATTCGTCCTGCTGCTCGTCTGGGGCTTTGCATTCGTGCTCCACAAGCAGCCGGTCGAGGCGAACCGGCTCATCGTGCACTACCTCGACCGCGTGCTTCCCTCGCACGTCGAGGGCCCCGACGCGGTGAGCCATCAGCTCATCGAGAGCATCCTGAGCTCGCACACGAAGCTCGGGATCTGGAGCGCGGTGGGCTTCGTCTGGTTCTCCACGCGCCTGTTCGGCTCGCTGCGCACCGTCCTCGCCAGCGTGTTCGACATCGAGCAGGAACGCGGCATCATCCAGGGGAAGATCTTCGACATCAAGATCACGATCCTCTCCACCATCCTGATCACCGCCAACGCGTTGATCAGCACGTACGTGCTCATCGCGACCAAGGCGAGCCGCGAGGCGCTCGAGGATCTCGGCATCCGCAAGGACGTGATGGGTCAGGCGAGCGCGTTGGGGACACGCCTGGTCGGGAGCGTGCTGCTCTGCTTGATGTTCTTCGCGCTCTACAAGTTCCTCCCCATCCGCCGCGTGCGCGCCAGGACCGCCTGGGTTGCCGCGCTCTTCACGAGCGTGATGTTCGAGCTGGCCAAGGCAGCGTTCAACTCCTACGTCAGCTCGTTCAACCCGGGCTCGCTCTATACGGGCGCCGTGGCGGCCGTCGTGGTCGTCGTGTTCTGGGTCTACTACGCGGCGCTCATCTTCATCCTCGGCGGCGAGGTCGGTCAGGTGTATGACCTCCGCCGGACTCGCAAGCGGCAGCGCGAAGTGTTCCTCGACTGACGAGTCGGCTAACTGGGCTTCCACTGACGAGCCGAACCTTGGCCCGATGGTTGCTTAAGTCCGCTGTCGAACGCGCCAACTCACGGAGGCCACCCATGCGCAAGACGCTGTTTGGCGTCGCACTGCTCGTCCTTCCCCTTGCTGCCTGCAAGAAGACGGGGGAGAACGAATACCAGGTGAAGACGCCCGATGTGACCGTCGGGACCGACACGCACACCGTGCGGACGCCTGAGGTCGATGTCGGCACCAAGACGGACACGTTGAACGTTCCCGTCGTCGGCACCAAGAAGGACACCATCGTGATCGACAAGCCGGTCGTCGGCACGAAGAAGGCGGAGGTCAAGACTCCGACGGTGAAGGTGACGAAGCCGTAGCGTCGCCGCGCCCGTCGGGCGTGTGGTGATAGGTGATCGGTATTCGGTAATCGGCCGACCGAGGGATGCAGTGGCATCCTGAGGCCGGCCGATTACCGTTCACCGTCAACCGTCAACCGCCTCCCGATGAGCCGTCCCCAAATCGATCTCCGCTCCGACACCGTCACTCGCCCCACGGCGGCCATGCGTCGCGCGATGGCCGAAGCGGAGGTGGGGGACGACGTCCTGGATGGCGATCCGACGGTGCGCCGTCTCGAGGCGCGCGTGTCCGAGATGCTCGGCAAAGAGGCAGGGCTCTTCTTCCCGAGCGGGACGATGGCGAACCAGACGGCGGTCTGGGTACACACCACGCCCGGCACGGAAGTCCTGCTCGATGCCAATGCCCACATCATCCACTGGGAGATGGCGGGCGCCGCCGCGCTGGCTGGGGTGCAGGTCCGGCCCGTGCCCGCCGGAGAAGGGCGATCGGTGGCGTCGGCGGAGGATCTCGAGCGTACGCTGCGGCCCGCGTCGCCGCACGCGCCCATCGCGACGCTGGTCTGCGTCGAGAACACGCACAACGGCGCGGGGGGCAAGGTCTCCACGCTGACCCAGCTGGAGGCGATTCGCGCCGTCGCCGAAGCGATTCGCCTTCCCGTGCACATGGATGGGGCACGCCTGTGGAACGCGCACATCGCGACGGGCACTCCGCTTCACGAGCTCGGTGGCACGGCGCACACCGTGATGCTCAGCTTCTCGAAGGGGCTCGGCTGTCCCGTGGGCGCGATCCTCGTCGGCGACGCGCCGGTGATCAAGCGGGCGCACATGGTTCGCAAGCGCCTCGGGGGTGGGATGCGTCAGAGCGGGATTCTCGCCGCGGCGGCGCTGTACGCGCTCGACGCGCATCTCGCTCGTCTCGCCGACGATCACGCTCACGCGCGCGCGCTCGCCGAGCACGTCGACGGGGCAGGGGGAGCGCGCGTCGTGGCGCCGGACACGAACATCGTCATGGTCGATCTCCCGGACGGCGTGACCAGCTCGGCGGTGGTTGCCGCGGCGGCGGACGAGGGCGTGCGCATCACGCCCTGGAGCGCGACACGCGTTCGCGCCGTGACCCATCTGGACGTCGATGCCGAGGCCGTCGAGCGCGCGGGCCGCGTGCTCCGAGCGCTCCTCGAGCGCGCGGCGGGCTGACGGCGGCGCTTCACCCCTCGCTCCCACGGGGTTATCTTTCAGGGGTCCCAGGTCCCGGAGGGCGTCAGCCTTCTAACTCCGTCAGGACCCCGAAGGTAGCAGCGGCATGAGGTGTCTGCCGTCGCTTCGTCAGGCCTGGGACACTCGGCGCGGGAGCGCACACCTGGTGTGCGCCCCGCGCTTTGGCTTGTGGGTTGGTGAGTCAGTGAGTTGGTGAGTGGGAACCTGCCTCGGGACGCAAATGCATCCCGATGCTGTTACCCACTCACTAACTCACCCACTCACCAACTCACTATCTTCTCCCCTATGTCCCTCGCGCTCGCCCGGAAGTACCGCCCCAGGACCTTCGCCGACGTCGCGGTGCAGTCGCACGTCGCGTCGACGCTGAAGGGAGCGATCGCGCGGGGACGCGTGGCGCACGGGTACCTGTTGTGCGGGCCGCGTGGCGTGGGGAAGACGACGCTGGCGCGCGTGCTGGCCATGGCGCTGAACTGCGAGCGTCGCGGCGACCCCGCGCTCGACGGCGAACCGTGTGGGGAGTGCGCGAGCTGTCAGCGCATCTGGAGCGGCGCCTCCTCCCTCGACGTCGTCGAGATCGACGCCGCCTCGAACCGGGGTGTCGACGACGCGCGCGAGCTGCGCGAGCGGGCGATGTACGCCCCGTCCGGCGACGATCGGTACAAGGTCTACATCGTGGACGAAGCGCACATGCTCACGCGCGAGGCGTGGAATGCGCTGCTCAAGATCCTCGAGGAGCCGCCACCGCGCGTGGTGTTCGTCTTCGCGACGACGGAACCGCAGAAGATCGCGCAGGCCGCGGCACCGGTGCTGAGCCGGCTGCAGCGTTTCGACTTCAAGCGCATCAGTCCCGCCGAGATCCGTGCGCGGCTCGACCGCGTCCTGCGTGAAGAGGGCGTTACCTCCGACGCCGAGGCGCTCGCGATGATTGCGCGCGCGGCCGATGGATCGATGCGCGACGCGCTCTCGCTCACCGACCAGGTGCTCGCCATGGGCGACGGCGCGGTCGAGCCGCAGCGCGTGCGCGAAGCGCTCGGTCTCGTGGCCGAAGACGAGTTCATCGCGTTGCTGGACCTGATCGCCGAGCGGCGCGCGGGCGACGTATTCGGATTCGTCGCGCGACTCGCCGACGCCGGGATCGACTTCGGTCAGTTCCTCACCGGCTTCGGCGACATGGTGCGCGCGCAGCTCGCCGTCACACTCGGCGGCACGCCGCCCGAGGTGAGCGAACGGGCACGCGAGTCGCTCGAGTCGCGTCGCAACGCGTTCGCGCCGGGCGATCTGCTGCGCATGCTGTCCGTCGCGACGGAGCTGGAGCCCCGCTTCCGCAAGAGTGCGCAGCAGCAGCTGCTGCTCGAAGCGATGCTCGTTCGATTCGCCCTGCTCGACCGCACGGTGAGTCTCGAGGAGATGCTGCGCGGGTTGGGCGGCGGTGGCGGTGGCAGCGATCGCGGCGGCAGCGGCGTCGAGCCGTCGAGCGCGGGCCGCGCTTCGTCTCCATCGGCTCCTTCGTCGCGCAGGGCGGACTCGGTTGCCGACTCGGCGGCGTCCGATTGGCGCGCCGTGATCCGCGATGCGGACCGTGCGCCGGGCGCGTCATCCCGGGCATCGGCCCAGGCCGTCGTTGAACAGCCCGCGCCGATCACGGCCACCGTGGCTCCGCCCGCGCCGCCGCGCGCGCCTTCGCCCCCGCCGCGCGTCGCGCCGACTGCTCCAGCCGCGAACGAAGCGATGGCGGCGCCTCCCGACCTCAATCAACTCGTCGAGCGGTGGGACGATCTGATCGCCGGCCTGCGTGCGGCGGGAAAGAGCGTGGCCGCGACCGCGCTCGGCCACGCATCGCCCGCGACGGTCAATGCACGCGGCGACGTGACGATCGCGCTCGACGAGGCGAATCCGATCTACGAGCAGGCAATCGAGTCCACGAAGACCGACGTCGCGAACACGTTGCGCAACTGGTTCCCCGGTGTGCAGCGAATCCTCGTGCGCTCACCCGCCAGCCCGTCGGCGCCTCCTGCGCGGCTCACCGATGCGATGGTGCGCGCGGAGCGCATCGCCTCGCTCCGCAAGCAGGATCCCGTGCTCGACGCGGCGATCGACGCGCTCGATCTGGATCTCGCCGACTGACGTGCCGCGCGCCGTTCGCTTGCCCCTGGCGCGTGACGCCGGATAGCTTTCCCTCTCTTCTTCCGTTGTGCACCGATGGCTGATTTCATGAAGATCCTGCAGCAAGCGCAGGAGATGCAGGGCAAATTCCAGAAGCTCCAGGAGGAGCTGCAACAGCAGACCGTGAAGGCCTCCTCGGGTGGCGGCATGGTCACCGTCGAGGCGAACGGCCAGGGCGCCGTCAAGTCGATCAAGATCGACCCGAGCGTCGTGAATGCATCCGACGTCGAGATGCTCGAGGACCTCCTGCTCGTCGCCGTGACCGAAGCGCAGAAGAAGGCGCAGGAGAGTGCGCAGGCAGAGATGGGCAAGCTCACCGGCGGGCTTCCGTTCAAGCTTCCCTTCTAGGCGGACGCCGGACGTGTCGGCGATCGACGACCTGACGAGCGAGCTGGCGAGGCTCCCGGGAATCGGGCGGAAGACGGCGCTGCGGCTGACCTATCACCTGCTGAAGCAGCCGCCCGAGCAGAGCCGCCGCCTTGCCGCGGCGCTCCAGACGCTCTCGGAGAAGGTCCGCCCCTGCTCGCGCTGCTTCAACCTCACCGAAGAGGAGCTCTGTGTGATCTGTCGTGATCCGCGACGCGACCCGTCGCTCATCTGCGTCGTGGAAGACGCGGCGGACATCGGGGCGATCGAGCGCGCCGGTGAGTTCCGGGGGCAGTACCACGTCCTGGGGGGGCGGCTCTCCCCACTCGACGGGATCACGCCGGACGACCTCACGATCCGGCAGCTGGTGGACAGGGTGGAGCAGGCGGAGGTCCGCGAGGTGATCCTGGCCACGAACCCCAGCCTGGAAGGGGAGGCGACCGCGCTCTACGTGCAGCGGCAGCTCGCGACGCCTCGCCTGGCGGTCACGCGGATCGCCCGCGGCCTGCCGGTGGGGGGTGACCTGGAATACGCCGACGGCGTGACCATCGCCCAGGCCCTGTCGGCGCGGAGGGCCATGTGAGCTCGGGGAGGCACGCACGGATGGCGGCGGCGGGGTTCGTTGGTGGCCTAGCGGTAGGGCTCGTCGTCTGGTCTAGACAGGTGCAGCGCAGTCGGCGGGAGCTGTTCAGCCGGTCTCCCGTGCGTCGCTACGCCGCGCTCGGCTTCCTGGCCGGCCGGCCGAGCGCGGAGACGGCGCGGCTCCTGACCGACTACGTGAACTGGGAGACGCGTCCCGTCCTTCGCCGCCGCGGTCAGCTCCTGCTGCGCCGCATGCACGCTTACCTCGATTAGGTCCTGATTCTCATGCCCGTCGGTGCCGCGAGCTGGTCGTTCACCGAAGACGACTTTGGCGCCATCACACAATCGCTGCAGCGCTTCCTCCACGAGAGCAACGCTCGGTGCGCGCTCCTCGTGGATCGCAGCGGGCAGCTCGTGGCGACTGTCGGCGAGCAGCCGAAGTTCGACCCGACTGCCTTCGCCACGCTGACCGCCGCCGATTTCAGCGCGAACGATCAGTTGGCGAAGCTGATCGGCGAGAGCGACTTCAACTCGCTCTTCCACCAGGGCGAGAAGGAATCGATGTACCTGGCCGATGTCGCGCGGCGCGTCATCCTGGTCGTGCTCTTCGACAACAGAACGACTCTCGGCCTGGTGCGACTCAAGATGAAAGAGACGGTGAACGAGCTCACGCGTTTGTTCGAGCAGGTCTTCGCACGCCCCGCAGGAGCACAGGGAGGCGCCCCCGGCCTGTTGGCCGGTGCGGACGACGAGATCGACAAGCTGTTCCAGTAAGGAGAGACAGCCATGTCGATGATCAACTACGCCTCGCGCGAGATCAACTGTAAGATCGTGTACTACGGCTCCGGACTCGGCGGCAAGACGACGAATCTGGAGCACATCTACGGCAAGGTGCAGCCGGACACTCGAGGCAAGCTCATCTCGCTCGCCACCGAGACCGAGCGGACCCTGTTCTTCGACTTTCTCCCGGTCGACCTCGGTACGATCCGCGGCTTCAAGACGCGGTTCCACCTCTACACCGTCCCGGGGCAGGTGTACTACAACGCCAGCCGCAAGCTCATCCTCAAGGGCGTGGACGGCATCGTCTTCGTGGCCGACTCGCAGACCGAGCGGATGGAGGCGAATCAGGAGGCCATGCAGAACCTGTACGACAACATGGCCGAGTACGGATACGACCTGACGAAGATGCCGTTCGTGATCCAGTACAATAAGCGTGACCTTCCAAACGCTGCCCCGGTCCGCGAACTGCAGGCTGCATTGAACCCCGGGTGGGAGATCACCGAGCCGGGCAGGCAGCGCGTCACTCCGGACGCCTACCACGCCGGCGAGAACCTGGTGGAACAGCTCCCGAGCGGGGAATGGATCGAGCGCGCGACGTATTTTGAAGCTGTCGCCGTCACGGGCGACGGCGTCTTCGAGACGCTCCGCGCGGTCAGCAAGCTGGTCCTCAAGTCGCTCGCGTGATTCGTTACCTTACGACGTGAACCTCCCGAACGCCTTCACTGCCGGTCGCATCGCCATCACGCCGCTCATCGCGTGGCTTCCACTTGCCCCGTCGTCGGCGCTCCGGCTCACTGCGTTCGTACTCTTCGTCGTCGCTGCGGTCACGGATTACGTCGACGGTCACCTCGCGCGGTCGCGCCAGCAGGAGACCGACCTCGGACGGCTCCTCGATCCACTCGCTGACAAGCTGCTCCTGCTGGGGACGTTCATTCCGATGTTCGTCCTCATGCGCCCGTCGGTGCACGCCGAGGAGTCGCTCGCGTCGCGCGTGCTCGCCAACGTGTTCCCGTTCCACACGCCGCTCGGCGAGATTCCGCTCACGTGGTGGGTGCTCGCCATCGTGCTGGGACGCGAGCTGTTCATGACGCTCTTCCGGCAGATCGCCGCGCGGCGGGGCGTGGTGATCGCGGCGATCGGGCCGGCGAAGTGGAAGACCACGTTCCAGTGGATCTGGGTCGGCGCGGCGTACTTCTGGTTCTTTGCTGCGACGCTCGCCGTGCGCCAGCACTGGGATGCGCTCTCGCCGTGGAGCGCGTTCGCGAACTTCAACGGGCTCGTCGGCGTTCTTGCGATGATCGGCGCCGTCGCCCTCACGCTGTACTCGCTCGCGCTGTACCTCCAGCGCTACGGGCGCCTCTTCACCGGAGCCCCCGTCCGCGGTCGGAGCTGACGCGGCGGCGATCCGCCCGCTCACTCCATCGGCCATGCACATCGAAGTCGTCACGATCGGCGACGAGCTTCTCCTCGGCTACACGATCGACACCAACGCGGCGCACCTCGCGCGCGTGCTCGCGGCCGAAGGCGTCGAGATCGCGCGCCGGACGACCGTGGGCGACACCGCCACGGAGATCGCGACCGCGGTGCGTGATGCGCTCGATCGCACCGGCGCGGTGATCACCACGGGCGGCCTCGGTCCAACGAGCGACGACCTCACCAAGCCGTCGATCGCGGCGCTGTTCGGCCGCGAGATGGTGCTCGACGAGGAGCATCTCGCCTGGATGGAAGAGCGCTTCACACGCCTGTTCCAGCGCCCGATGCCGGCAGCGAATCGACAGCAGGCGATGCTCCCTGAAGGGGCTCGCAAGCTGAAGAACAATCACGGTTCGGCGCCGGGAATCTGGCTCGAGGACGAACGTGGCCGCTGGGTGACGATGCTGCCCGGCGTACCGCGCGAGATGCGCGGCATGCTCGCGGACACGATCGTCCCACTCATCCGCGAGCGCATGCGCGGCGAGGAGCGTGTGGTACGCTCCCGCACCCTTCGCACGACGGGCGTCGGCGAGTCGTTCCTCGCCGATCGCATCGCGACGATTCCCGGCGGCGTGGGCGACGCGTGGCTCGCGTATCTGCCGAACGCCGAAGGCACGGATCTCCGCCTCACCGTGCGCGGTGTGGCGCCCGAGGAGGCGGATGAGCGGCTCGCCGCGTCTGCCGAGCGACTCCGGTCGGTGGTCGCAGACGCCGTCTATGGTGAGGACGGCGCCGACCTCGCGGCGGTCGTGCTGGAGCTCTGTCGCGAGCGCAGGCTCAACATCGCCGTCGCCGAGAGCTGCACGGGCGGGCTGCTCGGCGCGCGCCTCACGGCGGTCCCCGGCTCCAGCGACGTGGTGCTGGGCGGCGTGATCTCGTACGCCAACGATGTGAAGTCGGAGCTGCTCGGCGTGTCGAAGGAGGATCTGCGCGAGCACGGGGCGGTGAGCGATCCGGTCGTTCGCGCGATGGCGACGGGCGTGCGCGCCGCGACGGGGGCGCGAGTCGGTATGGCGATCACCGGGATCGCCGGCCCGGGCGGGGGGACGGAGGAGAAGCCGGTCGGTACGGTGTGGATCGCGACGGACGTGGACGGCACGGTGGAATCGCGCCGGACGCGCCTGATCGGCGATCGCGCGGAAGTGCGACAGCGCGCCGCGCAGGCCGTGTTGGAGATGCTGCGGCGGAGGTTGGTGTTCGGGACGTCGGAGATCGATCCGACAGGTACCGACGTCAAGCGATGACGCGAAACCACGTAGCGGATCCTGCGTAGCGCTCAGCGCACCACACCCACAAACGCGCATTCCCGCGTTCGCGGCCCGTTGCATGCCACGCCTACCACCGGCGACATTTCCGCTCTACCACTGACACAGCACAATGTCTGACGACGACCAGTTCCCGACCGAGGGTGCGGCACCCGCCGACGGGGCCGTGTTGGATGACGCCGGCGCGCTCGAGGGCGCCGAGGCGACCGGCACCGACGAGACACAGCGCGCACTCGCCGAGCAGCGGGACAAGTACCTCCGCCTCGCCGCGGAGTACGACAACTTCCGCAAGCGCACCGCGCGCGAGCGCCAGGAGGCGCATCTGCGCGGCCAGGGCGACATGCTCAAGGGAATGATCGACGCCCTCGACGACCTCGGCCGGTTCGCGCACGTCGATCCCGACTCCACCGACGCGAGGACGGTCGTGGAGGGGGTCGACATGGTCGAGAAGAAGCTCCACAAGACCCTGGCCGGCCACGGGCTGGAGATCCTCAACCCGGTCGGCCACCCATTCGATCCGGCAGTCCACGAGGCCGTGATGACCGAGCCCGCGGCCTCGAAGGACGAGGACCACATCGTCGCCCGCGTCTTTCAGGTCGGTTACCTGTTCAACGGGCAACTGCTCCGGCCGGCGCGGGTCGTGGTGAAGCAGTGGAACGGCTGACCCCGTAAGGTCAGACATGGCCCAGCAAGACTACTACGCCGTGCTTGGCGTCCCCGCCTCGGCGACCCAGGACGAGATCAAGAAGCAGTACCGCAAGCTCGCGGCGAAGCACCATCCCGACAAGAATCCGAACGACCCCAAGGCCGCCGACACCTTCAAGGCGATCTCGGAGGCGTATCAGACGCTCGGGGACGCCGAGAAGCGCAAGCAGTACGACCAGATGCGGCAACTCGGTGCGTTCGGCGGCTATGGCGGCGGCCCGCGCGGAGCAGGGACGCGGCCGGGTGGTGCCGGAGTTCCCCCGCAGGGCAACGTCCGCTTCGAGGACTTCGACATCGGCGGGCTGGGGGGACTGGGGGACATCTTCAGCTCGATGTTCGGCGGGGGCGCCGCTGGGGGCACGCGCGGCGCCACGGGCGGCGCACGGGCTCGCGGTCCGCAGCGGGGGCAGGACGTCGAGTCCACCCTCGAGATCCCATTCCGCACGGCGGCCCTCGGCGGGAAGGTGCCGGTGGAGCTGGATCTCAACGAGGAGTGCCCGACCTGCCACGGCAGCGGTGCGGCGCCCGGTGCGAAGATGGTGACGTGCGAGGAGTGCAAGGGCCGCGGCACGATCAGCTTTGGCCAGGGTGGCTTCGCCGTGAACCGGCCATGCCCCGTATGCCTCGGCCGCGGTCAGGTACCGACGGAGCGCTGCCCGACGTGCGCGGGCGCCGGCGAGGTGCGCACGCGGAAGAAGGTCATGATCACCGTCCCCCCTGGAGTTGATACGGGCACGAAGATCCGGTTGAAGGGGCAGGGCGGTCGCGGCTCGAAGAACGGGCCGTCAGGCGATCTGCTGATCACCTTCACGGTGACGCCGGATCGCTTCTACAAGCGCGAGGGGGTCGACCTGATCGCGCCGGTGCCGATCAACATCGCGCAGGCGACGCTTGGCTCACGCGTGAGCGTGAAGACGCTCGACGGGACGAAGGTCGCGATCAAGATCCCGCCGGGCACCGCATCCGGAAAGCGCTTCCGCGTGCGAGGGCAGGGGATCGAGAAGGAAGGCACGAAAGGCGACCTCATCGTGCAGGTGGAGGTGTCGGTTCCCGAGAAGCTGACGCCCGAGCAGGAGGAAGCGATGAAGGCGTTCGCCGAGGCCGGAGGGATGAAGTACTAGCGCCTTCGCCGAGGCCGGAGCAAGAAAGTCCTAGCCCCTTCGCGTTGCGCAACGAATCACTGGATGCGACTGTCCCACGAGTAGCGTTGCTCTCGGCACCTACGTACGTCACCGCCTCCGGACCGCATCGATGAAGCTCGCACGATTCTTCGTCCTGCTCGCGCTCGTCCGTCCACCGTTGGCGAGCGCGCAGACGCTCCCCGTGCGCGACACCACGCTCGCCAACGGACTCCACGTCATCGTCGTGGAGAATCACGCCGTCCCGCTCGTGACGGTCGAGCTGGACGTGAAGAACGGTGCGTACACGCAGACCCCGGAGTTCGAGGGGCTCGCGCATCTGTACGAGCACATGTTCTTCAAGGCGAACAAGACGATCCCGTCGCAAGAGAGGTATCTCCAGCGTACGCGCCAGCTCGGCGCTCAATGGAACGGCACCACGTCCGACGAGCGCGTCAACTATTTCCTCACCCTGGGTGTGGACAGCCTGCACGCCGGCATGCAGTTCATGGAAGATGCCGTGCGCTACCCGCTGTTTCTCCAGGAAGAGCTGGTGCGCGAGCGGCCGGTCGTCACGGGCGAGTTCGATCGCAATGAGGCGGACCCCTTCTTCCAGCTCAACCGTGCGGTGGACACGTTGCTGTGGACGCCGGAGTACTACTCGCACAAGAACGCCATCGGGAACCGTCAGGTCATCCTGACGACGACGCCCGAGAAGATGCGCGAGATCCAGCACCGGTACTACGTGCCGAACAACTCGGCGCTGATCCTCGCGGG
>DASVNI010000372.1:0-3204 GCA_036383935.1 Gemmatimonadaceae bacterium | reverse complement strand
TCTACGCTCGCGGGGGCGGGAGCGGTTGGGCAACGGGCAACGGGCAACGGCCGCTCCCAGTAGGTAGTACTCGGTACTTGGTACCGAGACTGGCATACTGGCTCCCGGAATGTGGGGCGAGATCCTGGGGCCAGAGCCCGGGGTCAGAGCCCGGGGTCAGAGCCCGGGGTCAGAGCCCGGGGTCAGATACCGAAGGTGTCTGACCCCTTGGCGCGTCGGGGTCTGACCCCAAATGCGAACGGCCGTACTCGGTACCAGTACTTGGTACGAAGTACGGCCGTGAGTTTTTCAGATAGAGAGCGTTACCGGACTTCCGGGAGGTCGTATGCCAGTCCCCGTACCAAGTGCTTGGTACTACCTACTGTGAGTGGCAGTTAAAGAAGCTGCACGGGATCGCGGTCCAGGGTCATCCGGAGCCCATCCCGCGAAGGAATCTCGAACTTCTCCACGAGGTACCGCGCCACCCGCCCCAGCTCCGCCGGTCGCTCCGCCTTGATCAGCACGTGCCACCGCCAGCGGTTCTTGACCCGCTCCACGGGGCACGGCGCCGGCCCGATCACCGTCACGCCGGCGATCCCTCCCTTGGCGATCAGCCGGTGCAACCACGCGGCTGCTCGCGTCGCCAGCCGCGCCGTGGCCTCCTCCTGGGTGCCGCTCAGTACCACGTTCGCCAGGCGCAGCGTCGGCGGGTACGGCGGGCTCGCGCGTCCCTTCAGCTCCTCCTCGACGAACGCGTGGTAGTCGTGCGTCACCGCGCACCGCACGGCGTGATGCGACGGGCTGCGCGTCTGGATCAGCACCTCGCCCCCCTTCGGTCCGCGTCCCGCGCGACCGGCCACCTGGCTCAGGAGCTGGAAGCACCGCTCGCTCGCCCGGAAGTCGGGCAGGTTGATCCCGACGTCGGCGTCGATCACGCCGACGAGCGTCACGTTCGGAAAGTCGAGCCCCTTCGCGATCATCTGGGTGCCGAGCAGGATGTCCACCTCCCCCGCGCCGACACGATCGAGGATCTCCGTGTGCGCCCACTTCCCGCTCGTCGTGTCCACGTCCATCCGCGCGATGCGCGCCGTCGGGAAGCGCTCGTGGAGCATGCGCTCCACCTGCTGCGTGCCGAGTCCGCGCTGCCGCAGTCGCGCCGCACCGCAGCGTGGACACGCCACGTGCAGTGCCTCGGCGTGCTGGCAGTAGTGGCAGACCAGCCGCTCCGGTGTGCGATGGTACGTCAGGCTGATGCTGCAGTTCGGGCAGGTGGCGACGTCGCCGCACGTGCCGCACTGCACGAACGCCGCGTAGCCTCGCCGGTTGAGCAGCAGGATGCTCTGCTCGTGGCGGTCGAGACGTTCACGTAGCGCCTGAGCAAGTGGCGCGCTCACCGCCATCGCGAACGCCGCGTCGGCGTCCGGCACGTCGCTCGGCGGTGTCTTCTTCCGGTCAGCGCGGAGATCCACCACGCCGACCTTCGGGAGCTTCGCGACGCCGGCGCGCTCGGGAAGCGTGAGCAGCTCGTACTTCCCATTCTTCGCGTTCGACCAGCTCTCCAGGCTCGGCGTCGCGCTGCCGAGGACGACGACCGCGCCC
This sequence comes from Gemmatimonadaceae bacterium, assembly GCA_036383935.1. Taxonomy (GTDB): domain Bacteria; phylum Gemmatimonadota; class Gemmatimonadetes; order Gemmatimonadales; family Gemmatimonadaceae; genus AG11. The sequence continues at coordinate 1,626 of DASVNI010000372.1, read as the reverse complement.
TCGGCGCGCGCGCGCACGATCGCCACCTCGCGCGCGTGGTAGCGCGGCGTCTCCCCCTGCTTGTAGCTCGACTCGTGCTCCTCGTCGACGACGATCGCGCCGAGGTCGCGCACCGGCGCGAAGATCGCCGACCGCGCGCCGACCGCGATGCGCTTCTCCCCGCGCCGCAGCGCGAGCCACGCGTCGTACCGCTCGCCGTCGGAGAGCGCGCTGTGCAGCACGGCGATCTGGTCGCCGAACACGGCGCGGAACCGATCGACCGTCTGCGGCGTGAGCGCGATCTCCGGCACGAGCACGATCGCCGACTTCCCTTCCTCGAGCACGACGCGCCGCAGCAGCTCGAGGTAGACGAGCGTCTTGCCGCTCCCCGTGACGCCGTGCAACAGCGCGACGTGTCCGGGTGGCGCGCTCGCGAGCTGCGCGATCGCGTGCTGCTGCGGCGCCGTCGGCTCGTGCGACTCCGGCGTGCGTCGCTCGCGCGAGAGGAACGGGTCACGCGACACCGTCTCCTCGACGACGTCGGCCAATCCGCGCGCGACGAGTCCCTTCAGCACCGAGGGTGTGAAAGCGAGCTGCTCGTGCAGGTGCTCGACCGTCGCGCGCCCGCCGAGCGCCTCGAGCAGCTCGTACAACGCGCGCTGTTGCGGCGCGCGCGCGAAGATGCGGTCGCGTCGCAGGAGTGAGGGGAGCTCGTGCCCGATCTGGAGCACGCGCTGCGTCTTGCGCGACGGCACCGGCGCCGCCGCGCCGGTGAGCGCGACCGGCAGTGCACAGCGCAGCGCGACGCCGAGCGGGACGACGTAGTACTCGGCGATCCACTTGCAGAGCGCGAGCATCGGCGGATCGACCGACGGTGCGTCGTCCGGCGCGGCGAGGATGTCCTTGTACTTCACCCCCTCGCGCGGCTCCGCTGAGCCGAAAACGATCCCGATCTCGCGTTTGTTGCGGAAGGGCACGACGACGCGCGCGCCCGGCTCCACGCTTCCCGTGAGCCCTTCAGGGACGCGGTAGCTGAACGTCCGGAAGAGCGGGATCGGGAGGGCGACGTCGACGAGCATCAGGGATTATAGCCGCCGGAAGCCGTTGAGGCTCCGGCTCGACTGGAGCGACGACGATGACTTTCCTCTTGCGCATGGCGACGCACTCGGTCGTCGTCTTCGCGTTGGCGCTCGGCGCCTCGCGCGAGTCACGCGCGCAGCTCGCGGACAGTGCGCGCATCGCCCTGGGCACTCGCGTCTGGGTGCGGACGCGTGGTGGCGAGCTGGGAGAGTGGCGATTCGAGCGCACCACTCCTGACAACATGACGTTGCGACGCCGCAGCACCGGGTCCGATGAGCTGCTCTTGGTTCCGTGGAGCGAAGCGGAGCGCGTCGACACGATGGTGATCGCCTCGCCCTCGGCGCGGCGGATCCTCGTCGGGGGTGCCGCCGGCGCGCTGGTGGGTGCGTTGGTGGTCTACCTTGGCGCGACGCTCTCGCCCTGCAATTGGGATGGCGGGGACTGCCCCGCCCTTGGCTTCATCATCCTCTCGCCCGCGATCGTCGGCACCGGGGTCGCCATCGGCGGGGCAGCGGGCTACTTCCACCGGGACTGGCATTGGGCGACGGCGTGGCGCGCGCCCGCCCC
>DASVNI010000371.1:0-17423 GCA_036383935.1 Gemmatimonadaceae bacterium | reverse complement strand
GTGTCTACCCACACCGTACCGACGATGTCGATGCGCCCGTCCTCCCGATCGACGGGCTCGAAGCCGAGTCCGACTTGTAGCGGACGCGTACGGTCCGGCGGCGCGACCTTGAAGCAGTACCGCTCGGCGAACGCGTCGTCGATCAACGTCTCCGCATCCGGGCCGACGTACGTGTGCGCACCTTCGCTGTCTTCGTTGAATCCCTGATGGCCGAACGCCGCGGCGCTGCGCGCGGCACTGAACGCTTCGGTCGTCGAGCTCGTGATGCGTCGCCGCACGGACTGGCTGGCGACGCGTCCGCTCGCGCCCTCGTACCGCCGCTCGTAGAGGAGTCGCTGCATCGTCGCGCTGCTCTGCGAGCGCGCCACGACGTTCGCGAGGAGCGACATGCGAACCTGACGCAGCAGTCCGAGCGCCTGCTTGCGGTCGGGGCGCTGCGGGCAGGTGACCGCGACGATCTGGACTTCCTCGAGCTGGATGGGGAACGAGACGAGTCCAATGTCCCAGTAGGTGCCAGCCGACGCTGCGGTGAGTGGAATCTCCCGCGGCCGGAATCCCATGCGGAGCACGCGCAGCCGCAGCGGATACACCGTCTTCGGCGCCACACGGCCTTTGGTTACCGTCGTGGCGGTCGTGGCGAGCTTGAAGCGCCCCTGCTGATCGGTCACGCTGCGCGACACCGGCTTGCCGGAGGGCTCGAGCACCATGACGGCGGTGTTCGGCAGCGGTAGCTGGCTCGCGCTGTCGCGCACGGTGCCAGCCACCTGCGCGCGCAGCGCGGGCGGCAGCAGCAACATGGCGACGAGCGCCATGACTCCGAAGTTGGAGAGACGTCGCAGTCCGGACTTCACGCGCATCGACTCCTCTGGCGCTGCCCAGGTTGCTCATGCTCGCAATTGCGAGAAACACCTGGACACAATCTCCTCGGCTGTACGACGGGCGGGCAATCCCTCGACGATCCGCGCGGCGTTACCGGCACAATGTGTCGCGCGTCGATGTGAGATCGGCGAACGCTGGTGTATGGCCTCGAGTCTCTCGGTTCACGCTGCGCTCGCCACGAGTAGGGCAGGACCCCCCACCCTTCAGCTCGACAGCAATGATGCGCGTGCAGGACGGTACGGTGTCGCCCTGTGGTGCACGCTCGCGCCGCCAGATCGGATGGCGACTTCAGGCGCAGCTCGCCGCCATGTTGTTGACGGCGGGGCTCGGCGCGCTCCCGCGCACCGCCGCGGCGCAGGAGTACTACAACCTCGACGCCGGCCGTCCGACCCGACTCGAGGACGCGACGCCCACGGAGCGTCAGGAGCTGGAGCTCCAGATGCCCGCGCTGCGGCTCGATCAGGTCGAGAACGGGCCGAGGGTCTGGCGCGCCGACTCGAAGATTTCTTACGGCATTGCCGCCTTCACGGAAGTCGAGCTTCGCCTTCCGATGGTGCTCGTCGATCCGCCCTCCGCGGACGAGCCGCGGACCATCGGCATGGGCGGGCTCGCGGTCGGCGCCACCCACGCGCTCACGCTCGAGACCGCCGCGATGCCCGCCCTTGCCGTGACTGGCGAGTGGGTCGCTCCCGTTGGCGGTCTCTCCGCGCACGTGGGTACGTACAGCGCGAAGCTGCTCCTCACGAAGACCTTCTCGCACTGGCGAGTCAGCATGAACGGCGGGATCGGCACGTGGGCCATTCGGCCGGCATCGCCGCGCGCGACGTCGACCTCCTGCCCGCCGGTTCCGTCGGGCGGCATTCCATGGCCCGGTTGCTCCAATCCGCCACCGCCGATTCCGCCCGTCGTGGGCTGCGCCCGCGCGCCGTCCAACCAGGCGAGCTTCGCCTGTATCGCCGGTGCCCCGATCCTCCTCGGCGAGGCATCACGCACCCGATCGATGGCGGATACGACGGCCCTCGCCGCGCTCTCCGGACAGCGCTACACGGCCGCATTCGGAATCGACCATGCCTTTCCGCTCTCCTCGACACTGCTCATCGCGGACGTCGTCTACGAGCGCTATATGGACCTCTACACGGAAGCCGACGTGATCGGCGAGCTGGGATTCCGGCATCAACTGACGCCGCAGCTCGTCGCCGACATCGGGGTGAGCAGGAGCTTCGCCGGTCAGGTGCGGTCGAGCTCAGTCACGCTCGGTATGTCGTTCAACCTGCCGCTCCAGCTGCGAGGTGCCCGATGAGCCGCGATCGTTGGCAGCTGCGCCGCTTCGCGTTGTCGGGTCTCGTCCTTATCGGCGGCTGCATCGGCGCGCGGACCTACGAGCAGACTTATCTCCGGGCGTCGGACAACTGGAAGTTCCGCGCGCGATATCCGGAAGCCGATCACCTGTTCAACGGCTTCGACTACGGACACGCGATTCTCTCGGAGATGCTGATCCGTCATCCGGACGACGCTCCGAAGCGGCTCGAGGGTCCGGTCTATCAGCGGATCACCTGCGATATCCTGCGGGATCCCCCGTCCGTTCCTCTCGAGGAGCGTGCGGTCGGCCCGACCTACACCAGCAACTATCCCGAAGCGGTGGCGACCTTCGAGTGGGCGCACATGCTCCACCGGCAGGTCTACGACATCATCGCCGCCTATCCGCTGGCGACGGAGGAGCGCGAACGCCGCATGCGCGCGGCGCTCCGCTACTATCGCTCGCGCCCCGACCTCGCGCTCAGTGCCCAGCCGAAGACGATGGAGCTGATGGAAGGGCAGCCCTATTCGCTCACCTTCCGCCGCGCGGCCCCGAAGTTCAACGGCTTGATCTGGTCGTACCACTGGCTGCAGATGGTGCTCTACGACGCGCTGCTCGACGCGCCCGACCCGACGACGCGCAAGGAACAGGTCGCACGCGACGTCGAGCTGTTCCGGCGCATGACGTACGAGGACGGAAAGTACGCGCCGGCGGAGATGCCGATGTCTCCGGCCATCGCGCCGACGTTCACCAAGCACTATCCGGAGTTCGCGGCGATCTTCGACAACCTGCACTCGCTCCACGACGTCGTCTCCGACGTGCTCGCCTCTCCCAGCGTGAAGGAGGGGGACAAGCGCGCCGCGATCCTCCTCGCGATCTCGCGCTACCGTGATTCGACGTCGTACGCCATGTCGCGCGAGGAGTGGATCGGGATGTCGGGCGAGATGGGAGGCGTGGACACGCTGCGGCTGATCTCCGCCGTCTCGCGCTGCCGCTAGATCGGTAGCACGAGCGGCGAATCAGGTCGACTCGACCAATCGCGCGAGCTCCTCGTCGGGGAGCTCGTGCCACTTCTCCGGGTAGTTGCGGACGCGTCTCACCGAGCCGTCACTCTCGAAGACCAGCGAGCGCCCCGCGCGGCGGTCGATCGAGTAGTCCACTTCGCACACCTGCCAGAACGTGCCGGCCGCGTCGACCACGCTTCGAATGGGACCGAGGGCGTTGCGAGCGAAGCTGGTCACGGCGGCAACGGTTTGAGGTCGCGGGCGCACTGAGCGCGGGTCGCGAAAGGGTTCGGCGCAGACTACCCGTGCATGGTAGTCTGCGCCGAACCATCGAGTAAGCCATCACCCGTTTATTGCGACGATCGAGCCCCTATCTGGGCGGCGTGACGGGCCCTGTCGGCGTCACGGCGGGCGGAGGCGTCGCCATCTTCGACAGCGAGTCGCTCAGCAGCATCAGGTCCTGATCGTCTCGCCGCGTCGTCTGGACCTGCCGTTGCGGCGCTGCCTCGCGCGTGGCCTCCACCGCGGTATCGGTACGCCCGGTCGCCGGAGCCTGCTCTGCGGAGGCGCGCCGCTCCGCTTCCCGTCGGAGCGAATCACGCCGCGCCGCCTCTCGGCGCTCCGCGGCGCGCTGCTCGCTCGCCGCGGAATCGCGGGCCTGGGCGCGCTGCGCGGAGTCGCGTCGCGCCACGGCGCGGCGGGCGCGCGTCACCGAGTCGTCGAGCGCTCCGTTGGAGGAGTCGCGCGTCACGCCCAGCCTGGCCGCCTGCGCTTTCGCGGCTGCCGAGTCCAACTTCGCGGTCGAATCGATCGCGCCGTTGGCCGTCGAGGTCGTCCCTTCTCCGGCTGCGGGCGCCGGTGTCGCGGTGGGTGGCGCCGTAGGTGGCGTCGTGGCCGTGGCGGGCGGCTTCGCGGTCGCATTCGGTCTGGGCGCCGCCGTTCGCGGCGCCGTCCCATAGTCGGGGGAGCGACTCTCGATCACCATCGCCGTACCGGCGGTGATCAGGATGACGGCCGCGATCCCTCCGCGCACCGCCCAGCGCTTCCACGCGACCGGCGGACGATTCGGAGTCTTGAGCCGCTCCACCATGCCCACGACCAACGCTGGTTCAGCGTCGACCTTGGGCGGTTCGATCAGCTTCTTCTCGCCCTTACGCTCGTTGCTCTTGAAGGCGAGCTGCGGGAATGGCTCGAGCTGGGGCTCGACGAACCGCGGCGTCGCGTAGCGGCCGGTGTTCAGCTTGATCTCCGAATCCTCGAGCTCCTCGAGCGCGGCGGCGCGCATCTTCTCCAGCTCCGCGTCCCCCGCCTTCTGGATCCGCTCGCGCAGCGCTTCGATCGTTGCGCGGTCGGACGCGGCCGCCTTGTCGATCTCGGCGATGCGCTCCTTCAGCGTCCTTTCCAGCGCGTCACGCTTCTTGGAAAGCTCGGCGCGCTCGTCGTTGATGGTGCGCTGCATCTCGGTGCGCTCGGCGGCGATCATTCGCTGCGCGGCAGCGAACTCCCGCTCGAGATTCGCCTTCTCCTTCTCGAACGCGCCGCGCAACTCCTCGCCCTCGGCGATGAGCTTCTGACGCTCCTCCTCGATCTGGCGCTGCAGCTCGGCGCGCTCGTTCGCGATCTTCTCGCGCTCGACGCGCTGTTCCTCGAGCACTTCGGCACGGATGCGGTCGCGCTCCGTCTCTCCCTCCGCGACCGGGTCCGCCATCCCGATGAGCGCGAGATAGAGCGTGAGGTCGTGATCGGTGGCCGGCTCCTTGAGCAGGCGCTCCGTCTCCTCGTGCAGGCGCTCGGGCAGATCGGGACGACGCTCGGCGAACGTCTGCCCTTCCTCATCCTCCGAGTGCGGCGCGCCGCTGAGCATCGCAACGGCCAGCCGGACGACGGTCTGGACGTCTTCCGTCGTGGCGTCGGTGGCACGCACGCGCTGCAGCGGGCCTGCCGCGAACGAGACGCGCACGCGATCGCTCGTCGGCTCGAGGAACACGCGGTCGGTCGTGACGCGCCGGTGGACGACGTCGTGCTCGCGCGCCCACTGGAGCAGTCCGTGTACTTCGCGAAGGATCGCCGCCGTGCGCACGTTGGTGAACGGATCGCCGCGCTCGAGGAGGTCCCCGACGGACGGATCGTCCACCTGCTCGCGCACCACGGCGAATGCGTCGTCGCCCACCCAACGTCCCTCGAGGATCGGGACGAGCCGACGGTGGCGGAGCGTACTGAGGAGCTTCGTATCCGAGGCGACGTGGTCGAGCGCGTGCGACTCGTCCCCCTCGGGAGAGCGGACGATCCCGATGATCACGCGGTTTCCCGAGTCGTCGCGGCGCTGGCCGTCGACGGGCTTTCGGGTCGCGAGCAGGAATCGAGTGCCCGGCGCTCCACCGAGCTCGCCCACGATGTCGAAGTCGTTGGCGAGCGCGGTGAGCACGGGTTCGCTAGTACGAGTCGATTCGGCCATGAGTGCTCCAGGACCTGGATGGGCGCGCCATCCGACTGTCTATGCGCGAATGATGCCGTGCCTATTTAGAGCAAAAGGCGGGCTCGTCCGCTACGCCTTCCCCCGCATGTCGCGCCACGTCGCGAGGCAGCGCTGCGCCGTCTCCAGCTCGGAGTAGCGGCTCCCTTCCTGTTCCATGAGGTAGAACTCGACCCCGCCCACCGATTCGGCCGCCGCGAGAATCTCCTTCCACGGGCCCACCCCCTCACCGAATAGTACTCGATACCCCTTCTGGTCCGCCTCGGTGCCCGGCGCCCAGTCCTTCAGGTGGAGGCTGCGGATCCGGCCGGGATGCGCCTTGATCCAGGCGACCGGATCCTGACCCGCCTCCAGGCAGGTGCCGACGTCGAACTGGAGCACGAACTCCGGCGGCGTGTTGGCGGCGAGCACGTCCATCACACGCTGGCTGCCGTCGAGGGCCTTCCACTCGATGAGGTGGTTGTGGAAGCCGGCAAGCAGGCCGTGCGGCGCGAGTTGCGCCGAGGCATCAGCGAGCTGGCCGCTGACGCGCTTCCAGTCTTCCAGGCTCGACGTGTTGGGCGGCGGCGACGCCATGATGATGTGTCGCGTGCCAAGCACCTGATTGAGCTCGATCGCCTTGGCCCGCGTGTCGGGCGTCAGGAGCGCGGCTGAGGAATTGTGCGTCGAGTAGCAGCGCAGGCCCAGATCGTCGAGCTGGGTACGGACATCCTTGGCATACGGGATCGTCCAGCCGAGATACGGCGCGTAGAACTCCACGACCTGATAGCCCATCTGCGACACCGCGCGCAGTGTGGCGGGAAGATCGCGCGCCAGCTCGCGTCGGACCGAGTACAGCTCGAGTCCGATCGGATACGTCTTCGGTGCGAGCGGTGCGGAGCCGAGCAGCTTGGCATTCGACGCGCTCGACGCGAACGCACTGCGCGTCGGCAACATCGCGAGCGCGGCGGCAGCTGCGGCCGTGCCGCAGAACGCGCGGCGCGTGAGGGGAGATCTGGTCTCTTCCGTCGGCATGATGTGGGAGCGGTGAGGGACTGAGCGTTGGCGATGGTACGGATGTCACTCGCACGCCAATTCTGCGCGCGTGCGCTCGACTCCGCAACGCATTGGCCCATGAGCCACGCGACACCAGCATGCACGTCTTGCACGATCCGGTTGAACGATCCTGCGCGTGTGAATGCACAGCGCAGAATCGTGACAGCGCTCGTCAACCATTCATGCGATCGTGCAGTCCAACACCCACGCGCAACACATCTGCGCGATGCGCGACACGGATTCTGCACGACGTCCTCTGCTCAGGTGTCATCATGCAACGACTCCCGATGCGCGTCACCACGATCGTCCTGTCCGCGTTCGCCTTCATCGGGTGCGCGTCGCTCTCTGCTCCGCACGTGGCGGCAGCGAACGCACCGAAGATGGGGAACGAAGTGTCCGGGACGGAGCTGAGCGCGACCGGAGCGACGACACTCTACGACGCGCTGATTCGCACGCGGCGGCAGTACTTCAATCCCCGCGGCGCGAGCAGCCTCGTCGCCCCGCCGAGCGACGACATCCTCGTCTTCCGCGCCGGAATGCTCATGGGCGAGGTCGGGATACTGAAGATGATTCGGCCGACGGACGTGCGCCTCGTGCGGCGCATCAGCGCAGTGGACACCTACTACAAGTACGGGCGCACCGTCTCGATCGGCGGGCTGGAGATCGAGCTCGTGAACGAATGAGGGGCTGAGCGATGAGACGGCGAAGGGAAGAGCAGGACGCGCCTGCGACTCACCACGTGTCCGTACGGAAGGGAGCGGCCGGCAGCCCCGCCTTGCTGTAGAGATTGGCGTCGGGCGGATCGTTCGCCCACGCGTAGCGCACCGCGATCGGTTGACGTACGCGGTCGCTCGACACGACGACGTGATCGCCTTCGATCCGCGCGCTGGCCCGGACGAACTTCCTGTCCGTGCCGGCGACGGCGAAGCCGCCCACCTCGCCACTCGGTGCGCTCGTCTCGAGCCCGCCGTTCACGTGATCGAAGGTGAGCGTCACGCGGCTCCCATCGATCGTATGGCTGCGATAGGTCGGCCCCGAGGCCACCACCGGCTCGCGGTACGCTACCCGACGCCCGACGAGGCCGAGTCGCCGCCCGACGTCCTGCTTGTTCTTGGGATGGATGTCGCCCGCCTCGCCGATGTCGATCGTGATCGCCTGGCCGGTGTTCGGCAGCGACAATGCCGCCTGCATCGATTCGCGCTGCAGCGCCCACGGCGACTCCAGCGGCGGCTCCGAGTCGGGCTGCCCGTAGTTGGGAAGCTGCACCCACAGGAAGGGGAAGTCCGCGCCCTTTCCGCCATTCAGCTCGCGGCGCCAGCTTCGGATGAGCGTGGCGAACTGCGTGCGATAGGCGCGTGCTTCGGCACCGTTGTTCGCGTTCGACTCGCCCTGATACCAGATCACTCCCTTGATCGGCATCGGCATCAGCGGATTCACCATCCGGTTGTAGGTCACGGCGGGCACCTTGTTGATCCGCTGACCGTCCATCCCGAAGGTGAGCTCTCCAATTCGGAACAGCCATTCCGTCGGGAGCGGGTGCGAGACGCCGCCGATCTCGAGGTGCGGCACGATCGTCGAGCCACCGATCCCGCCGCCACCACCGCCATCGGCGACGCGAACCGCGATGACGTTCGGGCCGGCGCGAAGCGCTGATGCCGGCACCTCGTAAGTGCGCGGCACGTTGTACCCGTTCGTCCGCCCGACTTCGACGCCATTCACCCAGGTGATGTCGTCGTCATCGATGGCGCCGAGAACCAGGCGCGCGCCACGCGCTGCCTCATCCGCCGTGAGGGTGACGGTCGCGCGGTACCAGCCGATCCCGTCGACGTCCTCGTAGCCTTGCGTCTCCCATAGCGCGGGGACGCGGATCGGGCGCCAGCCCGTCGTGTCGAGCATGGGGGACGCCCACAATGCTGTTCCGTCCACCAGCCCCGGATCGCCTGCGGGGACGTTGCCGAGTCGCGCGCGCAGCACCGCGCCCAGCGAGTCGACACGTCGCTGCTCGGCGGCGAAGGCGACCGCGGGACCATCCGCGCTCATCCCCTGCGCGCGGGCGCTGATCCACGTCTCGATCGCGCTGCCGCCCCATGTCGCGTTCACGATCCCGATCGGTATGCGCTGCGACACGCGCAGCTCACGGGCGAAGAAGTAGGCGACCGCGCTGAACGCGCCGACGTGCTGTGGGTCCGCCACCGTCCACGATCCGCCGGAAAGCGAATCGACCGGACGGTCCGCCCACGAGATCGGGATCTTGAAGTGCCGGATGCTCGAATCGTGCGCCGAGGCGATCTCCGTCGCCGCGTTCGCCCCCTGGTCCACGCGGAACTCCATGTTCGACTGCCCGGAGGCGAGCCACACGTCGCCGGCGAGGATCTCGCGCACGACGACGCGATCGTCGGCACGAGTCACCGTGAGCGTGTGCGGCCCTCCCGCCGACAATGGAGCGAACGCGAGCCGCCATCGTCCCGTCGAATCCGCCGTCGTCGACGCGGCGCGCTCGTCGAGCTTGACGGTCACGCGCGCGCGCGGCGGCGCCCATCCCCACACCGGAATCGTGACGTCGCGCTGCAGGACCATGTGATCGCTGAACAGCGGCGGTAGCTGGAGCTCGCTCGGAGGACTTTGCGCGCCGAGTCGCGTCGCTCCGATGAACGCCACTGCCAGCACGAGACGTCGCATTCGATGGTTTCTCACGGATTAGCGTGGCAGGAGCCGATAGCTCACGAAGGCGAGGTACTGGCCATTAGGGGCCCACGGATATGCGTCAAGCGTGCCCTCGCCGCCGAGCAGCTGGGCGAGCTCCTCCACCGCACCGGAGGCCAGCGAGAGCACCCGAAGGCGTGCTTCGCGCAGGCCGCGCGCGGACGGCGCGCCGCTCTCGAACGACAGGAACGCCACCGAGCGACCGTCGGGCGACACGTGTGGCTGCGCGCTCTCGATCTGTCCCGTCGTGAGCTGCTCCGGTGCGCCACCGTCGAGCCGCATCCGCCAGAGCTGACGGCTCCCCGACCGGTCCGAATCGAAGTAGATCCACTGCCCATCGGGAGAGAACTCGGGGTGCGCGTTGCGACCGCGCGTCGTCAGGCGGATCGGCTCGCGCGACGTGGCGCGCACCACGTAGAGCTGACCGTCGCGATCGTCCGCGTAGGCGAGCGCCGCGCCGTCCGGCGACCATCGCGCGAGCGACGAGAGGACCGGCATCAGCGCGCCGTTCGAGGGACCGCCGGCCGCTCGACTCACCATCAACGTCGACGACCGCACGCCGTCGGCGCCCGCGGGCCCCTCGGCGATGCTCCAGCGCCGGCCCGTGTCCGCGACGGTACACGTCGCGCATCCAGCCACGAATTTCACTGGATGCGGCGTCGCCAGCCGGCCGGCATTCGACGGCTGTCCCGGATAGTCCACCTTCACGCGGAACAGCCGGTCGAGCGCGCCGCGGAAGTACACCATGCGCGCCGTGTCGGGATACCAGAATGCCTCACCGATCGGTCCGGGCTGCGTCACGACCACCGCCGCGCGTCGGTCCTTCGAGCGCAGGCTGATCGTCTCCACCGTGCTCACGACCGTTGTGGCGCCGCCCGCCGCGAGGGGCGCGAGCCGAGTGAGTGCGACGTTCGAGAAGGTCGCCGTCTCGAGGCGCGTCGTGTCGTGTGCCGACACCGCGATCCCGATGTAGAAGTCGCCGGCGAGCGGCACCTTCGCCGCTCCTCCCGCGGGGATGAAGGGTCCGCCGCGGGTCGCGACGGACATCGTGACGTAGTCGCCGCGCCTCTCGATGCGCAGCCGCTCGGGCGACAGGGCCGACGACTGCACCTCGTGCGTGACGGCGCCCTTCGCGTCGCGCCATTGCAGCGAGGTCAGTCCGTCGCCGTGGAGCGCCGCGTCCGCGTAGGGGGAGTCGGCGTCGAGCGACTGCCGGATCACCAGGCACGCCTTCCGGTGCGGGTCCGGCGCGCCGGCGGCCGGCGCCGTGCCGGTGAATCGCACGTTCGCCTCGAGCGCGACGTCGCCCGCGAGCCTGATCCAGACGTAGTGAAAGTGGTCGGCCGTCCCCCACATGTTGGCGCCGCCGCCGGTGACGACGTAGGTCCTGCTCCGCGGATCGTAGCGCAGCGCGCCACCCCCGAGCACCGACGGACGCCCGACGTCGCTCTCGCCGCGGAAGATGCCGAGTGGGGAAGGGGCGCCCTTCTGTGCCCACGCCGGCGCCGCCGCGGGGGGCAGCAGCGCGGCGAACGCGAGAATGAGGAGCGGGTGAGGAGTCTGAAGACGCACGATGGCGGCGCTGGTGGTCGTCGCCGCGAAGCTACCGTGGCGAGCAGTGGCCGGCCACCGGGAAACGCGGGATCATTCCAATCGGCGTGCGATCGTACATCTTTCTGAGCGATGGGGCGTGGCGTGTCCTGCGGGTCGCCACGTGAGCCTCGCATCCTTCGTCACCCGCTTTCGAGCTCGTCGCGCATGGCCGTCACCGTCAAGACCGTCCCGCCCACTGTCTTCGTCATGTCCTCGCACGAGGGCGTCACGATCCCCGAGATCTCCGCCGTCTCGCGCGGCGTGGTGGACGACATGATCTCCGACCTGCAGGCGCACGGCGTCACGCCGCTCGCGCCGGTGCACTTCATCTATCATGGTGCCGACGGCACGCTGACGACGAAGTTCCGGTTGACGATCGCCTTCCCGATCGCGAAGCGCCCCGCGCAGCCGATCGAGGACTACGAGATCGCCGAGCTTCCGGCGTTCAAGTGCATGGCGTCCGAGTACATCGGGCCGATGCCGGACATCCAGATCGCGTACGACGAGATCCTCGACGCGATCGACGCGAGCGGCCGGAAGCGCACCCCGGAGTCGCGCGAGATCTACAAGAAGTGGATCGGCTTCGAGTCGCCCGACAACGTGACCGAGCTGCAGGTGGGCGTGGCCTGACCAGGCCTTGGGGTCAGACCCCGGAGGGGTATGACCCCCTTCGCGCGGTACTAGCGCCGCGCGCCAACGCCGAACTGGTTCCCCGCGCGCACGACGCGCCCGTCGGCGATCACCAGGTCGAGCATCTTCTCGCTCTGCACGGCGCGCCCCGTCTCGTCGGTGAGGGTGGCGATCACCTTCCGCGTCGCGACGTCGATCATCTCGCCGGTCGACGAGTAGGCGGTCTTGCCGTCCATGCTGAAGCTCACCCAGCCGACGCAGTCGCGCATCGGCAGGTCGGCGACCTGCTTCGGCGGCATCGACGTCGCGTCGAAGACGTGGATCGCGTGGTTGTGGCAGTCGGCGAGCCAGAGCTCGCGCTCGTCGGGGGTGAGCGCGATGCCGTGGCTCGGGCAGCCGTGGCGATCCACGGGACCCTTCTCGTAGCCCGTCACCTCGACGCGGTGCAGCACCTTCCCGGTCCGGAGGTCGCCGACCTCGAAGCCGAGCAGGTCGTTCACGTTCGCGAACACCAGCGTCCCCGCGCCGTTCACGGTGAAGGGGCGGATGACGTTCTCGAATGGCCCGACGACGCTCGTGACTCGGCGCTGCGCCGGATCCACCACGGAGAGCGTCGCGGACTTGAGGCCGGCGAGATAGACGTGCTTCCCGTCGGGGGCGTAGATCGTGTTGTGCGAGCCGGAGCGCGTCTCGATCGTCGACAGCACGTCGCCGTTCTCCGCATCGACGACGTGCCACGCCGGCCCCTCGAACTGCGGCACGTACAGCTCGCGCCCGTTCGGTGAGATCGCGAGCCGGTCGGTGCCCCCCTCGTACGGCTTGTCCCAGATCGTCTTCCCCGTCACGGCATCGATCGCGATGATGCGCGCGCGCGACGTGACGTAGACGCGACCCGTCCGCGCGCTCGCCGCGATCCCCTTCACATTCTCCGCGTCCTTCCCCTCGACGACGGGCCAGGTGGGAATGCGCCGCACGAAGCGGTAACCCGAGTCGATGTCGAACACGAGCACGCCGACACCACCGTACTCCGTGTTGTTGCGTACCCCCGGACTCGCGACGTAGAGCAGATGCCGCTCGTGCGGCGCCGGCGGTTGCACAGGGCGCGTCGCCGAGGTGCCGAGCGCAAGGAGAGGGATGAAACCGAGGAGACGTCGCATGTGCGGGGATGCGGGTGTGCGGGTGTGCGGGCGAACGTATCGCGAGGGTGGCTCGATTCGCCAGACGCGGACGCTCTCTTCTCGGCGAGTCAACGATGGAACGCGGATCTTTGACTGCGATTTCACAGAAACGGCAGGATCTTCTCTTGGCCCTCTCAACGGCAGGGTCCCGGATCAACCCGGATTTGCCGGAAAAGGCCGGATCATCTGCTTCCAGGGTCGAGTGACTCGTGCTGGAGCCGAACTCCTCGCCATCCACGGCGTCAAGATCTTCGTGGTGTGGCGGAGAGCGCTCTCCGCTCGCACGGAGCGATCCGGATTCTTCCGGTCGATCCGGGGAAATCCGGGGCCCTGCCGTCGGACAGCCCAAGCAAAGCAGCCGCTCGTGCAGATCCCATTACTCGCGGCGCTCGCTCGGGCTGACACGGAACGGGGTCAGAGCCCAAGGGCTCTGACCCCAACCGAGGCCGTCTCGCATCCCCGCATCCCCTCATTCCCGCACTACAGCTCGATCTCCGCCCCCAGCTCACAGACCCGGTCCGGCGGGATCTTGAAGTACTGCGTCGCGCGCCGTGCGTTGCGCGAGAGGAGGCCGAAGAGGCGCTCGCGCCAGATCGCCATTCCCGGACGGCTCGTCGCGAGCAGCGTCTCGCGGCCGAGGAAGAACGTCGTGTCCGCCGGATCGATCTCGATCCCCTGCGCGCGGAGTCGCTCGAGCACGGCCGGCACCGCCGGCTCCTCGGCGAAGCCGTGTCGCGCCACGACCCGCAGCAGGTTGGGGGCGAGTACGGTCGTCGACACGCGCTCCTCCTCCGGTACGCGCGCCTCGGGGTCCGTCCGCATCGCCAGCAGCACCACCCGCTCGTGCACGACCTTGTT
This sequence comes from Gemmatimonadaceae bacterium, assembly GCA_036383935.1. Lineage (GTDB taxonomy): Bacteria > Gemmatimonadota > Gemmatimonadetes > Gemmatimonadales > Gemmatimonadaceae > AG11. The sequence continues at coordinate 3,773 of DASVNI010000371.1, read as the reverse complement.
GTGCCGCAGGTTGTGCAGGAGTGACTGCGGCACCCCGGTCTCGGGGCGACCGAGGTACACCGCCGTGCCGGGCACGCGCGCGACCGCCGCCGTCTTCAGTAGCTCGATCAATTGGTCCACGCTCATCGCGCGCTCGGCCAGCCGTTCGGCGAGGATGCCGCGCCCACTGTTCCACGTCGTCATCACCGTGAACACCGCTCCGGCCACGAGCAGCGGAAACCATCCGCCGCTCGCGATCTTGAGCAGGGTCGCGCCCCAGAAGCCGAGATCCACGACGAGGAAGGCCGCCGCGAAGGCGAAGACCGAGGCGAGACCCCACTTGAAGCGGTCGCGTGCGACCACCGCGAACAGGATCGTCGTGAACACCATGTCCGTCGTCACCGCGACGCCGTACGCCGCCGCCAGGCGGCTCGACGAGCGGAAGCCGAGCACGAGGCCGATGCACGCGATCATGAGCAGCCAGTTCAGCCCCGGGATGTAGATTTGCCCCGCCTGCGTCTCCGAGGTGTGCTCGATGTCCACGCGCGGCAGGTACCCGAGCTGCACTGCCTGGCGCGTGAGCGAGAAGGCCCCCGAGATCACCGCCTGCGACGCGATCACCGTCGCGATCGTGGAAAGCCCGACCAGCGGATACAGCCCCCACGCTGGCGCGAGCCGGAAGAAGGGATGCTCGGCTGCGCTGGCATCGAGCAGCACCAGCGCGCCCTGGCCGAAGTAGTTGAGCAGCAGGGCAGGGAGCACGAACGAGAACCACGAGAGGCGGATCGGCTTGACGCCGAAGTGTCCCATGTCGGCGTAGAGGGCCTCACCGCCCGTCACGACGAGGAACACGGAGCCGAGCACGAGGAACCCGTGTCCGCCGTTGCGCGCGAAGAACTGGATGCCGTAGATCGGATTGACCGCGGCGAGCACGCCGGGATGCAGCACGATCTGCACGGCGCCGAGCACGCCGATCGTGGCGAACCACACGAACATCACCGGTCCGAACATCGAGCCGATTCTCGCCGTGCCGCGGCTCTGCACGGCGAAGAGCCCGAGGAGGATCGCGATGGTGAACGGCACCACGTACGGCCGGAAGATCGGCGTCGCCATCTCCAGCCCCTCCACCGCGCTCAACACCGAGATGGCCGGCGTGATCATGCTGTCGCCGTAGAGCAGGGAAGCGCCGAACAGTCCGACGAGCACCAGTACCCGCCGATTGCGGCGCGCCCTCGGCGACGTCGGCGTGACGAGCGCGGTGAGCGCGATGATGCCGCCCTCGCCGCCGTTGTCGGCCCGCATCACGAACGCGATGTACTTGACCGACACGACGATGATGAGCGCCCAGGCGAACAGGGAGAGGAGCCCGAGCACGTTGTCGTGCGTGGGCGGCACACCATGCGCGCCGTGGAGCGACTCCCGCATCGCGTACAGCGGGCTGGTTCCGATGTCGCCGTACACGACCCCGAGCGCCGCGAGCGAGAGCGTCAGCAGGCGCGCGCGCGCGTGGCCAGTCGTCGTCGCTGCCGGGCTGGCGCCGGCGCTCATCTGGTGACGCTCATTGCGTGATTGGGGGATGCGGGAGTGCGAAGCAGCCTTTGTCATCCCGAGCGAGCGCAGCGAGTCGAGGGATCTGCACCTCCGCCCCGGAGTCCGCGGCAATATCGCAAGCCGAGCGCCGCGGAGGAGCAGATACTGGTGCAGCACCCCCGAAAGCGGAACAGCACGGAACGCAAACGACCTCGGAAAGCATGTGCTTTCCGAGGTCGCTGGTGAGCCCTCCGCCACCGAGAATGGCGTCAGCTCATCGCCCTAACCGATTACCGAGAACTGAGAACCGTTCACCGCCTCACCGGTTCAACCAGTACGACATCTTGATCAGGAAGGTGTTCGCCGGGTGCAGGCGGAACAGATCCGTCACGTCGCCCTGGAAGCTCTTGTCGCCCGCCACCGAGTTGTACCCCTGACGACCGTGGCTCCAGACCGCGAAGAGCGTCGAACCCGGGCCATACTCCCAGCGGAACACGAGGTTCGACTGGAACGACTTGAAGTTGAACCCACCCGGATCGGACGTCGTCGCGCTGTCGTCCAGCGTCGCGTAGCGATCGTCGTATCCTTCGGCGCGCGGGTTCGCCGAGAGCCGGCGCACGTTGGTGTACGTGCCCTTCGTCACGAACGGCTGCGCGTACGCCTGCAGTGACACGGTTGGAGTGAAGGTGTAGTTGAGCCGTGCCGTCGCCGACGTCGTCTTCTGGTCGAGATGCGCGAAGGTGTATTGGTCGACCCCCGCGTCGTCGGTAATCTTCCCGTAGAACTGATTGTCGCGGACGTTGTGCGAGAAGTTCATCGACAGCGACGAGCTGAAGCGGCCCTTCATCTTGAAGTCCGCGCCCGGTCCGAAGTTCAGCGAATGCGTGCGGCCTTCACCCGTGCGGAAGTAGTTCATGTTGAAGTTCGGCACGATGAACTTCCGGTCGTCGCCGATGAGGAACAGCCACGGCGAGATGTAGCTGTCCTGGCGCACCGCCGGTCCGCCGCGCGAGGCACGATCGTCGAACGTCGAGCCGAGCTGGCCCAGCGTGCCGCCCATGTGGATCCCGGAGTTGCCCTTGAAGTTCACGTGCAGGTTCGTGTTAGCCGCCGCCTCGAGCCGGAGCCCATCGGTGCTCCAGTACTGCCACCAGTTCCAGTTCCACTGGAGTCGCTGGTACAGCTTGCGCTCCGTGCGGTCGAAGAAGCCCATCCAGGTATTCCACGACTGCTGGTCGGCGCGCTGCAGGTAGCCCAGGTCATTGATCTCGAAGCCGGGCGAGCGGCGCTGGTACGACGTCTCGAACATGAGGTGCTTGCCCGAGACCTTCCCGAAGCGGAACTCCTCGGCGTCGCCGGTCAACAGCGTGCGACTCGAGTCGAGCGGCAGGTCGTTATCGGGACGCTGGTAGTAGTGCACGGCGTCCGTCTGGAGGTTGAGCATCGCCTCCTTGCTGGCGCGCACGTGGCTGTAGTCCAGCGAGCCGGCGACCTGGTAGCCGTTGTTGAAGAACTTGTGACGGAAGTCCAGGGCGCCGACATAGGCGTCGGACGCCATGTACGGCGAGGTCCAGCTGTCCATGCTGCGGTTCACCGCCGTGAGCATCGCGCCCAGGCTGCTGTTTCCCTTGCGCATCTCCTGCGTCGCGCGAATGACGGTGAAGTTCGTCCGCGGCTCGAACGTCGTGTCGCCCGGGCTGGACGCGCGCTTCGTCACTGCGTCGAGCACGCCGACCGTGAGCCCCTTCGAGAATCGGCCGATCAGCTTCCCGGCGCCGAGGATCGTCGTCGGCTGCTGCGCCACGGTGTCGCCATAGGTGCCCGCGAGCTCCGGCGTCCGCCCGATGCGGCGGCTGTAGTAGAGGCCCTCGCCGTTGCAGTTCACCGCGCTGCAGTTGACGCCGAAGTCGAACAGTCCGCGACCGGCGACGAAGAACGGACGCCGCTCGTCGAAGAACGATTCATACGCGGTGAGGTTGAACACCGCCGGATCGGCTTCGACCTGGCCGAAGTCGGGGTTCACCGTCGCGTCGAGCGTGATGTTCGGCGCGATGCGGTATTTCAGGTCGCCGCCCATCGAGACGCGCTGCTTGTTGGCGAACCTGTTGTTGACGATCTCGTTTGCGCTCTTCGTCACGACGTAGGGCATCGCCTCCATGCGGCGCGGCGTCTCCAGGTCGTCCATCCCCTCGAGCGCGCCGAACTGCGAGACGAACCCCGGCTTCGACTGGCGGAGCAGCGGCCAGCTGAAGCGCTCGTTGTAC
>DASVNI010000370.1:0-15561 GCA_036383935.1 Gemmatimonadaceae bacterium | reverse complement strand
GACAGGATGTACGGCGTGAACTGTCGCCGGGTATGGACGACGTCCTGCACCTGAGCGAGGTGCGTCGCGTCGAGCACGCGCCAGGGCGCGGCGGAGAACTGCATCATCGGCATCAGCGCCGACGCCTGCGCCCAGCGCACGACGAGCTCCTGATCGATCTTCGCACCGTCGAGGAAGGAGCTGAACTCGCCGCCGCCGATCATGTCCGGCGCGGTGAACGGATAGCCGTTCAACCCCTCGGCGATCACGTGCGGCACGATGAGCGTGAGGTCGCTCCAGCGGTGTGCCTTGTCGCGCAGTCGCTCGGCGAGGGGCTGGCCGCCCATCTTCCACATCGCGCGGTACTCGTTGAGTGGAAAGCGGAGCCCGATCGCTCCGTAGAATGCGCTCTGTTCGTTCGGCGACACCGGTCGCGACGCAACCGTGTTCACGTAAAACTCCGCGTCACCCGCGTCGAGCTTGAACCCGTCCACGCCGTAGGTGTGCACGAGCGAGTCGAGCTGGCCACCGAACCACGCCGCCGCTCCCTCGTTCGACAGATCGAGCAGCGCACTCGCGCCATTCCACCAGCGCACGATCGCCGGCTCGCCGCTCGCGTCGCGCAGGAGGAAGTGCTTCCTGCGCAGCTCGCGATAGACGTCGGCGTCCGCTGACACGAAGGGGCAGACCCACACCATGACCTTGAACCCCATGGCGTGCAGCGAGTCGACCATCGCCTTGGGTGCGGGAAATCGGCCGGGGTGAAAGCGCCAGCGGCCGTAGTCCTCCTGCCAGTTGTCGTCGATCATCAGCACGCCAGGCGGGAATCCGTGCGCGACGATCCCGCGCGCGTACTTCAGGACGTCCGCCTGGTTCTGGTCGTACATCAGCTCGATCCAGGTGTTGTACTGCGGCGCCGCGAAGAGCAGCGTGTCCGGGAGCTTGCCGGAGGGCGGGAAGAACCGCGCGCTCGCCGCGAGATACGCGTCGCGCAGCGTCGTGCCGGAGCGCATGGTCGTGATTGGCGCGCTGCCGTCGACGGTGAGCTCGCCCTTCCCCGCCGCGACGACGAACGGCTCGTCGGACCAGACGACGTGACCGCGGTTCGACAGAAGCAGCGGCTGCGCCTGATTGCCGTAGGTGTTGGCGCGCAGGTCGGCGCGGTAGCCGTCGCGGATCGGCATCTGGTCGCCGTGCACGACGACGCCGGACCACCACGCGGTGTCGGGAGTGAGTGGGAGTCTGAGACGTGTCGCACTCTGCGCGGCGGACTGCTGCGTCGCACCGAACAGCGTCGCGACGAGTGCAATGGTGCCCGACATCCTCACGGCGCCCTTCCCTGCGCGATCCTCGGCGCCTCCCACACCCTCGGCCCCGTGACGTCATCCGGCGGATGCTCGATCGCCTCGATGAGCGTGCCGATCATCTGCTCGCGCGTCACGAGTCCGAGCCGGCGCGCACCCTCGCGCGTCCACGGCAGCTTGCGCGCGACGGCGTAGAGGGGCGTGAGCATCTGCGGCCAGCGTCGACCCGGCCCGACGACATACCACGGCCGCAGGATCGTCGCGGTGAGCCAGGACTGCCCGCACGCTTCACGGATCCGCGTCTCCACCGCGCTGCGCGCCAGGATGTACGACCTCATCACCGGCGCCGGCTGCGCGACGCTGATGTACACGAGATGGCGCACCTTCGCCTTGAGCGCCGCGTCCACGGCGGCGAGCCCGGACGGCAGGTCGACGCGCCGGAACTGCTCCGTCTTGCGCGGACCTGGATGCGGCGTGCCGACGAGCTGAACGAGCGTGTCCGCTGGCGGCACCTCGATCGCGTAGGAGCTCGCGTCGAGTGGGTTGCCGACGATGAACTCGACGCCCGGTGGAAGACGTGCCGAGCCCCCGCTCCGCACCAGCGCGCGCACGATGTGGCCGCGCGAGAGCAATGCGTCGATCAGCGCACGGCCGATGTAGCCCGTGCCGCCGGTGATGAAGACGTGTCGACGCCGGAGCGTCACGTCGCCGCCGTCTCCTCGCGCTTCGCCGGAGCGCCGTTCGACGACGCGCCCGCCTCCGCCCTCGTCGCGCTCTCGGTCGCCTCGCCTCTCCTCGTCGTGGTGATCCAGGTGACCGTATCCCACGCGTTGTGGATACCGATGAAGACGAGCAGCAGCGTCGCGGCGGCGATGGCGAACATCGCGCCGCCGGAGTGCGTCACCAGCGCCAGCCCGCCGCCGACGATCGAGCTATATGCGACGACGGGCAGGATCGTATGAAAGAGCCAGTCCTCGGCCACCGGCTTGTAGTCCTTCTGTCGACGTGCACGCCGGATGACGATCGCCGCGTAGAGGAGTCCGCCGAGCCCCGTGACGCCGAGCGCGATCGCCGGTGAGCTGAGCGTCGCCCACGGGGCGCTCAATATCGAAGCGGTGAGTAGCGCGACGCAGAAGTGCACGACGGTCGGCGTGCCGAAGGCGCCGAGCGTGTCGCCCGAGGCGCGCGTGTGCAGATCGTTGATCAGCGCGATGACGACGAACTGCAGGCCGGTCAGCGCGGCGGCGGAGGAGCCGACGATCACGTAGTAGCTCTCCCAGCCGACGAGAGCTGCGGGGACGGTATCGGTCATGGAACTGCCGGGGATGCGGGGATGCGGGGATGCGGGGATGCGGGGATGCGCAGAATATGGCGTCCGCACCGCGCCGCCACGACCTGCCGGCCCAGCCGTTACGGGCGCTGGAACACGAGCGACCCCTCGACCTTGGCCATGCGCTTCGCCAGCCAGTCCGTGTTCCCGCTCAGCACGACGACGTAGAGGTGCGCCCACGCATCGGCGTCCACGCGCGTCATCACGTCCTGCGCGAGTCCCGTCTTCGGCCCGCTCCACTTTCCGCGCAGCCACGCAGGCTCGACGAGGATGACGAGCATCGGATAGTCCGCCAGATGCGTCGTCTCCTTCCGGGCGATCCACAGCCTGACGACGCGCTCGTCGCCCAACATCGCGGCGCGCACATTCGCGAGATACATCGGGGCGAGCGGCACGGGGAGCATGGTGTCGCGCTTCGTCACCGTCTGGCGCTCCTCGAGGGCGAGCCGGAGCTCCTCGCTATTGCGCCACAGCAGCTGCGCCATGGCGCGCTCCTCGTCCTCCATTCCGCGGCTGGCGTAGAAGCCGCGCAGCATGTCGGCGCCGCGCACCGCGAACTCCGACGAGAGCGACATCGAGTGCTGCACGTGCTCGACGCCCGCCTCGTCGCCCTCGCCGAGCAGGAGGGCGCCGAGGAGGAAGTGTCCGCGGACGTGCGACGGCTCGAGTGCCACCAGCGCCTGGAAGGCGCGAATGGCGTCGTCGGTCTCGCCGAGATCGTTGCACGCATTGGCGCGCTGCCAGAGCTCCGCCGGGCCGAGTGCGGCCTGCCGCTCCTGCTCGGCCAGACGAGCGAGCAGCGCGCGCAGCGCCTTCATCTCCTCGTGCCGCTCGCGCCAGCGATCGGCGACGGAGAGGCGCCAGTCCGCGTCGAAGCTCGAGAGCATCTCTCGCGTGAGATCGCCGAGATAGTGCTCCGCGGCCGAAGGTGCACCCGCCGTAGCGAGCGTCGGCAGCCGCTCGATCCGCGAGCCATCACGCTCGGCCAGGCCGAGCGCGGTGAGACGCTCGCGGAGCGAGGGATGTGTGTCGTCGTCCGCCGCGCGGCGCGCGAGTGCGGTGCCGAGCCATTCCGTCCGCACCTCGGGAGTGAGCGGCTTGCGCCACACGTCGCCCATCTTCGACCAGACCGCGGCCGGCGGCGACGGAGTGTCCGCGGCGGCTTGCCAGAGGGGGCGCCAGAAGTGCTCGTGCAGCGCGCGCTCGCCGACCTGGGTGCCGACGAGCGCGGCGCCCATCGCCTCGGGACTCGTCACGCGCGCGGCGTCGGCGTCCGCCTCGTACTCGTCGCGTCGTGACATGACGAAGCCGTACGCCTGCAACCGCGGCGCGTACCAGCGGATGAACCACTCGAAGAGCCGCCGCCCCCAACTGCGCCTGGCCTCGAGCTGGCTCAGCAACTGGTTCCAGATGCGGCTCATCCGATAGACCCAGAGTCCGAGCTTCGGGTGCGACCCCGACAGATGCCCGAACTCGTGGGCGAGCACGGCGTCGAACTGCTCGCGCGTGAGACAGAGCATCAGCGGCACGCCGAGCACGAGGTAGGTGCGCGGAAATCCGAAGATCCCGAAGCGTGGCACCTGCATCACGGACGCGTTGAACGCGTCGGTGAGCACCACATGGTCCGCGACCGGCGCCGCGAGCTCAGCGCGGATCTGTGCGACGCGCGCGTCGAGGGCGGGCGCCTTCCCTTGCTCCAGCGTGCGGCCTTCGGGCGGCTCGACGCGAACGCGCAGCGACTTCCCGATGACGAAGATGAGCGCGAAGAGCGGCAGGACGAGCTTGATCAGTCCACCGCTGTGCGCCGTCAGCAGGAGCCAGACGAGGAGGATCGCCGTCGCGAGGAGCAGCCCGAGCACGAGGAGCACGTACGCATAGCCGAGCGCGACGAGCAGGCGGACGCGCAACTTGAGCGATCGCGGCGAGCTGCTCGCGACGGCCTCGAGCTTCCTGACGAGTTGTTCGTAGCGCGCGGGATCCATGGGCGGGACGACGAGGGGAGCGGTGGGCGCCGGCCTCGGCGGGTCGGCCAATATATGCGGGGATGCGGGGGTGCGGATATGCGGGGATGCGGGGATGCGGGAATGCGGAACGGCCTCGGGAAGAAGGAGCTTCCCGAGGCCGTCTCTCACTCACCCACTCACGCACTCACGCACTCACTGCGTTTCACCCCTGCGTATCGATCGGCGAGAGCTGCCCGCGCAACGAGCTCCACGCGCTCTGCAGCGACGACGACACGCGCGCCGACTGCAGTGCGGCGTCGACGCGCCGCGCCGCGCCCATCAGCGCGCGACCGGCGAAGACGGTGGCATTCGCGTTGTCGCCACCGCGCACGACCTGCTCGTAGAGCGACGCGTTGTCGGCGAAGGCCGAGAGGGCGAACCACGCCTCCAGATCGCCCTGCGAATAGCTGCGCGACGGATTCAGTCGTCCGACGCCCGAGCTGCCGAGCTCCGCCCGCAGGCGTGACACGAGCGACTGGGCGTCGCGTCGGACCGACGATGCCACGTCGGCAGAGAGAGCCGCGCCAGTGACGCCGCCGGCGATGTTCACGCCCAGCGCGCGCGCCGTGCGACCGTCGAGGTTGCCCGTCGCCCTGAACCCGGCGTCCGCCTGGAACTGGAAGAGCGCGAGACGCGTGGGATCGTCGAGCTGCCCGTTGATCGCGCCGCGGTAGTACTTCCGCTGCGCGAGCGCCGTCTGTGCGTCGCGAATGCGCTCCGCCGCCGTGTAGATCGTGTTCGCGTCGCCCGCGCTCACTCGGCCGCGGCCGCGCAGCGACACTGCCTGCTCGATCTCGACGGCGAGCGGGGTGCCGGCCGGCACGTTCACGTCGCGCCCTTCGGAGAGCAGACTGCCGAGCGCGGCGAAGATGTTGTTGGGACTCTGTGATTGGCCCGCGCCGGCGATCGCGGCGCCGATGCCGCCGCGCTCACCAACCAGCACGACGCGCGCATTCGGATCGCGCTCGATCTGCCGCCGCTCGGCGGAGTCGGTGCTCGTCAGCTTGCCGGTGATCGGAACGGTGGTGCCGTCGGAGAGCACGATCCGATTGAACACGACTTCGATGACCCCCGACTGCTGCCGCGTCGCGGGCCGCGCGACGGTGATCTGCCCGCGGATCCTGCTCCCCGCGGGGATGATGGTGTACTCGTCGACGCCGACACTCTGGTCGACGGTGGTCTCGAAGCTCTGTCCGGTCTGCGCGGACGCGGACTGCAGCGGCGCCGTGGTGCGGACGAGAATCACGCTGCCCGCTGGCAGCACGAGCCGCGACTGCGCGGCGGCGGGTACAGCGAGTCCGATCCAGAGCGCGATCGCGGCGCTCCATGCGCGGCGCTGGTGATCGACTTGGTGGGTGTGCATGACTACCTCCTGTTGAGGCCGTCGTTGGCCTTTGTGCCTAGACGGAATTCAAGAGGCATACCGAGTTGGTCCGGTTGGGTCTGGTGATCGGAGCGCGTGCGTGTCATCCCGAGCGAGCGGAGCGAGTCGAGGGATCTGCACCTGCCTTTGCTCGGCTTGGGTTCCGTGGACGGGTCGGGGACGGACGTCCGCGTAGGCGGGGTCCGATGGCTGCTGGCCGGCGATAGCCGGCCCAGCCGAGTCTCCCCGCCGCAGTGGATGCTCACGACCGCGCGTACACGGAACCCAACGCACAGCGCGACAATACGAGACACAACGCGACCAGCGCACCAGCGAGCCCGACCGAAACGCAACCCTATCCCGCCCCTGCCCCTCGCGACACCTTTGCCGCCGTCCGTCGCCAGATCACACCGCTCACAGGATGCCCCGTCAATGAAGCAGCTGCTCTGGTCCACGCTCGCCTCCCTGCTCGTCGCCACCACGATGCACGCTCAGACGCGCACCATCGCCGAGCGACTCGGCCATCCCGCCAACTCCAAGCTCCTCATCCTCCACGCCGACGACCTCGGCGTCTCACACTCCGAGAACGCCGCCAGTCTCGACGCGCTCGACAAGGGTGTGATCAACTCGGCCAGCATCATGATCCCGACACCGTGGGTCACCGAGCTCGCCGAGTACGTGAAGAAGAATCCGAACCACGATCTCGGACTGCACCTCACCCTCACCAGCGAGTGGGCGACGTACCGCTGGGGAAGCACGGCGCCGCGCGATCAGGTGCCGAGCCTGCACGACGAGGACGGCACCCTGCCGCGCAGCACGCAGACCGTCATGACGCGCGCCAAGCTCGACGAAGTCGAGAAGGAGCTCCGCGCGCAGATCGACCGGGCGTATGCCATCGGCATCAAGCCGACCCACGTCGACAGCCACATGGGCGCGCTGTTCAACACCCCCGAGCTGATGGCGACATACGTGAAGGTGGCGCGGTCGTACAAGCTCCCCTTCCTCGCCTTCATCTCCACGCCGCGTCCGGGGACGCAGGCCGTCGTCACGAAGGCCGACGTCATCCCCGACACGGTGATCATCGCCGACGACAAGGTGCCGGCGGACAAGTGGAAGCAGTTCTACCTCGACGCGGTGAACGGGCTCAAGCCCGGGCTCACCGAGATCATCGTCCATCTCGCGTACGATGATTCCGAGATGCGTGCGGTGACGGTGAACCACGACGCCTACGGCGCCGCGTGGCGTCAGCGCGACTACGATGTCCTGAACAGCCCCGAGTTCAAGAAAGCCCTGAAGGACAACGGAGTGATTCTCGTGACGTGGCGAGAGCTGGGCAAGCTGATGCCGCCGACGTCGTGAGGCGCTGACTCCTGATTGATGCGCGGCGTCAGCGAGTCTGACGCCGCGCGCCCTCACCGCATCAGGTTCTTGTAGATCTTCCCGTCCTTCATGATGACCAGGAAGTTCCTTGACGGGTTGGCAACGAGCTGCAGGTTCTCGAGCGGATTGCCGTCGACCAGCAGGAGGTCGGCCAGCGCACCTTCCGCCACGACACCCAGCTTACCGGGATAGGGATTGCGCTTGCCGGACATGGCCAGCAGGTCGGCGTTGGTACTGGTCGCCATCACGAGCGCTTCCGCTGGCGTGTACCACTTCTGCAGCTTGACCAACAGCTCTCCCTGACGGCGCGCCAGCGCAGGGGAGAAGAGGATGTCGGTCCCCCAAGCCGTCTTGAGCTTGTACTTCCGACCCAGACGGTAGGCGACGTCCATGCCGGCGACGACTTCAGAAAATTTCGCGCGCTCCTCCGAGCCTGGCGGGAATGCGTCCGCCATTTCCTCGGGAAACGGCTGAATGCTCAGCCAGACGCCGCGCTCGGCGATCAACCTCGCCGTCGCTTCGTCCATCAGGTGACCGTGCTCGATGCACCTCACACCGGCGCGGATCGCGCGTTGGATCGAGGCCGGCGTATAAGCGTGCACCGTGACGTAAGTGCCCCAGTTCTCGGCGGCTTCCACCGCGGCGCGTAGCTCGGGCTCGGTGAAGGTGGTCACGTCGAGCGGGCTGTGGGGCGACGCCACGCCACCGCCGGCGGTCAGCTTGATCTGCGTCGCGCCGAGCATGAGTTGCTCTCGCACGCGCAGCCGGACTTCATCCGGACTGTCGGCGACCATGCTGGCGCCAATCTGCTCCATGCGCGTCTGGGCGCTGCCCATCGTGCGCGGCAGCTCGAACGGCTGACGGAAGTCGCCGTGACCACTCGTGATGGTGATCATCGCGCCGGACGGATAGATGCGCGGACCAGCGACGATGCCGTCATCGATGGCGCGCTTGAGCCCGAACACTGGGCCGCCCACATCGCGAACCGTGGTGAACCCGCGCAGTAGCGTCGCCGTCGCTTCCTCACCAGCCACCAGGTTGGCATATCCGACATCCCACGCGAGCGCCTCCGCTGGCGTTGGTCGCACGAGCATGGCGTGCCAGTGCGCGTCGATCAGGCCCGGCATCAGCGTGCGCCCGCCCCCCTCGATGACCGTTGCACGTTCAGGTGCCGCGATGTCGGCGCCGATCTTCGCGATCCGGTTTCCGACGACGAGGACGGACGTGCTCGGACTGAGCCGTTCCGACCTGCCGTCGAAGACCTTCACATTCCTGAATAGCGTCGCACTGATCCGGGCCGTGTCACTCTGCGCGCGCAGGCGGGCCGCTGGCACGACGATCGAGCCGAGGAGCCCGGCGGCCGAGAGCGCCAGCAGAGGGCGCGCTGCTGAGTTGCGAATTGTCCCACTCCGTCGAAGACGTAGCACGGAGGAAGGGATGGCGCACGCTCGTGGCCGGAAGCGATTGGCCCAAAGCCATCATTGCGGGACAGCAGGCGACCTTAGAGAGTGGGACGCCGCGCGCCGAAGTTCGTCGCCTGCTCGAACGCGTGCGCCATCTGCAGCACGCTCAGATCACCGCGATGTGGCCCGACGATCTGGATCCCCACCGGTAGTCCGCTCGACGTGAACCCCGCCGGCACCGAGATCGCCGGACAGGCCGTGAGCGTGACGTACCAGCACGAGCGCATCCAGTCGATGTACGTCGGCATCGCCACGCCGGCGACCGACGTCGGGTATTCCGTCGTCACATCGAACGGCTCGACCTGCGTGACCGGCGCGACGAAGTAGTCGTACCGCTCGAAGAAGCGACCAACCTGTGAGTACAGGGTCGCCTGGCGTGCCGACGCGCGCCCGACGTCGGCGCCGGTACTCTTCTCCGCCTGCGCGATCTCCCACTTGATCGTGTCCTTCACCAGCGTGGGTTGCCCGCGCGCCATCTTCCCGTACAGGGCAGAGTATCCGGTGTGGCGCAGCGTCGGGAACGCCTCGTCCACACCGGTGAAGTCCGGCTCCGCATCGCTGATCACGCAGCCGAGCTCCGCGAACACTCTGCGGTTCGCGTCGACGACGCGGCGGATCTCCGGCTCGAAGGGGATGCCGCCCATCGACGTGAACCAGGCGACGCGCGCGCCCTTGAAGCTCTTCTCGAGGGGCGCGCGGAAGAGCGCCGGATCGTCGTCCAGCGCGAGCGGATCGGGCGCGTAGTTGCCCGTCATCGCGCTGAGGAAGAGCGCGACGTCGGCCACCGTGCGCGCCATCGGCCCCTGCGTCGAGAGCGGCGACCATGAGCCGTCGTCGTCCGGCACGCGCCCCGGCGACGGACGCAACCCGACCACGTTGTTGAACGCCGCCGGGTTGCGCAGCGAGCCGGCAAAGTCGCTGCCGCTCGCGATCGGCACCATCCCGCAGCGCAGCGCCGCCGCCGCGCCGCCGCTGCTCCCGCCGACGGTCTTCCTCAGGTCGTACGGATTCACCGTCGCGCCGAACACCGGGTTGAAGGTGTTCGAGCCCGCGCCGAACTCCGGCGTGTTCGTCTTCCCGAGCGTGATCGCGCCGGCGTCGCGCACGCGCTTCACGAGGATCGCGTCGACGCTCGGCACATTGTCGCGCAGGAGCGGCGAGCCGAAGGTCGTGCGGATCCCTGCGGTGTTGATCAGATCCTTGTGCGCGACGGGCAGTCCGTGCAGTGGGCCGAGTGCTCCGCCGCGCGCCTGATGCTCGTCGGCTTTGTGCGCGTCGTCCATTGCGCGGTCGGCGACGAGGGTGACGATCGCGTTGATCTTCGGATTCACGCGCGCGATGCGGGAGAGGTGGGCTTCCATGACCTCGCGCGCTGACAGCTGCTTGCGGCGGATGCGCGCGGCGAGATCGACGGCGGTGAGGTCGCAGATCTCGTCGCCGGCGACGTCGAGCGCGGTCGGAGCTGGATCCGCCGGCGCCAAGTCATGGGTCGGCTCGCTGCTCGGCATGGCACCAGCGATGTCGGGCAAGGCGCCGGCCAGCGCCGCCGCGCCGAGTACGCGACCGAACGCTCGGCGGGTGAGGCCATCGCGAGGCGGTTCGCTCATCCGATCTCCCAGGGCTGAGGGGTCCTACTGTGTTCGAGCCGCTCTCGCACGGCAAACGGGCCCGCGCATCAGCGCGGGCCCGCTGTCCTCAGGTGCCCGGGTTCCAGCTCGGGCTGTCCTCGTTGCTCGTCGTGCCGCTCAGCGTCGTCACGTTCGTTCCGTCGGCGTCCACCCGATAGAGATGGACGATGTTGTTCTGGACGCGCGAGAAGACGAGCTGACGGCCGTCGAGCGACCAGCGCGCCCACATGTCCTGCTGGATGGGCTGCGTCACCTGCCGCACGTTCGTGCCATCACGATCGGCGACGAACACGGCCTCCTTCCCGTTCACGTACCAGGAGAATGTGATCTTGCTTCCATCGGGCGACCACGCGGGATAGATACCGGCGATGCCGAGCGAGGTCGGCGCAGTGCCATCGGCGTTGATCAACCACAAATCGCCGTTGTGGCTGTACAGCACCTGAGTCCCGTCGACCGACCAGCTGGGCGCATCGTCGTACTTGTAGTCGGTGGAGTCGACCTCCGGCGTCAGCTGTCGCAGGCCGCTTCCATCGCGACCGATCACCCAGATGCGGCCGTAGTCTCCATAGGGACCAGCTGTCACGCTGCGAAAGGCGAGCTTGCTCCCATCCGGCGACCACGCTGGTGCACCATCGAAGTTCGATCGACCGACGAGCTTCGTGCGCGACTTGCCGAAGCGGTCCATGATGTAGATGCCATCGGAGCCGTTGGTCGGCTTTGCCACGACAACGGCGATGGATTGTCCGTCCGGCGATATGACGGGGGTCCCATAGCCGAGTTGGTCGGACGTGAGTCGCACACGTCGCGATCCGTCCGGACGCACGGCCATGATTTCGCCGCGTCCGAACTCCTCGCTCACGTAGATGATCGCGTTCTTCAGGTACGACGTGCAACTCGCGCTGACCGTGACATGCGTGGTCTGGCCCACCGTGACCGATGCCGATGCGGGCACGCTCGTCAGGTCGCAGTTGAACGCGAGCCCGCTGATGGCGATCGTGTGCTGCCCCGCAGCGCCCGACCAATTCGCGCTGCCATTCGCGGCAAGTGGCTGGGCGGCTCCGCCGTCGATGGACAGCAGGAAGCCGTCGGCGTCCACGTCCGTGCCCGTCGTGGCGACGTCGAAGGTGAGCGTTCCGCTCGTTGGTGGAACTTCCTTCTTCGGCGCCGAGGCGTCCGAGCACGCCGTGAAGAAAGCAACCGAGAGCAACAGCGCCGAGTACCGCAGATGTTGGCGAATCATTGGTCGGACGTTTGGGGAGGTACGGCGGTCAGGATGACGACGACGTCGCCGTCATTCACATCCCGTCAGACCGTTCAGCTGAGCGCCGCGCAGAGCGGGAAGGGACAATCGAAGTCGTTCGTGAACGTGCTGTTGATGTCGACGATCGTCGTGAGTTGTCCGGCGGCCGATGCCGCGGGCGACGCCGATCGCGCTGCGCTCCCCGCGCGCAGCGTGGCAACGTTTTCCGGGCCGGTCGCCTGGCTCGATTCCGAGCACGCGGCGAGGACGAGGAGGGGAACGAGCAACGCGATGTGACGGCGCACGGAGGTGCTTTGCTGTATGGTGGGGGACAGCATCGCCCAAGTCAGGCAAGCTGGGCCGGAAGGATGCGCCTGTGCGGGCGAGCACGCCAGGGGACGAGCCTACGCCGAGTCGCTGGTCGCACTGCGTCCGTGGGCGCCGCGACAAGGCCGTAACGCGACGGGGCGAGCCGTTCCTACGGTCTCAGTTGTTCACCGGCGACGGATCGACGATCCGCCAGCCACCAGGCGGCCGCGGCGAAGACCGCGTACGCCACCAACGCTTCGGCCGCAAACGCGACGTCGGAGACGGGAGGCGGACCAAAGAAGATGTAGACCTGGACCGCAAGCATGATCACGCTGAAGGCGAGTAGCGGAGCCGGACGACGAGGCCCGCCGCGCAGGAAGAGCACCACGCCACCGGCCAGCAGAGCCGCCTCGAGCGCGAACGCCAGGATGGGCCGATTCCAGAGGCCGAGACCAACCTTGGCCGAATTGTCGTACAGCGGCAGATCAGGGCGATGGACGACGAAGTCCAGAACCCAGTGGGAGAGGACAGCTCCGCCAACGAGCAGACTGGCGCGGACGCTGGATGGGCGCCGGAGGAGGCGATACGCGGCAGCGGCGCCGGCGGACCAAAGCAGAGCGGCGACGAGGCTGTGCGTGTACGGCATGTAATAGAGGTCCAGCGGGTTCGTTGCCGTGAAGCCCGGGACGATGCGCATCTTCTCGACGCCGAGGAGGATCAGGGGCGCCCACACGACGTCGAGCAGCTGAACGGCGACAAAGAGGACCCAGAGTGGGATGGAATCGTCGGCCCTCTTTGCGGCGAAGCTGACGCCATAGTGCCCGACGAACATTGGGATCCCTCTTGAAGAGGTGTGGATGACGCGCGTCGCACGCGCCATCCATCATGCCGCTTTCGAGTACGCTCTCTCTACCGCACGGATCTGAGTCCGACGCGCATCTCCTCCACCAGGAGCGTCGGCTGTTCCCACGCGGCGAAGTGCCCGCCTCTGTCGAGCTGGTTGTAATGTACGAGCTTGGGGTAGGCTCGCTCCGTCCAGCTCCGCGGCGCGTAGTAGACCTCGTCCGGAAAGACGCTCACCGCCACCGGGATGGGGATGTTCTTCGGTCCCAGATCGGTCTTGGCGAATCCCTCCCAATAGAGACGCGCCGCGGAGATCGTCGTGTTCGTCAGCCAGAAGAGCGTGGCGTTGTCGAGCACATCGTCCCGCGTGAGGCCTGTCGGCTCTCCGTCAAAGGCACGTGCGATCAGCCGAATGCTCGCCGGGTCGTGGTCGATCAGCCAGGCTGCCACGCCGACGGGTGAATCCGCGATGCCGTACAGCGATTGCGGGTGCGCCGTCATGAACAGCTGTGTCGGAATGGTCTTGTACAGCGCGACGACCGTCTCGTAGGCGCGCTTCTCTTCCGTCGAAAGACCCTCTGGCGCGGGGCTGCCCGCCGCGGCCGCCTTGCCGATCTCGTGCGGGATCACGGCGGGCAGGTTCGTGTGCATCCCGATCAGTCCCGGATGTCCCTGCGTCGCCATCACGTCGTTGACGATCGCGCCCCAGTCCCCGCCCTGCGCCACATACCGCTCGTAGCCGAGGCGCTCCATCAACACCGCCCAGGCTCGCGCGATGTGCGCCTGGTCCCAGCCAGTCGTGGTCGGCTTACCGGAGAATCCGTAACCCGGCATCGACGGAATCACCACGTCGAACGCGTCCGACGCCTGGCCGCCATGCGCCGTCGGATTGACGAGGGGGTCGACGATCTTCAGCTGCTCGATGACCGAGCCGGGCCATCCGTGTGTGACGATGACCGGCAGCGCATTCTCGTGCTTCGAGCGCACGTGAATGAAATGAATGTCCAGCCCATCGATCTCGGTGACGAAGTTCGGCAGCGCGTTGATCCGTGCTTCGACCTTGCGCCAGTCGTAGTCCGTCGCCCAATAGCGCGCGACCTGCTGCATCGTCGCGAGCGGAATGCCCTGCGAGAAATCGGAGACGGTCTCCTTCTCCGGCCAGATGGTAGCCTTGATCCGCCGGCGCATCTCGGCGAGCTGCGTGTCGGGCACCTCTACCCGAAAGGGACGAATAGCGGTCTTGTCAGTTCCTCGTGCACTGCGCGGCTCGGTGGCAGTGGCCATGTCGTCCTCCGTTCGAGTGGGTTCATGCGATCTCGTCGAGTGCATGAAACCCGATCCGCTGCGCCGGTTGCATTGGACGAAGGTTGTTCAGGACGGAAGCGGCCATGGAGAAGCCTGAGAGGGCCCACAGGCTGAGGGCGGTGAGTTTCCTGAGCATGTAGCTGCCAACGATCATGGGTCGAGCGATGACCGCAATGGCGGTACGCGAGCATCGTTATTCGTCGTCTTCCGATTCCGAAGCGGACAGGAACGCCGCGGGGTCGACGACGTACTGCCAGGCCGGCGACGTTCGCAGCGCCGCGCCGAACGCGCCAACGAGCGGCTCGACGACGAGTCCGTCGTCACGAATGAACACGGCGTCGGCGACGCGCGCGAACTGAATCAGCATCGCGCCGAACTTCGCGTCGAGCCGACGCACGTCGACGCGCGCGGTCATGCGCGTCGCCCGGCCGTTCTCGAACCAGACGTCGACGCGATTGCCGTCCTCCTCGCCCCACGTCTGGCGCTCGGAGGTCGACGACGAACCGGCCGGCGCGATGGCCGCGAGCTGCTGCGAGAACCCCGACGGGAGGCGCTCGGCGCTCCACCAATCCGTATCGAGCACGTCCGCGATGGCGACGCGAGGACTCGTCGCGAGTGCTCGGCGCGGGACAATGGCGAAATCGACCTGCCAGACAGCCATGGCTTTTCGAGGTAGTGTCGTGTGCTAGTGGTCGCTGCTGCCAGCATCCGTCATGCCCGCGTCGAGGAGGGGTCTCCCCCTGTCATCCCGAGCGAGCGCAGCGAGTCGAGGGATCTGCACTTACGCTCGCGGGAATGCCCCTCCGTTCAAGGCCGCTCGCACCCGGAGACGATGACGTCACTCACATGGGTCGCCGGCGGAAGACGCCTGAGCTGTGCGGGACCGATGTCGCCGCTCGACGCGTCGCCGAGCTCGCCGGTCTGTGAGAGGCCGAAGCTCACCCCGCAGTGGCGCGGGACGACGACGTAGAGCGCACCCTCGCCACCCGACGCGTGGACTCCCGGCTCCTGCAGCAGCCGCGCGAGCGTCGTCCCGACGCCGAGCGAGTCCACCGTGCGGAAGGTCGGCGTGCGGACGTCCAGCCGATAGATATGGCCGCCGTCGTACACCGCGCGCAGCGTGTCTCCCGCTACCACGAGTACGGTGACGCTCTCGGGGTTCGCCTCCATCCCGTACTCCACCGTGTCGCGGATGACGCGTGCGTAGCGCGCCAGCTCCTTCGGGCTCGCGCTCACGGGGACGGGACCGACGCTGTCGCCGAAGAGATGCACGTCGGTCGTGCGCAGCGAGGGAGCCGTGTGGCTCGCCGATGCGCTCGAGTCCGGGACGCGAGGTGGCTCGCTGCGCGCACAGCCCATCGCCAGCAGGAGAGCGGCGAGCGCGGATCTGCGATGTTGGGTCACGATTGTCTGG
>DASVNI010000369.1:0-6025 GCA_036383935.1 Gemmatimonadaceae bacterium | reverse complement strand
TCTGACCCCAACGACTCTGACCCCAACGACTCTGACCCCAACGACTCTGACCCCAACGACTCTGACCCCAACGACTTTGACCCCAGTCCTGCGCGAGGAACAGCGTGCGGCACTGCACCACGCGATCAGTTGACGCCGTCCCCCTTGGCGAAATTGAGCACCCACGCTCCAATCCGCTTGCCGTGCGCCTTGCCCTGCACGATGTCCGACCGGTAGTGGATACCGCCGTACATGCGCGAGATCCCGGCTTCGTCCGCCATGGCGTCGAACGTCGCGGCACCTTCTGGGAAGATGCTGCCGAGTACGGTTGCGGCGGCGCCGGAGTAGGTCGAGTGGCCCGACGGGAAGGAAGGAAAGTTGGGCAGGCCAATCACCGTCTTGATCGACGGATCGAGCTGTGACGGCCGCGGATTGAAGTACTTCATCTTCGAGTCCCAGCAGCCGACGGACACGTCGTGCATCGCCATGTTGAGCAGAGCGTAGACGCGGGCGGCGCGCACCTCGCTCATGCGCGCTTCGCGCACGTAGGGCGATGCGATGGCATTCCAATGCCCAGGCGGGGTGTACGTGCCTGCCCCATCGTTCCACTTCTGCGCGATCGCGAACTGCACGTTGGTGAGCTTGTCGACCGTCTGCTTCACCTCGGCCAGGTCGGCCTTCATCTGGTCGGACGACGTCGACGGCGGCGGTCCCGGCTCGAGGGAAACGACCTCGGCGGGAGTCATCGTCCAGGCCTTCACGCTTCCGAAGTTCATCAGCAACGGTGGGCGGATAGGAAGCTCCTGACTCAGCCACGAGATCTCGCCCTTTGCCGTGGCAGCGTCGGACAGCGACTTCCACATTGCCGGGCTGCCGGCCGCCGCGCCCATGCCGTCGGCGCGTGCCCGGTTGATCACAAGTGCGGCGACCGCCTTGCCCAACGCGAGGCCGGCGGCGATGTCACTCGCCGTCGCGCGGCCGCTCAGGAGCGCGGCTTCACGCTCCTGGCCCGCCTTGCGCGTGATCTCCTCGAGCGCGCCGGGGAAGAGCAGCTTGAGCATCTCGGCCGTAACGCCCGAGAGCACTGCGTCCTCCGACGGATAGGCCGGGAGCGTGCTCGCGGGAATGGCGGAGACCACGCCGGCGTCGACCTTCGAGGGGGCGGGACGGTTGAACTTGTACTTGTAGTACCAGGCCGCCTTCAGTGCCTCGTACTGCGCCACGCTGACGTAGCTGTACGCGCGCGACGCATACGGCGGGTTCGAGAAGGGGAAGACGGGATCGGCGAACGGATTCTCGGCGTCCGGCAACGGGTAGCTGCCAGCGGGCGTGGGCGCGGGCGGCAGATTGTAGCGCGCCACGAGCTCGCGCTCGATCTCGTTCCAACGGAGCACCCCTGCCCCCGTCCAGTACTGCACGTTGACGCGCTGTGCGTCCGTCATGATGGCCTGAGCCGACTTCACCGTTGCGATCTCTGCCTGGTAGGCGGTGCTCGACGTCGCCGCTGGATCCGGCACCACGACCTGATCCGGAGTGGTGAGAACGAGCATCCTCCACGTACCCGCCGCCGAATCGGTACTCGAAGCCTCGATGGCCGGCAGCGATGCGCTGGGAACGGTGATGGTCTTGTCACAACCCGCTATCGTGATCGCGCCAGCGCCGATCAGTGCGAGGGAGACAACGTGTCGGCGCCGGATTGCCGCGCGCCGGCCGACAGCGCGCCGCACGCGCTCAGAGGTGAAGCGCATACGTGAGCCCCGTCATGATGGTGGTGGACTGGCCGACGTTCCGGCCGGAGATGGTGTGCGCCGCGCCGAGGTTGAGCCGCAGACCGGAGACGCCAGGGAGGAAGTACATGAGCTCAGCGTGCGCCATCGTGAAGTTCATCCGGTTGGACGCGAATGGCATGTCCTGCCGCCGGATGTCGCTGCCGCCGAGCGTACGATGCGTGGTCATGCCGACGGGCACGCACCAGGCACCACGCTGCCATCCGATCGTACCGCGATACTCGGCGACGTCCGGCATGGCGACTTCGTCGCTCTCGATCCACTGGTCGTTGGCGTAGTAGCCGACGCGATTCAGCGTGATGTTCGATCGCCACATGCGCTCGGCGTACCCGTCGAAGAACCAACCCGTTTGATCCTGCAGGTGGGCTGCGCCACGTGCGATGACGCTCTTGCTGTGCACCCCGATCGACATCGGAAGGAAGTCCGGCGTGTAGTCGCTGGTCGGCAGGCCGGCCGCGCCGACGGCGAGCACCTTGAGCCGCGCGCGTCCGCCGATCAGCGGATTGAGCACGCGATACTTCGCCATGAGCGTGAGGTCCTGGCGTCCGCTCATCCCCTCCAGCACGCCCTCACTCGCCTCCGTCTTCACGTACGGCAGGGAGGCGAAGAGCGTGAGGCGCGGCGAGGCGCCGTAGCCGATGGTCGTGGTGACACTGCTCGTCGTGAGCGTGCCGATGTTGTCGTTGCTGCGTTTGCGATCGCCTTCCCAGTACTGACTCCACGCGTCGTGGCCGTACAGCACGGTGGCGTTGAGCTCGCGTGGCCTGAGCAGCTCCGCGTCCTCGAGCGTCTGCGCGCGCGCGCTGCGCGGTGCGACGAGGAAGAACGCGAGGGAGGCGAGTGAGAGCGCTCGCGCGATCGATGACGCACGCGCGGCTGGGCGCCTGGTGTGGGCGCAGAGGGGTAACGGCCGAGACATCGCGACGGTGGGGAGAGGGGAACAGTCGCGCGGGAGGACGTACCGCGACAGAGCGACAACCTGGGAATCAGGTCCGAGTTGTCAAGACAAACTCTGCATCTGCAATCACCCTCGCGGGCAACTTTGCGTCACTCCTCCGACGACTCGTCGCGCTCCAGACGCTCTCGAGTGAGCCTTTTTCCCTCTGAAATTCGCCAGCGCGCGATCTTCCCATGATCACCCGACAGGAGTACGTCGGGAACGCGAAACCCGCGGAACTCCGGCGGACGCGTGTAGCTCGGCGCCGACAATCCCCGCTCCCAGAACGAGTCGCCGTACGCGCTTTCCTGGTCGCTCATCGCCCCCGGAAGCAGCCGCACCGTCGCGTCGATGACGGCGAGGGCGGCGGGCTCGCCGCCCGTCAGCACGAAGTCGCCGAGCGAGAGCTCTTCGGTGGCGAGATGATCCGCCACGCGCTGGTCCACGTCCTTGTAGTGGCCGCAGAGAAAGGTGAGCTCGGGCTCGGCAGCGAGCCGAACGGCGTCGGCCTGCACGAAGCGGCGACCGCGCGCGCTCATCAGGATGATCGGGCCGGTGGGCGCGAGCGCGTCGACCGCCTCGAAGAAGGGCTCGGGCTTCATGACCATCCCTGCCCCGCCACCGTACGGGTAGTCATCGACGGTGCGATGACGGTCGTGCGTGTGGTCGCGCAGGTCGACGATCCGGTAGTCGACGAGCCCGGCGCCCTTCGCCCGGGCTGGTATGCTCAGGGAGAGCGGGGCGAAGAAATCGGGGAAGATCGTGACGACGTTGATCTTCACTCGAGGAGCCCCTCCGGCGGGGTCACGACGATCACGCGCGTCTCGCGGTCGACGGAGGCGATGGTGCGCTCGTCGAACTGCAGGAGGATGGTCTCCCGTTCGCGCGGGGCGGCGCGACGGACGTCGATGGCGAGCCCCTGCGGGAGCTCGTACGTCTCCTCGACCGTGCCGACCAGCTGACCGTCCGCCAGCTCGACGCGCATGCCGGGCAGCTCGTGCACGTAGACCTCGTCGTCGTTGGGCGGCGGAAGCTCATCCGCCGGCACGAGGAGGTAGCGCCCACGCCACGTCTCGGCGGCGTTGCGGTCGGGCACCTCGGCGAATGCGATCAGATATCCGTCACTGAACGGACGGCTCGATTCGACGTGGAGCTCGGCGCGATTGGGCGCGATGTCGCCGCTAGCGGTGCCCGCGAAAACACGATGGCCGGACGCGAAGATCGCGTCCGGCGCATCAGTGATCGGTTCCACGACGACTTCGCCGCGGATGCCGTGAGCCTTGCGGACCCGCCCGACGATGATGAACGCGGGCGTCGTCATCGGCCTGAGACTTAGGCTTCCTCCGCCTTCGACTCGCCGAGCGGAACGGCCTTCGCCTGCAGCTTGCTCGCGAGACGCGTCTCGTGACGCTGCTTCAGCACGCCTGCCTTGCGAAGAAGCGAACGAACCGTGTCGGTCGGCTGCGCGCCGACGTCGAGCCAATGGTGGATGCGCGCCGTGTCGAGGTTGAGCGGCTGGTCCCCCGTGCGCGGCTGATACTGGCCGACGATCTCGATGAACTTGCCGTCGCGCGGGCTCTTGGAATCGGCGACGACGATGCGGTACATGGGGGCCTTCTTACGACCAACACGACGAAGGCGAATCTTGACGGCCATTTGTGTTCTCCAATGGTGTTCTCGTGCTGCGCTGGGCTCCTCGCGAGGCCGGCATTTCCGGTTCGCACCCAGGGGGACTTCCAACTAAAAACGAACTACCAAAACCAGTAGTGAGTAGGTGGTACCTGGTACCTGGATGTGAGAAAGGGCGTCAGCGAAGTCCGCCGAACATGCCGGGCGGCATCATGCGGCGTCCGCCACCAGGGCCTCCGCCACCCGCGACCTTCTTCATCATCTTCTGCATCTCGCGGAACTGCTCGAGGAGGCGGTTCACCTCCTGGATCGAGCGACCGCTGCCCTTCGCGACGCGAGCGCGACGGGAGCCGTTCATCAGCTCGGGCTTCTTGCGCTCTTCCTTCGTCATCGAGAGGACGATCGCCTCGAGGTGCTTCATGCGCTTCGGGTTCGCCTGCTGCGCATCCTTCACCTGCTTCATCATCTTGCTGTTCACGCCGGGGAGCATCTTCATCAGCCCCTCGAGCGGTCCGAGCTTCTCCATCTGCTTCATCGCGGTGAGGAAGTCCTCGAGGTCCATCCCCTCCTTGCGGACCTTCTTCTCCATCTTGCGCGCGACGTCCTCGTCGAAGGCGCCCTGCGCCTTCTCGACGAGCGACACGATGTCGCCCTGCTGGAGGATGCGGCCCGCCATGCGGTCCGGATGGAAATCCTCGAGCGCATCGGTCTTCTCGCCGACGCCGATGTACTTGATCGGCTTCTTGAGGACACCGTAGATCGACAGCGCCGCGCCGCCGCGGGCGTCGCCGTCCATCTTGGTCAGGATGACGCCGGTGACGCCGAGCCGGTTGTCGAAGCCCTGGGCGATCTTCACGGCGTCCTGACCGGTCATGCCGTCGGCGACGAGCAGGATCTCGTCGGGCTTGATGGCCGCCTTGAGCTTCTCGAGCTCGACCATCATGTCGTCGTCGATCTGCAGTCGTCCCGCGGTGTCCACGAGCACGACGCGATCGCGCGCGCGGCGCGCCTGGTCGATGCCGTTCCGGGCGATCTTGACGACGTCCTGGTGGCCGCGCTCGGCGTACACGGGGATGTCGAGCTGCTGGCCGAGCGTCTCGAGCTGGTCGATTGCGGCAGGGCGGTAGACGTCGGCCGCGATGAGGCGCGTCTGGCGCCCCTCGGCCTTGAGCTTCCGCGCCAGCTTGGCGGCGGTGGTGGTCTTACCGGATCCCTGCAGACCGACCATCATGACGACGGTCGGGGGCACCGAGCTGAGCTTCAACCCTTCGCGGCGCTCGCCGAGCATGGCGGTGAGCTCGTCGTAGACGATCTTCACCAGCTGCTGCGCGGGAGACACGGTCTTGAGCTGCGAGACCCCGACCGCCTTCTTCTCGACGCGCTCGAGGAATTCGCGCGTCAGCGCGAAGTTGACGTCGGCCTCGAGGAGGACGCGGCGCACCTCGCGCAGGCCCTCCTTGATGTCCGCTTCGGTGAGGACGCCGCGGCCGCGCAGCCGCGCAAAGGCGGCCTCGAGTTTCTCTGATAGCTCGTCGAACATAGCCTTTAAAGCTAGACAGGGAGCGGGCTTGGAACAAGCGAGCCCGCTGACCCAAAGTTGGGGTCAGAGTCAATCGACTCTGACCCCACTGACTCTGACCCCACCGACTCTGACCCCACTGACTCTGACCCCACTGACTCTGACCCCACTGAC
>DASVNI010000368.1:0-22196 GCA_036383935.1 Gemmatimonadaceae bacterium | reverse complement strand
AATTCGGCAAACCGATGCTGACGCGTCGGGACCAGATCCTATCGTGTCGACATGTCAGATCGCGAGCTCATCGAGGAACAGCTGACCGAATCAGTCATTGGCAGCTTCTACGAGGTCTACAACACACTCGGCTTCCGCTTCCTCGAGCAGGTGTACATGGCGGCGCTCGAACGGGAGTTGCGAGCGAGGGGCCATGCGGTTGGCCGCGAGGTATGGGTCCCCGTGCTCTACAAGGGCGAGGAGATATCCAGGCAGCGCATCGACATGGTCCTGGACGAACGGCTGGTGATCGAGGCGAAATCGACGCACGACCTGCACAAGTCTGCCCCGCGGCAAGTGTACAACTACTTGCGCGCAACTCGGCTCCAGGTGGGACTACTGCTGCACTTCGGCCCGGAGCCCGCGTTCTACCGGCTTGTCTACACGGGCCCCGCCGCATCGAGTCTCTAACCGCGCATCCTTCAAAAAATAGTTGTCGCTTGCAGTTGCAGTTGCTCCAGCATCCGCTCAATCCGCCGCATCCGCTTAGTCCCTCCGTTCTTGATTTGTCCCGCCGACCAAGATCGCCGTGCAGGATTCCCCACGAACGCCCTACTGGAGCTGGATGTACAGCGGCACGGGCCACAACCGCAGAATGTCCCCGCGCGGCGTGGGCGGATTGTCGTTGCGCTTCCGCGTGAACTGCTTCCACCCCGTGAACTGCACCGGCTCGCGCTTGATGTCGCGCCAGTAGGTGTCGCGCTTCACCCAGGGCGCGCCGAAGCCGTCCATGTGCATCACGATCTGCACGCGCGGATCGAGCTCGATCTTCTTCGCGTTCGTCACCCCTTCCGGCGTGAAGCGGTGCACGATGAGGACCTTCGGCGGAAGCTTGTACTTGTCGACCAGCCGCGCGAGGAAGTGCGACGCGTAGTTGATGTCCGCCGCGTCATAGGTGCCGACGCGCTGCCCTGGAATTCCCCCCTTCTTCATCGAGAACTCGGGATCGATGCCGAGGTGCACGTCCGGGCGGATGAGAAACTTCTCGACCCACGGCAGCTCGTGCTCCAGCGTGCTCCTTCCCACCTGCAGGTCGAGGAAGAGCAGCGCCTTACGGCTCTTCGCCCAGCCATACACCTTCTCGACCAGCGCGCTGTCGTGCCGCGTGCGGTACAGGTTGTTCGGGCCGGGATGCGCGTTGGCGACGAGCACGATGAGGTGGAACGCCGGCTGCACGGGATGCGCCGGATCGATCCGGTTCCACGCCGCCACCTCGGCGTCGAAGCGGCGCAGCATCTCGTCGGGCGGCGTCGCGCCAAGGATGCCCATCCCCCTCGAGAGCGGATTGCCGTAGAACGCGACGATGCGCTTCGCGGGGAGGATGCTGCCGGGCAGCGGCTCCGGCCCCTTCACCGGCCACAGCGAATCGAGCGCGCTGCCGGCGTCGCGGAACGCGGGATGACAGATCGTCCGGGTGAAGAGCCGCGAACGCTCTGCACCCACCGAGGTCGTACGCGGACACCCCGCACCACCCTTGGGTGCGACGGCAGCGCGAGCGCGCCCAAGGGTGTCGAGCACCGTGGCATGTCGGAAAGCCCGGAGTGAATCGACGGTGTCCGCGGGCGTTGTCGCGACGAGCGCCGCGACGAGGAGCGCGCCGATCAAGCCAGGAGCTGGCGAAGGTTCTTGTAGCTCGTCTCGATGTCCGCGAGCGACGACGCCGTCTGCGGCGCCGAGTCGTTCTCGACGAAGAAGTGCTTCATCCCCGAGACGTTCGCGGCAGCGAAGATCCGCTTGAAGTCGATGTCGCCCGTGCCGACGGCGGCGAGGCTGCCGCCGACCTTCTGCAGCTTCTGCATCGTGCTCCCCTCGGTGGAAGCCACGGCCGCACGCGCGGCGTCGACGCCCTTCACGTCCTTGACGTGCCACATCGGGAAGCGGCCGGGATTCTTCTGGAACATCGCGACAGGATCCTGACCGGCGACGGTGGCCCAGAGCAGATCCAGCTCGAAGTTCACGTACGCCGGATCGGTCTCGGAGAGCAGGATCTCGTATCCCGTCTTCCCGTCGGGGAGCTTCTCGAACTCGAAGGAGTGGTTGTGATACGCGAAGCCGATCCCCTCGGCCTTGAGCTCCTTGCCGACGCGGTTGAACTCCGCCGCCGTCTTCGGCCAGAAGTCCGGCGTCACTTTCCCCATCAGCGGCTGGAAGAGCGCCGGCACGGTGATGTACTCGAGGCCGATCGTCTTCGCCGCCTTCACCTGCCCCGGAATGTCCTTGCTGATGTCGGCGAGCATGATGTGCGAGCTGGGCGAGCGTAGGCCGAGCCGATCGAGCAGGGCGCGCACCTCTTCCGGCGAGTGGTTGTAGTAGCCGGCGAACTCCACTTCCTTGAAGCCGATCTTCGCGACGGCCTCGAGGGTACCGTTGAAATCCTTCTCGAGGCGATCGCGGACGGAGTAGAGCTGGACGCCGATGCGGTTGCCGAGACCCGCCGGGACGCCGGAGGCGCTGCGGGCGGCTGACGCCGGGGCCCCCGACGCGGCGCCGCTGCTCGCGCAGCCGAGTGCGGCGAACGCAGCGCCGGAGGCGGCGATGGCCTTGAGGAAGGTGCGGCGGTCCTGTCGGTCGTTGGAACGATCGAGCGTCATCGGTCACCTGCGGCGTGGAGGAGAAGGACGGCAACGTGCCATTTGGCGCTACCGAAACAGTAGAGGAGCGAACTCGTTGAGGTAAGCGCGCCAGTTGGGCCAGGTATGCCCACCCTCCGTCTCCTTGTAGCTGTAGCGGATCTTGTGCTGGTCCAGCAACGCGAGAGCGGCCTTCGTGCTCGGCAGCACGAAGTCGTCCTTCCCGGTGGCGAACCAGAACAGCCGGATGCGATCGTTGACCTTGGGATCCGACAGGAGGGCCTCGTTGTTCTTCGCGAACGTCGCCGCACCCTCCGGACCGAACCATCCGGAGCTGAAGACGCCGAGCTGGCTGAACCGGTCCAGGTTTGGCAATCCGATGTTCAGCGTCTGCTGGCCACCCATCGATAACCCGGCAATGGCGTGCTGCTCGCGACCCGGGAGCACGCGGTAGTTCTGCTCGACGTACGGGACCACGTCGCCGAGGAGGTCACGTGAGAATGCGTCGGGCGTCGGCGTGCCGTTCGGAGACGGTGGCGTGTGCCCGGCGGGCATCACGACGATCATCGGCTTCGCCTTCCCCGCCGCGATCAGGTTGTCGAGGATGAAGTTCGCGCGACCGGCCATCAGCCACGACTGGTCGTTGTCTCCCGCGCCGTGCAGGAGATACAGCACCGGGTAACGCTGCGTACTGGTCGCATAGCCCGGCGGCGTGTACACGTGCATGCGGCGCGGCATGCCGAGCGCCTTCGACTGATAGTGAATGGCCGCGACCTGTCCATGCGGCACGGGACGCTCGGCGAAGAACTCGGACGCAGCACCAGGCACCTCGAGCAGGCTGCGCACAGTGCTCATGTTGACGCGCGGCCTGTTGTTGCGTGGGTCGGCGACGGCGACACCGTCCACGTCGTACCAGTAGATGTAGAGGTCCGCAGGCACCTGCGCGGTGAGGCGCCAGACGCCGGAGTCGCCCTTGGTGAGCGGCTGGTTGGCGAACGGCGCGGGCCCCTCGCTCCGCAGGATCACCTCGGTGGCCTTTGGCGCGTAGAGCTGAAAGGTGACCTGGCCGCCGGTGCCGATGCTCGGCGAGGTGAGTGTGTCCTGCACCCGCCGGGGACGCGCGCCGGGCGCCTGGGCGTTCGAGGGAGGGACTGCTGCGACGATCAGCATCGCCGCGAACACGGTGGTGTGGAGCAGCCTACGCTTCGTCATCGTGGTTCTCTCCGAGCGTGGGTCGTTGGTGGATGTACATCCTCTTCCCGGCGATGCGCGCCGCCTCGGTGCGCGAAGCCGGCAGTGCGGCAAGCGCGCGCGCAGTCATCTCGTCCGTGATCAGCGTGTCGACGAGTCGCGTGCGCAGCGCGGCGGCGATCACATGGGGCCGTGCCGGATCGTTCGCAAGAGCGACCACATGTCGCGCGCGGTGCAGTTGCCCGATGGTGAGGCCGACGACGTGACCGTCTGCGACCGTACCGAGCATCTGTCCCTGGCTGTCAAAGTGCCTGAGTGCGATGCGTCCGACCGGGACCCCCTCGTCGCAGTCCCGCGGGCCGTCAGCCGCGGCCGGTGCCACCTCGGTGTACAACGTGTCGAGGGCGTCGAGGGCATGGAGCGCGTCGCCGATCTGTGGATCAGCCACGAGGCTCCGCCTGACGTGCGCACTTTCGACCGCGGATGGCGCGGGCAGGACCACTGCGGTGCCCTCGATGCGCCGCGCGAGATCGAGCACGAGATCGGCCAGCGTGCGCTGCGGAGAGGGCGCAGGCTCCCATCCGACGCCCTGCACCACACGTACACCGGTCGCGACGTTGGGGACGACCGCGTCGACCATGGATGCGAGAAGCTCCATTCCGACGAGGCCCACCGTCTGTCCCGCCCTCGCCGAGCGGGCGAGATCTGCCGCGGCTGCGCTGCCGAGCTTGCGGCGTGTCGTCCAGAGGGGCTCGTCGCGCGCCGAAGGGATGATTCGGACCTCGTGCACGCCGAAGCGTGCCTCGAGCTCCGTCTCGAGCGTGAGGAGCGTTCCGGGCGGAGGTCTGATGAAGATGCGTACGATGCCCGCCTCGCGTGCCTCACACAGCAGACGCGAGACCTTCGCGCGCGACAGTTGTAGCTGCCGGGCGATCTCGTCCTGCGTTCGACCCTCCAGGTAGTACAGCACACTGACGTGTGCGATGAGAGCGCGGCCGCCGCACTGTTTCGGCGGCCACGCCAGCCCGCTCATCGTCGGCCTGTACACCACGCCCTGCCCACGAAACAGGTTTACCGATTGCTGCCCTGCTGCGACGTCGTCGTGACAGTTGACGCGCGCAGCAGACGCACTGGTCCCAGAAGTCCCGACGGGAGCAGCGGCGAGTCTGCGCGGAATGGGTCGAAGATCGCGAACGCATACTTGCGATCGACTCCCGGCTGCTTGTCACCGATCAACCGGTTTGGCCACAGGTTGCTCACGCGAATCTCGATGGTGTTCGCCCCGCTCGTGACGGCATCGGTGACGTCGACGCGGAATGGCGGCCGCCATGCGAAGCCGACGAAGCGTCCGTTCACGCGCACGTCCGCGATGTTCTTCACGGAACCGAGATCGAGCAGCAACCGGCTTCCGCCGGCGCGCCACTCAGCGGACACCTGCAGCGCCTTCGTGTACGTGCCGGTTCCCGAGAAGTACTTCACTCCCGGCTCAGAGCTGGTCGTCCACGAGACCAGCTCGGGGAAGGTCGCCGTTGCTGGCGCGCCGAGGTTGGGGGCGAACGCTACTGTCCATGGGCCATCGAGCGTCGCAACGCTCGTTTCCACCCGGTCCGGGATACGTCGCGATGGCGCCGTCGCCCGCGCGCGGAACACGACGAAGACGGCATCGTTCGCCGTCATCGGAAGCGTGACGAAGGTGCGTCCGCCTTCGATGCGGTAGGACAGCGGCGCGATGGTGCCGTCGTCGGCGCGCCAGAGCTCGGGCGCCTTGCCCGCGACGCGGAAGCTCATCTCGCCGCTCGCCGGACGATCAGTCGTGTTGGCGACAAAGTAGATCTCGCCATCGCGCAGCGCGCGGTGCACGAAGAGGCGGGTGCTGTCTCCGCGGACATCGACGTCAGGCGCCAATCCCGCTGCGGCCACAGCGGCGTCCAACGTCGCGACGACTTTGCCCGCGCCTGTCTGACCGTTCCACAGCGCGTCGGCGAGGCGCTTCAGCTCCGCCTGATCGTCGGAGAGGCTTGGCGTCTCCACCGGCTTCTCGCCGACGACGATGCCGCCAGCGCGCACGAAGTCGCGGATCTTTCGCAGCGTCGGCACGGTCATGCGGCGCGCCGCCGGATCGAGCGCGAGCACGCGATAGCTCGCACCGCTCGGAGCCGTGAGCCGGCCGTTCTTCACGGTGAGCAGGTTGCGGAGTGCGTCGCCGTTGACGAAGTCCCAGGCATAACCGAGGGGCACAATCGGCGTGCGTGCCGCGTAGAGAGCTGTCACGTTGTCGCCTTCACCGTAGAACCACGCGACGTCCGCCACGTTGCGGCCCTGCTGCAGGAGATGACTCGAGCGCGCCAGGTAGCCGGTCCATGCGCCCGCCTGTTCCGCCCAGGTCTCGTGTCGCGTAAACCACTCGCCGAACGGGCCGAGGCCCACCCCCGGACCGCTGGAATCGACGGGCTGGTGCACCGAAGTGTGAATGACGAAGCGATTCAGACCGTTGGCCATCATCTTGTCCGCCGTCGGCTTCAGCGTCTCTGGCGAGATGCCGTATGCGATGCCGCCCACGGTCGTGAACGACTCCGCGGCCACGAGGTTCTGACCGTAGAGGTGTGCGACTGCGGCGCTCTCGCGGATGTCGGGGAGCACGAGTCCATTGGCTCGGCCGTACCAGGTAGCGCCCATCGGAATGTCGGCGCTCTTCTTCACTTCCATGCCGTCGCCAATGAACGCCCTGCGCACCTCGTGCGACTCGCCGTAGCGGCCAATGCCCTGTGCGTGGAGCAGGCGCGTGAGCTCGGCGTAGTGATTGTCCGAGATCAGATCACTCAGGGTGCGACGAAAGTCCCAGAGGAATCGATCGCTCGCCTCGGCGCTCTCCACCACACGGCCGGTCAGCGCGGGGAGCCAGGGTCTCGGATCGTACCCACGACGCGCGGTGAACTCGGCGATCATGCGGTCCGTCCAGTTCGACGCGGCCGCCTCGTAGCTGTCGGTGAGCATGTAGCGCACACCGCGCTTCCCGACCATTCCGGGGCCTGCGGCGCCGGCGTACAGGCCGAGATAGTAGTTCAGATAGGATCGGACGTGGTCACGATCGAGCTTGTCGACCTCGAGCCCCGTCCCTTCAGGCGAGGCGGGCCGGTTGAGCGTGCCGGCGAGCGACCAGCCGAGCCGCAGCACGCGCCACTTCCCGGCGGGAGGCGTCCAGTCGAGGGTACCGTCGGGACGCATGCGCGACGTGAGGTCGATGACGCTGCTCTTTGGTACCGCGAGATCCGCTGACACCGACGGCGTGGGCATCGAGTCGAGCCCCTCGATGTGCGACCACGCCGCCTTGTCCTCGAAGCGGTGGATCCGCGCCGCACTCGTGAAGGAGAGCTCGGCGATCCGTTGCGCGCGCACGGGCTGCGGTGGGCCGCCGAGACCGGGAAGGCCGGCGCCTGGCGCGGGCGGCTGCTTGAACAGCACGCGGAAGAACTTCGCCGTGGTCGGCGGAAGCGCGATCGTCTCTTCCGGCGCGCCGCCGCGTGGAAGCTCGCCGATCGTGCGGAAGCTCGTCCCGTCGTCGCTGACCTGGATCTGTCCCACCGCGCTGCCGCCGCCAAATCCGCCGCGCCCACCGCTGCCGGCGGCGACGACAGTCAGGGCGCGAATCGTCGTGGGCTGTGCGTAGGCGAACTGCACCCACGCGAGGCTGTCGGGGCCGAACGTCACCTCCACGTTCTTCGCGAGGTCGCCATCGCGGAACGCCGTGGCGTCGACGGCGCTGGACGCCGTGATCGTCGGCTGCGCCTCCGACTCCGCCGCGGGCATGCGATACGCGACTACCGCAGCATCATGGTAGAGCGTGGGCACCTTGAAGCTCGCGCCCGACAGCGAGGTGTTCGACGACGCGATGTTCTGGAAGGTGCCCGACACGGTCGGTGGCGCCGGAAGCACACCCACGACCGGCGTTCCGCCGTCTACGACTCGCTCACTCCAGACTAGCTTCTTCATCGCCTGCTCCGGCTTCACCCAGGGCCCGCCGGTCTCGCTCCACCCGGGAGAGCTGGCGATGGTGAACTCGAGCCCGAGCGAATCGGCGAGCGTGACGGCGTGGTGGAACTCCGCCTTCCACGCATCGCTCATGAATGTCACCGGCTTCTGCACGATCCGCGGCGTGTTGAGCGAGGCGTCGAAGTTCTGCAGGCCGCCGACACCGACGCGGTGCATCCACGCGAGGTCCTCGTCGATGCCTCGTCGCGTGACGTTCGCGTTCATCCAGTGCCACCACACGCGCGGCTGCGCGGAGTTGGGCGGCGTGCGGAAGGACTGCTCGAGCGACGTCGTGGACGTCGCTTGTGCGGTCGCCTGCGCCGCGGCGATGGTGAGTGCACCGGCGGCGGCGAGCACCGCGTATCGGATCGTGGTCATCAGGCTCTCCGAAGTGGTTCGGTGATCGGGTGAAGTCGTGTCGCGCCTCAGCATCTGTAGCCGGGCAAGGAACTGCCGCCGCGAGAGGTCCGTGCGGCTCACAACCGGATATCCTGGCGACCGGAGCGTAGCGGCACACGCTTGCCGCCCCACTCGAACGTCCCGCTGACGCCCGCGGGCAGCGTGACGACGCCATGCACGCCGGCCGTACCTACGCGCTCGAGCGTCACGTCGATGTCGCCGCGCGGATGAGCGACACGCCCCTCCGCGCGCCTCAGTGAACCCAGCGCCGGCGCGATGCGCACCGTGCGGAAACCGGCACTCGCCGGCCGTACGCCGAGGACGGTGGCGAGCAGGCCATAGTTCGGGTGCGCGGCCCACGCATGCGTATCAGAGCGCGTCGGCTCGGGATTCTCCGGTGTAGAGGTGAGGCCGAGAGCGAGCATCTGCCGCCATGGTCCGAGGAGACTCACATAGCGGTCGGACAGCCCGCTCTCGCGAAGTGCCTCGAACACATAGAAGCCGAAGTAGTACGTCGCCTGCGCCAACGTCGTATCGGCGAGGACGCGCTCCATGAGCGGGCGGCGTTCGGCTTCCGGGACGGCGCCGGTGAGCAACGCGAGCACGTTCGTATGCTGACTGTACACTGCGGTGTCCGGCGCATCACGGAACAGCCGCCGAGTGCCGTCCCACGTGCGCGCCCGCACGGCGCGGATGACCGAGTCGGCACGCGCGCGATACTGTGCGCCCAGGCCCGGCGCGCCGACACCGTTCTCCAGCTCGGCGGCATGCTGGAGCGCGTAGGCGTACAGCAGGGAGATCGTCGCCGAGTGGCCGTCGTTCGCTCCAGGCGGAACACCACGCGGAAAGCGAGAGGACCAGTCGACGTAGTTCCAGTACGGCATCGGTCCGAGCATGCCTGTCGAGTCGACGTGACGGCCGTACCAGTCGAGGATGCTCCGGATCCCCGCGAGACGTTGGCGTACGAAGGCCGGATCGTCGCGATGCATGTAGTAGTCGTGCACCATCGCGACGTAGAGGAGCGAGAAGGGCGGGATGAGCTGGGTGAGCTCGGAGGGGTAGCGGCTGGTGGTGATCCCTTCGGCGATGCGCGAGATGTCGAAGTGCTCGATCGCCTGGCGCACGAGCCGGTCGTCGCCCGCGACGTAGAGCGAGATGAGCGCCTGGATGCGTGTGTCGCCGACGTACTGGAGCTGCTCGTAGTACGGCGTGTCCATGTACGTCTCCCACGCACCGAGCCGAGCGCCGTTCCAATCCATCGCCCAGACGCTGTCGATCCAGGTCGCGTCGCTGGCGAAACGGCCGCGCTGTTGGAAGGGATACGCGGTGAAGATCCCGTGCACGTCGTCGATGGTCAGCGGCTCGTCCGCCGTCTCGACGTCGAGCTGCACGTAGCGATACGACCGCCAGAACAGCGACTGGAAGCGGCGGTGCGCACCGCCATCGGGCCGGATGGCGTCGTGCACGCCGCGGATCGTGCGCCCTTCGATGTCGTTGCGATTGCCCTTGCGTCCCTGCGCGTCGAACAGTGCCTCGGCATAGGTGACGGTGATCGTGCTCCCCTTGCCGCCACTCGTCTCGACCACCGGGTATGCGTTCGTCGTGCGTGACTGATCGAGCAGGACGCTCGCCTTCGAGTGCGCTGGAACGACGAGCGCGCCGGCGCCGCGCTCGAAGGCGTCGTTCGTGGTCACACCCTCGGCGCGCCGGACGCGCGCGAACCGCTGTACCGATTCCTCCATCGCGGGGATGTTGCGCGGCACGAGCAACCAGCCCGCCACCTCGCCACCACCGGGTGCGCCCTGGAGCAGTACGCGGCCGACGACAGCGCCTCCCGGTCCACCGGGCGGAGGGCCCGGGGGTGCGCCTGCAGCGCGTTGAGCGGGAGCGGGCACGGTGAACCATGCCGCGTCGTCGTAGCTGGCGTCCTCCCAACCCCACGGGTACAGCGCGCCGTCCACCACTTCGCCTGGCGAAGCCGCGTAGTAGCCACGGATCTCACCGAAGCCGAACCGCACGAATCGATAGGCGCTGTCGACGCGCAGCTTCCAGCCCGGCCCACTATTGACGAGCGCGGCCTCGCGCTCGCTGTCGCCCTGGAGCAGGAATCCCGTGCGGTTGCTGTGCTGCGCCACGGGGCGCGCCGAGCCCCAGTTCCAGACGAGTGCGGCGATGACGTTGCGACCCGCGCGCAGCTTGGGCGCGAGGTCGACGGTCTCATAGCGCCAGTGCATGACGTCCGATCGCTGCGGACCGGAGGACACCTGCTCGCCGTTGACGTACAGACGGTAGCGGTTGTCGGCCGATACGTGGACGAGAAATCGCTCGGGCCGCGACGAGAGATCGAAGCTGCGGCGCGCATGGAACACGACGGCCGAGTCGCCGGGCACAGCCGGTGGCGCGATCCAGCTCGCCGCCGGGGCACCCGAGAAGACACGCCCCTGCGCGAACGCCGGCCCCGATGGAACGACGAGCGCGCAAAGTGCGACGAAGGATAGGGTGCGAAAATGCATCAGTAGTTTTGGTGGCGTGACGTCAGACCTTCTTCACGGAGCGACGCATGGCTTCCCTCCCTCGCACGCTCACTCGGATCATGCTCATCGGCGTCGCGGCAGCCTGCACGCACGGATCGCCCCAGAGTCGGCCACCCTCGGACGCGAACGTAATCACGCGAGCTGAGATGGAACGGAGCCAGTATGCTTCGCTGTACGAGGTCGTCCAGGCGCTTCGGGGCCGGTGGCTCCGCTCGCGCGGACCGAACACGATCCTCGGCCGTCAGGCAGAGGTGCAGGTCATGGTCGACGACATGCGCCTTGGCGGCGTGAACACGCTCCGCTCGCTCACGCGCGACAACGTCGTGCAGATCGCCTTCGTCGATCCCGTGACTGCGGCTCAGCGGTGGGGCGGGAAGTTCGCGCAGGGGACGATCGTCGTCACCACGCACGCCGACGCCGCCCCCGACACGGAGCCGCAGCCCAAATAATCGCTGCCGGCGAATCAGTACCCCGGGTTCTGCTGCAGTCCGACATTCGTCGTGACTTCACGAACGGGGAGCGGGAAGAGCAGCATGTTCTGTGTCACGGTGCTGGCAAGGCTGCCCCGACGGCCGTTTGCCGACGCATACGACTTCACGTCCGCCAGATGCGCGGTCATCACCGGGATCGCCTGACCCGTTCTCAGCAGCTGGAACCACCGCTTGTCCTCGAACGCCAGCTCGACGCGCTCCTCGTGGGCGACGGAATCCCTGAACTGCGCCTGCGAGAGTCCCTGCGTGAGTCCGGGAACCGAGGCACGGGCGCGCACCTGATCGATGAACGGGTACGCTTCGGACGTGCGTCCGAGCTCGTTGAGCGTCTCGGCGTAGTCGAGCAACGTTTCGCCGTACCGGTAGATCTGGAAATCGTCGTTCGTGCGACCGGCGGTGGCGTACCGATGGTAGGTCTTCTTGACGTACGGGATGGTGTCGCCGATGGCGACGTCGTTCTCGTTGCGGTTCGCCGCGTTCACATAGAAGCCGATCGAGGCGCTTCTCCTCACGTCTCCCCCCCCGTAAGAGCGGAGGATGTCGCGCGTCGGGATGTTCCATCCGCCGGCGTTCCCCTGGTCGGTCGTGCCGAAGGTGAGATCGCGCGCCGAGGTGAGTGGAATGAATCGCTGCGTGAATACGCTCGATTCGTTGACGATGGCCTCCGCGTACTGCACCTCGAGGATGGACTCCGGCCCGTTCTTGAACGCGGGATCGAAGACCTGATCATACGAAGTGTTGAGCGTGTACCCCATGCCCAGCACCGACTGGAGCGCCGTCGCTGCCGCCGCCCAGTTCTTCTGGGTCATGTAGACGTCGGCGAGCAGCATCGACGCGGCGCCCTGCGTGGCCCGCCCACGCTGTGCGGGCGCCAGCGCCGATCGAGCGGGCAGCGCGGGAAGCGCGGCCGTCAGGTCGGAGAGGATGACCTTGTAGACCGAATCGGACTTGGTGCGAACGCCCGTGAACGCCGCGTCGTACGACTGCGTCTCGTGTACGACCAGTGGTACGTCTCCGAAAAGGCGCACGAGGTTGAAGTAGTACAACGCTCGCAGGAACTTCGCTTCGCCGATCGCGCGATTTTTCGCGACCGGATCGGCGTACGTCACGGGATCGATTCGGTCCAGGATCGTGTTGCACTGGAGAATCGCGGCGTACGAGGTGTTCCACATAGCCGACACGCCCGTATTGTCCGGCGTGGTGACGAAATCATCGACCGTCTCGTTGAGCACGAGGCCGCGGTTGGACCCGTTGTACTCGTACGTCGTGTTGTCCGCTCGCATCTCGGCGAGCAGCCACATCGGTCCGTTGGCGCCGCCGCCGTAGATGGTTTGCAGGTAGGAGTACGCGCCGAAGATGGCGCGATCCACCTGGTCCGGTGTCTGGTAGTACGTCGTCGTGCCGCTGAAGGTCTCGGGTTTGACCTCCAGCACGTTCTCGCAGGCGGACAGCGTCAGGCCGAGGAGCACTGTCGCGGCGAGGCTGAGTCGGGTGGGGATTCGCATGATCTCCTCAGAAGCCGAACTGCGTGCCGATGCTGAACGTGCGGGCAACGGGATAGGCGACGCCGTCGTAGCCAGGCGTCAACGCTGCGGTCTGTCCTGCCTGCTGCCTGGTGCCATCCGTGGTCGTTGCGTCGGGATTCATGGGGTAGCTGGAGATCGTCAGTGCGTTCTGGATGCCGAAGTAGACACTGGCGTCGCGCACCCGGGCCATCGGAAGGCGTTCCGGCAGCCGGTAGCGGAGCGTGATGTTGCGAAAGGTGAGGTTGCTCGCGTCATGCACCCACAGCGAGCTCACGTCGCGGTACAGCACACGCCCACGTGACACACCGGCGGTGGTCGGGTGCAGTCCGTCCCCCGGTTGCTGGGGCGAACGCCACCGGTTCTCGACGTCCTTCGACACATTGAACACGCCGTCGATGTTGTGCAGATACTCGAAGAACCCTTCCATCCGCTGGCCGCCCACCTGCCCCGTCGCAATCACGGACAGGCCGAAGCGTCCGACGTCGATGTTGTTGTTGATGCCGAACGTGGCGTCAGGATACGGGTTCCCGATGATCGCGAAGTCGGAGATCGGCGTGATGTTCCCGTTCCCGTCGATGTCCTGCATCTTCACGTTGCCGGGAATCGCCCCAGGGAAGGCACCACTGCTGGCGATGTCCGCAGAGTCCCTGTACAGGCCCTTGAACACGTAGCCGTAGAACATCCCGACGGGCTGACCGACCTCGGTGATGTGCGTCGGGCTGTTCTCGCCGCTGCGACCGCTGCGGATGGGAGCGTTCGTGCTGCCCAGCGCGAGGACCATGTTGCGGTTCATCGCCACGTTCACGTCGCTCGTCCACTGGAAGGAAGGGCGCGAGACGTTGATCGTGTGCAGGCCGATCTCGAGTCCGCGATTGCGCACGCGGCCCGTGTTCTTGAGCACGTTCGCGAATCCGGACGAATTCGGGACCTCGACGTTCAGCAGCAGGTCGCGCGTG
This sequence comes from Gemmatimonadaceae bacterium, assembly GCA_036383935.1. Classification (GTDB taxonomy): domain Bacteria; phylum Gemmatimonadota; class Gemmatimonadetes; order Gemmatimonadales; family Gemmatimonadaceae; genus AG11. Next base: position 8,461 of record DASVNI010000368.1, on the reverse strand, counting down.
ATCCCGTTGTAGGCGTCCGCCGTGAGGGTGATACGGTTGCTGAACAGCGCCAGGTCCAGTCCCGCGTCGACTTCTCGCGTCTTCTCCCAGCCGAGGTTCGGGTTGCCGAGCGTGTTGAGCGTGCGCCCACTCGCCAGCGCCCCATTCAGCACGTAGTCGTTGATCCCGATGTTCCCGATGTAGTTGTAGTTCGAGATGTCATTGTTGCCCGTCTCGCCATAAGCGGCGCGAAGCTTCAGGTCGCTCAGCCAGGAGTACTTCTTGAAGAAGCTCTCCTCGCTCACCCGCCACCCAACGGACACCGAGGGGAACACGCCCCACCGATTCTGTTCCGCGAAGCGGGACGAGCCGTCGCGGCGAACCGCGGCGCTCGCCAGGTACTTGCCGTCGGCGAAGTCGTAGTTGAGCCGCGTGAGGTACGACACGAGCCCCCAACGCTGCGCGTCGGTGTTGCCGGTGATGAGCGCGGCCGCGTTCAGCGTCTGGATGTCGTCGTTGGGGTAGTTCGTGCCCTGGAAGTTGCCTCCGAGGTTCCGGTTCGCCTGGACGCTGAAGCCGCCGAGGAGCTGCGCGTGATGCCGGCCCTTGGTGCGGTCGTAGGTGACCGTCTGCTCGGTGAGCCAGTTGATCGCGTTGCTCTCGTTGTAGTTGGCGATCGGGATGAGTGGAGGATTGCCGAAGAAGATGCCCAGCGTGGAGGGGCGATAATTCGACTGCTGTTGCTCCGAGTAGTCCGCGTTCGCCTGGCTCTTCAGCAGCAGTCCGTCGATCGGATGGAACTCGGCGGTGGCGTTCACGAGCCCGCGCAGGTTCTGGAACTTGTTCTTGTACTGCTCCAGATACATGAGCGGGTTCGGATACGAGAGCATCCCGGGGCTCGCGAGCATCGCGCGCCACGACCCGTCGGCGTTGTAGGGGCCCAGGAGCGGCGTGATGATCGACGCCGCCGCGGGGCTGCCGTTCTCGCCGCGTCCCGAGCCGCCCGTTACCGGAAGGTTTCGGATCTCGTAGACGGGGGCGATGTTGAGCCCGAGGCGGACCTTGGGTGACGGGTTGGCGTTCACACTGGCGCGCATCGACCCACGCCGATAGTCGGTACCGAGCACCGTGCCCTGCTCGTTCAGCAGGCCACCGGAGAGGTACCCGGAGATGCTCTCGGTTCCGCCGCTGACGCTCAGGTTGAGGTTGTGCGTTGGCGCGCTGCGCGACACGAGGTCGAGCCAGTTCGTCCCCCCGCTCGCGTACTGCGCAGGGTTCTGGTATTCGGCGGGGACGTCGGCGAGCGTCGGCTCGCGCTTCTGGTTGTAGCGGATGTTGTCTTCGTTGAGCTCCTTCATGAACTGCGCGAACTCCTGACCGTTCATGACGTCGGGCAGGTACCGCTTGGGGATCGTCTGAATGCCGGCAGAGTAATCGAGTCGTGCGGCTGGCTTTCCGTTCCGGCCGGTCTTGGTCGTGATGACGACGACGCCATTGGCAGCGCGCGAGCCGTAGATCGCCGCGCTCGACGCATCCTTGAGCACGGTGATGGACTCGATGTCGCCAGGCGCGATCTCGTTGAGCGGGTTCCGCAGCTCGGTCGTACCGTTGGTGGTCGACCCGCCGTTGTTGGCGAGCGGATAGCCATCGACGACGAAGAGCGGCTGCCCGCCAGCGCCGATCGCGCCGACGCCGCGCACCTGGATCGTCGGGCCGCCGCCGGGTGCGCCGCTGCTCTGGAGGACCTGCACCCCCGCGATCTGACCCGAGAGCGCCTTGTCGATGCCCTCGACGGCCTGCGACTGCACGCGATCCATGTTCACGTTCACGACCGAGCCAGTGACGTTGCGTGCGGTCTGAGTGCCATAGCCCACCGCGACCACCGCCTCGAGCTCCACTGCTTGGCGGCGCATGACGAAGTCCGCCGACACCACCGCACCGTCCGTGACGTTCACAGTGCGCGTCTGCGGGCCGAATCCGAGCAGGGTCGCACGCACCGTGTGCGTTCCCGCCGTGACGCCACCGATCGTGTAGCGGCCTGCATCATTCGTCGCCGCGCCGAACTGGGTGCCGACGACGACAACCTGCACGCTCGCGAGCGGTCTGTTCGTGGCCGAATCGACGATGCGTCCCGTGATGGCGCCGGCCACCACTTCCTCCTTCGTCGAGTCCAGCGTTGGCGCAGGCGGTGGCGGCGTGTCCGCGGGCACCAGCGCCATGCGGCCGTTACTCGAGACCCACACCTCCACGCCGCTGTCGGCGAGGAGCTGACCGAGCGCCTCCAGCACCGAGCCGTTCTCCAGGTCGATCGATACGATCTTGTCGGCAGGGATGAACGCTCGACTGTACGTGAGTGACACTCCCGTGCGAGCGATCAGCTCCTCGAGCGCGTGCGCGACCGTGACGTGCGAGAGATGCAGCGTGACGGATTGGCGGAGCACCTCTGGCGCGCTCTCCAATCGTGTCGGCATGGCGCTGAGTCGCACGACGTACGCGGCGTGCGGAACAGCGAAGTCCTGCGCTCCGAGCGGTTCACTGCGCCCGAGGAGCGCAAAGACGCTCAGCGCGCAGGTAATGAGGGAACAGTGTTTCCAGAGCAGCCGGCGAGCTGACATGGTGGGGATCTCCGGAGGAGTTTGTTGCGGAGTCGTGCGAATGCGGCCCGTCCGCGACGCGCGAACGGGCAGGCGTTCAGGGAGTGCGCGGTGCCTTCCGCGGGTCGGGCCGCAGAGTGACGTGTTGGCCGTCCACCTGGACGGTGAGCCCCATCGTGGCGGCGACCTGCGCCACCGCCTCGTTGGGCGTGACGTTCGCAAGCGTTCCGGTGAATGGCAGGTGGGCGATCGACGTGTCTGACAGCTCCACGTCGGCGCCATACCAGCGATGCAGATCGTCGAGCACCGCGCCGAGCGGCGCGTCGTCGTAGATCAGCTTGCCCTTCGTCCAGGCGAGGCTCTCATCGACATTGACGGCGCGCCGAACAGTTGCCTCGCCAGTGCTGGAGACGCGGCCCATGTCACCGGCGCGCAACCGCCCGACACCGGCGACCGCGACCTCGCCCTCGCGCACGACGACCTGCACGGCGCTGTCCGCGGCGTAGCCGCGCACCGAGAACGCCGTACCGATGTCGCGGATGCTCGTGTTGCCGGCGTACACCGTGAAGGGACGCGATGCGTCGTGTACGACCTCGAAGTATCCCTCGCCGTCGAGGTAGACATCGCGCCGCGCAGTGCCGAAATCCGCCGCGACACGCACCTGGCTTCCCGGTGCGAGACGTACGCGCGTGCCGTCCGCCAGGAGGAGGTCGGAACGCTCACCGGCACCCGTGACGTACGTGTTCTTGTCTGCGGTCGACGGCCGCGCCGTCGGCACGCGATCGACCAGCGTGCGGTACGTGAGCCCGGCGGCGAGAACCACCGCTGCCGCGGCGAGCGTCGAGGCGCGACGCCACCAGGGCGACGTGCGTGCCGGAGCCGCCGGCGCGGCGTGTACGGCAGCCGGCCGCTGCGCCTCGCCCTCGTGCGCGCGGATGCGCGCCGCGAGCGCGCTCCACTCGGCGTCGACATTCGGCGCGGTTGGACGAATGGTCTCGTCGTCCAGTCGCGCGAGGAAAAGCTTGAGGCGTTCCGCCTCCTCCGGGTGCGCCATGAGCCAGCGGCGCACGAGTGTGGTCTCTTCCTCCGAGGTCTCCCTCGAGAGGTAGCGGCCGATCAGCTCGGAGTCGACCTCGTCGAACTCGGGACGATCAGGAGGCATGGGCGGCGGTGGGGCGTCGGCGTGAAGTGGTCACATTCCCTCTGTGCCACCTCGAGCCCCAACTGTTCCACCCGCCGTTTCGCTACATGTCCTTCAGGTCGAGCAGGGCCGCGATCTCGTCGCGCGCGCGCATGAGGAGGTGCCGGACTGCCTGCGGCGTCGTACCGAGCACGCGCGCGATCTCCGGTGCGGGAAGCTCATGCTTCCATCGCAGCATCATGGCCAGCCGCCGCCGCTCCGGCAGGGCGGCCAGGGCCTTCGTCACGGCCGCGTCGAGCTCCCGCTCCTCGATCACCGTGTGTGCATCCCGTGCGACGACTCCCATCGCCAGGGCAACGACGTCGCCGTTGGCGGCGTGGCCCTGCTCCGCCACTACTGCGCGTGCGGCGCGGTCGGTGATGCGCGCGACCGTGCGCTCCGTCCGCCGGTGCCGGAGGATGTGGTGCCGCACGGCCCCGTACAACCACCCCGCGATCGAGGACGTGACCTCCCATTCGGCGTGATTCCGCCACAATGCGAAGAAGACGTCCTGCACGATCTCCCGCGCAGTCTCCGGGCATCCCACCTGGTGGTACGCGAAGCTCCAGAGCCCCTCATGATGCTTTCGGAAGAGCTGCTCGAAGACCGCCTCGTCACCCGCACGCACGCGAGCGACGAGGAGTGCGTCGCTCGGCGGGATGACAAGTGGCGCGTCGCTCGGGGATTCGACGCGGTGCTGCAGGTTGGAGTTGCGGGGCACGACACACTCCACGAAGGCTGCCTCGCGCGAGACGCGAGGTAGGGGCGTCCTTTGTGAACAGGTGTTCGGATACGAAATTCGTACACGAACGTTGCCTACAATGGCACGTGTTCCGGAGTTGTCAAGCGGGATAGGTCCGTGCAGCAGCGTGTCGCGATTTGCCGTACCATATCCGGCGCGCGAAGTCGAACCCAACGCCAGGCAGTCCCTCGCCCGATTCCCAAAGAGAGGATGATCATGGCACCCACTGACGACATCAATCGTCGCGAGTTCCTCACCTCGGCCGCCGCTGGAGTCGCAGCGTTCACCATCGTGCCAAGACACGTGCTCGGTGGTCGTGGCCATGTCGCTCCGAGCGACAAGATCACGATGGCGTACATCGGGTGCGGCACGCAGGGGATCCGCGAGCTGCTGCGGTGGATCGCGGTGCCGGAGGTGCAGATCACGGCGGTCTGCGATCCCGTGAAGGACGCCACCAACTACATCGACTGGGACAAGACCGGGCTCCGCGACAGCGTGCGGAGGACGCTCGGCGACCCCAATTGGGGAGGCGACTTCACCGGCATTCGCGCCGGTCGCGACGTGGCGAAGAACATCATCGAGACCTACTACGCGAAGCAGCGGGCAGCGGAGCAGTTCAGGAGCGTCGCCAGCTACGTCGACTTCCGTGAGCTGCTCGAGAAGGAGAAGGATCTCGACAGCGTGAAGATCATGACGCCCGACCATCTGCACGCCACGATCTCACTCGCGGCGATGCGGAAGCGGAAGCACGTGCTGATGCACAAGCCGCTGTCGAACCGGGTCGCCGAAGTACGGATGGTCGTGGACGAAGCGCGCCGGAGCGGCGTGGCGACGCACCTGCTGGCGTGGCGCGGGCCGCTCACCACCACCCGGCAGATGATCCTGGACGGCGCCATCGGCAACCTCAGGGAGATTCACGACTGGACCGACAGGCCGTACTGGCCGCAGGAGCTCCCGATTCCGACGGACAGGCCGCCCGTCCCGGCCAACTTCGATTGGCAGATGTGGTTGGGACCCGAGCGCGATCGCCCGTACCACCCCTCGTACACCCACGCCCTCTTCCGCGGCTGGTACGACTTCGGTGGTGGCAGCATTGCGGACATGGGCAACTACAGCATGTGGCCGATCTACATGGCGCTCGACCTGCCCGTGCCGTACAGCGTCGAGGCGCAATCCAATTCGAGTGCCGGGATCATCGATCAGGTGAGCACCGTCCAGCCGAACGATTTCTCGTATCCTTACGCCAACCGCGTGGCCTTCAGGTTCGCGGCCCACGGCGTGTGGCAGCCGCTCACGCTGTACTGGTACGACGGAGGGATGCGTCCATTCACCCCCGAGGTGCTGGCGGCGGAAGGAAAGTCGATTCCCGCCACGGGCACGCTGTTCGTCGGCGACGAAGGGATGATCCTGAACAACGAGTTGATCCCGGCGAAGAAGATGCAGGCGTATCGCGCGGCGAAGAATCTTCCCGAGCCTCAACCGAGGCCGCGTGAAATGGGCATCGGCCTCGGCGCGGAGTGGGTCGCGGCGGTCAAGGGCGGGCCCGCGTCAGCAGGAAACTTCGTCAACGCCGCCAACTGCGCCGAGGCCATCGCGCTCGCGCAGGCGGCGATCCGGTACAGCCGAAAGGTCTTCCGCGCAGAGCAATGCGCACCAGCATTGCTCTGGAACGCGCAGGCCATGGCGTTCACCAACGCGAGCGACGCGAATCAGTATCTCCGCCGCGAATATCGCGACGGTTGGGCGCTGACGAGTGGAGGTGTGTGAGATGACCGACATCTCGAGACGAGAGTTCATCCAGCAGTCCGCCGCGGGCGTCGCCGCGGCGGCAGCGTTCGTACCCTTTGCCGCGCGAGAGCTCATGCCGAATCCGCTGGGGATGCCGATCGGAAGTCAGACCTGGCCGCACCGACAGCGAATCAAGGACGGCGACTTCGCCGGCCTGTGCCGCGACATGGCGGCGATTGGTATCGGCAGCATCGAGCTGTGCTCGCCCGGATACCCCGAGTTCACCAGCCTCGCGGACGGGAAGCTCACCAGAAAGATCATCGAGGATCACGGGCTCACCTGCCCGAGCGCCCATGTCACACTGGAAGAGCTCCGTAATGGTCAGCAAAAGGTCATCGCCTGGGCCCACGACATCGGCATGACGCAGATCGGCACGGCAACGCTGGCCGGGAAGACCGAGAACGGCACCACGACGATGGATGTCGTGAAGCAACTGGCGGACGAATACAACCGCATCAGCGACACGACGTCGAAGGCCGGGCTGCAGCAGTTCCTGCACGACGAAGGGTTCGAGATGGCGAAGGTCGACGGCCGTCTCGTCTACGCGGTGTTGCTGGAGCTGCTCGATCCGAAGTTGGTCAAGATGCAGTTCCAGATGTCCGCGATGCGCGTGGTCGGCGATCCCGTCATGTACTTCTCGAAGTATCCGGGGCGGTTCATCTCGATGCATCTCCAGGGCGTGGACCTGAACGCACCCATGCCGACCCCGGGAGGACCACGGCCGCCCCAGGTCGCCGTGGGACACGACAGCCTCGATTGGAAGAAGATCTTCGCCGCCGCGAAGACTGGCGGAGTGAAGAACTACTTCCTGGAGCAGAACTGGGATCTGACCGTGCAGGGCGCAGCGTTTCTCAAGACGCTGACGGTGTGATCGTTCAGCCGCCAGCGCTCACGCTTCGGGAATCGGACGGCCGTAGCTCTCGAGGGTGATGGTGTCGGGCTCCGGACCACCGCGGACTCCGGTCTCGAGCGCATCGATTGCGTCGATCTGCTCGCGCGTCAGCTCGAAGTCGAAGACGTCGAAGTTCTCGGCGATGCGCGTCGGTTTGACGGACTTCGGGATCGCCGAACGGCCTTCCTGGAGGTGCCACCGGAGCATTACCTGCGCGGCCGACTTGCCGTACTGACGCCCGATCTCGAGCAGCGTTGGGTCGTCGAAGCTGCGCTTCTCCATGCCGCGGTACGACGTGATGCCACCGATCGGCGACCATGCCTGGGTCACGATGCCGTGCCGTTCGTCGAGGCGCTGCACGTCACGCTGCTGGAAGTACGGGTGGACTTCGATCTGGTTCACCGCAGGTACGACCTTCGCCTCGCCGAGCAGACGCGTCAGATGATCCGGCATGAAGTTGCTGACGCCGATGGCGCGCACCTTCCCGTTCGCAAGCAGTGTCTCGAGCGCGCGATACGCACCGAGGGTGCGTTCGAACGCGGTCGGTAGCGCCTGGTGCAGGATCAGCAGATCGAGCTGCTCGACACCGAGTTTCCGAGAACCCTTCTCGAAGGCATGGAGCGTTTCGTCGTATCCGTAGTCGCTGATCCACACCTTCGTCTCGATGAAGATCTCGTTGCGAGGAACTCCCGAGCGGCGGATGGCCTCCCCGACTTCGCGCTCGTTGCCGTATGCCGCCGCGGTGTCGATCAGCCGATAGCCCGTGCGAATCGCTGCCTCGACGGCGTCAATCGTCTCGGCTGGCGGCGTCTGGAAGACGCCGAAGCCCATCGCGGGGAGTGCGACGCCGTTGTTCAGCGTGAGGTGTGGCTGATCAATCGTCCTGGTCATGAGCCTTGGTCTCCAGCTGCTCGGCACGCGCTCAGAGCGCCTGCCTGGTGGGTCGGAAGAGAATTTCGTTGACGTCCACGTCGTCGGGCTGGCTGATCGCGAAGGCCACGGCGCGCGCGAACGAGTCGGCGGGAATGGCGTACTCCTCGTAGAACTTCCCGATGCCCGCGGCGACGTCCGGCTCCGTGACACTCTGCGGGAGCTCGGTCGCCACGGCGCCGGGCGAGATGACCGTCGTGCGGATGTTCCAGGGCTTCACCTCCTGCCGAAGCCCCTCGGAGAGCACGCGGACCGCCGTCTTCGTTGCCGCATAGACGGCGTTGTTGACTCCCACCTTGTGTCCGGCGACCGAGGAGACGTTGATGAAGTGCCCCCCCTTCTGTCGCTGCATGTGT
>DASVNI010000367.1:0-1989 GCA_036383935.1 Gemmatimonadaceae bacterium | reverse complement strand
TCGTAACTCTTCCCACCTACCGTCTGGATCGCCGTGGCGGTGATGTCCGGTTGCGTCGCCAGCCACTCGGTCATGCGGCGGATGCCCTGGATGTCCTCGTCGTCGCTGTCGGCGTCCGCGACCCGGCCGTCGCGCACCACGTTGTCGACGATCACGACCGTGCCCGGATGCGACAGTGTCAGCACTGCCTTGAAATAGACGTCGCTGCTCGCCTTGTCCGCGTCGATGAAGATGAAGTCGAACGGCTCGACGAAGCCCTGCATCGCGTCGAGCAGCTCCGACGCGCGGCCGACGCGCACCTCGACGCGGTCGCTCATTCCGGCGCGCGCGAGGTTCCGTCGGGCGACCTCGGCGTGATGCTGGTCGATCTCCAGCGTGATCAGGTGCCCGCCGGGCTTCAGCGCGCGCGCCAGCCAGATCGTGCTGTACGCGCCGAGCGTGCCGATCTCGAGGATCCGCTTCGCCCCGGTCGCGCGTGCGAGGAGATGCAGCAGCTTCCCCTGCGGCGGCGTCACCGCGATCGGCGGAAGGTTCTCCGCGACGTTGGTCTCCAGCGTCGCGCGCAGCACGTCGTCCGTTGGGAGGAGATGCTGCTCGAAATAGTCGTCGACCTCCGACCAGACTTGCTCGGGCATGCGTGAGATGGAGTGAGTGGTGGTCAGTGCGGCAGGGTGCCGCGCAGCAGGCCGTACGTCCACGTGCCGAGCATCGCGCTCGCGATCGCGACGACGATCACGCCGACGCCGCTGCCGAGCAGCGCGAACAACGGGCCGGGGCACGCACCGGTGAGCGCCCAGCCGAGCCCGAAGATCGTGCCTCCCACCGCGTAGCGCACCCCCTTGCCGAGGTGCTTGGGCGGGATGGCGATCGCGTCGCCGCCGAGCGTGCGGCGCCAGCGCCGCTTGAGGAGCTGGACGCCGATCGTCGCCGTCGGGAGCGCGGTGGCGAACACGCCGTACATATGAAAGCCCTGGAAGCGGAACATCTCCTGGATGCGGAACCAGGAGATCACCTCCGACTTCGTGAGCACGACGCCGAACGCGACGCCGACGAGGAGGTAGACCCACAGCCCGGGCGCGTGTGGTCCGCTCGTCGGCGGGGCGCTGAACATCTCCGCGGATGCGCGCGGCTCGCTCTCGTGCGCCGGTGCGGCGCTCGTGATCGGCGGCGTCATCGGAGAGCCGCGAGCGCGAGCGGCACGAGGAAGAAGGTGCCGAGCATTCCACCGGCGAAGAACGCCGCCAGCGCGATGAACGACGGCACCTCGAGGTTCGCCACGCCGCTGATCCCGTGTCCCGATGTGCAGCCGCCCGCATACGCCGTCCCGAAGCCGACGAGGAATCCGCCGCCGATGATCGCGAAGAGACCGCTCGGCGTCGTGAGCGCGCGCCAGGTGAACAGCTCGCGCGGCACGAGACCGGTGAAATCGTGGATGCCGAGCGCGCCGAGCGATGCGCGCGTCGACGCGGCGATCGCGACCGGTTCCGGATTGCGGAACACCACGCCGGCCAGCACGCCGCCGATCACGATGCCGGCGACGAAGGCGAGGTTCCACCCGCCCTCACGTCGCCAGTCGTAGCCGAAGTAGGGAAGTCCGCGCGGCTGGATCGCGGCGCAAAGGTGGCGCAGGTTGCTCGACACGCCGAACAGGCGGTTGCCGAGCCAGAGGAGAAAGGGGGCGAACAGCCCGATCAGTGGTCCGGCGACGTACCAGGGCCAGGGACGGAGGAGCAGTGGGAGCATGGAGACAATCTGGCTCCGTTGGGCCCTGGAGGGTATGCGGCAGGCGGTTGTCGGTTCACGGTTGTCGGTTCACGGCCTCGGGGCGCAGAAGCTGCCCGAGGCCGGCTGATCACCGACAACTGATAACAGACAACCGTCTCAAGTCACCGGCACCGAGGGATCCATCCAGAACACCTCCCAATGGTGTCCGTCGGGATCGTAGAAGCTCCAGCCGTACATGAAGCCGTGGTCCTGGGGATCGACGGC
>DASVNI010000366.1:0-7123 GCA_036383935.1 Gemmatimonadaceae bacterium | reverse complement strand
TGACCGCGCTGCTCGGCACGACGATCGTCTCGATCGCCTGTGCCCGGGCACCGCGGTGGACGAAACAGGAGCGTGAGACGCTGCGCTCGCTCTCGCTGTCGTCGCTCGAGCCGCTGCGCGCCGATCCGTCGAACAGGTACGGCGACGATCCGAGGGCCGCGGCACTCGGGCGCGAGCTGTTCTTCGATGCGCGGCTGAGCGGCAACGGCAAGGTGTCGTGCGCGTCCTGTCACGTGCCGTCGCAGGATTTCCAGGACGGCCGGTCGCTCTCGCTCGGCATGGGGACGACCGGTCGCCGAGCGATGCCGGTCGCGGGCCCCGCCCACAGTCCGTGGCTCTTCTGGGACGGCCGCACCGACAGCCAGTGGGCGCAGGCACTCGGCCCACTCGAGAGCGCGGTGGAGCACGGCGGCAGCCGGACGCAGTACGCCCACGTCGTCGCGAGCCATCATCGCGACGCGTACGAGAAGGTGTTCGGCGCGCTGCCGTCGCTGGACGGGTTGCCGCCGAAGGCCGGCCCCGTCGCCGACACCGCGTGGAGCGCAGCGTGGTCGCGCATTCCCGCGGCGCGTCAGGACGAGATCACGCGGGTGTACGCGAACATCGGGAAGGCCATCGCGGCCTACGAGCGTCGCATCGAGCACGCGCCGTCGCGCTTCGATCGCTGGGTCGACGCCGAGCTCGCGGGCCGGTCGCACACGCCGGAGAGCACGCTCTCCGATGATGAGCAGGACGGACTGCGGCTGTTCATCGGCAAGGCCAACTGCGTCAACTGCCACAACGGCGCGCTCTTCACCGACGACCACTTCCACAACACCGGTGTGCCTGCGTCGCGTACCGTCGCGACGGTGGACAGCGGTCGCGCCGTCGGAGTGCGCAACGCGGTGAAGGGCGAGTTCGCCTGCACGAGCCGCTACAGCGACGCGAAGGCCGACGACTGCGACGAGCTTCGCTTCGCCGTCACCGAAGGCGAGGGGCTGGTGCGCGCCTTCAAGACGCCATCGCTGCGCAATGTGGCATCGCGCGCGCCGTACATGCACGCCGGCCAGCTGGCCGACCTCGACGCCGTGCTCACGCATTACAGCAGCGCACCACGCGCTCCGTTCGGCCACAGCGAGCTCAAGCCCCTTCGCCTCTCCGACACGGAGAAGCGCCAGCTCATCGCCTTCCTGCGCACGCTGAGCGGTCCCCTCCAGGCGCCCGCCGGCTACCTCGAGGCGCCGCCGGCAAAGCCGTAACCGCCGCTCGTCGTCGCTCCCCCCATCTCACTCACATCCCACTTCGGAGGCCCGCCATGCCGTTCGCCACTCGCCATCGCAACGATCCCGTTCCGACGCTGTCGCCGCTGGACTCTCTCGAGGTGCACCACGTGTGGGACGTCGCCTTCATGGCCGAGCTGCAGCAGCGCCGCGAGGCCGATATCGCCGACCGATTCATCGATGGACACCGTCCGTACGTCGCGTGGCACAACGAGGCGCCGGCGGCGTTCGGGTGGGTCGCCACACGCTCGGCGAGCATTGGCGAGCTCGGCGCTACGTTCACCATCCCCGATGGGGAGCGGTACCTCTGGAACTTCGTCACCCTCCCCGCGCATCGCGGGCTGGGCATCTATCCGCGGCTGCTGCAGGCGATCCTCGAGGCGGAGTCGCGCGACGCAGAGCGGTTCTGGATCGGCTATGCGCCGGAGAATCGCGCCTCCGGCTCGGGGATCGCGAAGGCCGGCTTCGCGACGTTGGCCGAGATGTCGTTCGACGCGGCCGGTCGTCCGGCCCTTCGCGCGATGATCCCCGGCGGCGCGACGCGCGCGTCCCGCGTCCTCGGCCTGCGCGAGACGACGGAGCCCCTCACTCCCTGCTGGCGCTGCGTGCGCGCGGGGCGCCCCGGGATGTTCTGCGCCGAAGGGAGCTGCCGCTGCGACTACCAGCGCCCCGAGAGCGACTGCGCCTGAGACATCGAGCTTCGCATCGTCGCATCGCCGCACCCCCGCATCGCCGCATCGCCGCATCCCCGCATCCGGGCACGACCGATGCAGGCCCCCATCGCCCCGACCAACCGCCAGAGCACCATACCATGCGTCCACTTCGCCCACTCCACGCGCGCCGACTGCGCTCACTGCTGCCGCTCGCCATCACCTTCGCGGCGTGCCACACCGCCGCATCGCCGGGCGCCGGAACAGGGCGCCGCGCGAGCGCGACACTCGTCGATGCCAACGGCCGCGACCTCGGCACCGTGCAATTCGCGGAGCGGTCGCCGGGCGTCGTCGTGTTGACGGGTATGCTGCACGACCTGCCACCGGGCTCCCACGGCATCCACCTGCACGCGGTCGGGCAGTGCGACGGCGCCAATGCGTTCGCCAGCGCGGGCGCCCACTTCAATCCGGGGGCTCGCAAGCACGGCCTCGACTCGCCTGAAGGACCGCATGCGGGCGATCTCCCGATGGTCGTCGTGGGTGCGGACGGGCGTGCGACGCTGAACATGTCGACGAACCGCGTCACGCTCGGCGAAGGGCCCACGTCGCTGTTCGACGCCGACGGGAGCTCCCTCGTGCTGCACGCCGCCCCCGACGATCAGCGCACCGACCCGAGCGGCAACAGCGGCGCCCGCATCGCGTGCGGCGTCGTGAAGCGCGAAACGTAAAGCGCGCCGGCGAGGCGCCTTCGCGCCCTCGATCGTTCGATGTTCTATCGCTGGCTCGCCGATGCCGTGGTGGTTCTTCACACCAGCATCGTCGTCTTCGTCGTCCTCGGCGGATTTCTCGTCTGGCGATGGCGACGACTCGCGCTCCTGCACATCCCCCTCTTCATCTGGGGCGTGCTGGTCGAGTACGCGAGCTGGATCTGCCCTCTCACCCCACTCGAGAACGCGCTTCGACACCGCGCCGGTGACGCGGGATATGCCGGCGGCTTCGTCGAGCACTACTTCATCCCCGTGCTCTATCCGGCCGGACTCACCACCAACATTCAGCGAGTGCTCGGCACCACGGTGCTCCTCGTCAACGCCGTCGCCTATGGAGGATTGATCCTGCGGATGCGTCGGTCGCGACGAGCCGGTGAGCGATGAAGCCTGTCAGCGACGAGCGAGCAACGCGTCGACCGAGTACGGCCCTGCCCCAGCGGCGGCCATATAGAGGAAGACGAAGCAGAGCAGCACCGCCGGCTCGCCGCCATTGACGATCGGGAAGCGGCTCACCGGCGCATGGACGAGGTAGTACGCGACCGCCATCAGCCCGGAGAGCACGAAGGCTGTGGGGCGCGTGAAGAGTCCCATGACGATGAGCGAGCCCCCTACTATCCCGAGCCACGATGCGATCCAGAGGCGCGAGAAGGTCGCCGGCGGGCCGGTGAACGGCCTTGCGGGGTCGTTGGGAATGCCGAACGCCTGCGCCGTCGCATGCTCGAACAGCACGAGCGCCGAGACGATGCGCAGTGCGAGCAGGGTGAGTCCCGCAAACTGTCCACTCCAGCGCGACTCGGTGCCGGTCATGCGAGCCTCTCCGCGTTCGTCTGCATGGGGTGCAGCTTGCGCGGCAAGGCTCGGGCCGGTCGGCTGGCAGTTGTCGAAATCGGGCGCGGCCGCCGGTGCTCGATGAGCACCGGCGCCCCGTTTCCTCAGCGCGCGCCGATCGCTTGTACGAGGGCGTTACAGAGCGCTTCGCCGTCGAGGTTGTGGCGACGGACGACCGCCTCCACAGGGTGCCCGCCCCCGCAGCACGTGTCGATCCCCCATGCGCTGAAGACGGCGAGCGTATCGGGGTACTGCGTGACGATCTGGTTGACGGTCTGCGAGCAGTCGATCGTGATTGCGGCAGTGGACATGAGATTCCTGGTGATGCGTGAATTCGAAGTAGCGATGCGTGAACGTGTAGTGACTCCGACCCGACCTCAGCGATGCGCGATCTGTACGCGCCACTCGGCCGGCCCTTCGGCGAGGTAGGTCCACTCGAACGCGTCGGGACGCTCGGCCGCGAGCTGGTAGCGGAGCGGACGCGGATCGTGGTCGTTGACGAGGATGAACGACTCGCCGCTCTTCAGCGCGTCGAAGGTCCGGAAGATGGTCGGGTGCTTCTCGCGCGGCGGGATGACGCGGACGTCGAGCTCGAACGGCTGGCTGGTCTGCTGGCTCACTAGCTTCTCCGGGTGATGGAATGAGACGGTGTGCGACGACCGGGCTCGAGTCGTCCACCGTATGCATCGCAAGCTGGCGAGGGCGCCGCCGCGATCGCGTGACGGTTGTCGCAGAACAGCCCGCCCCTCCCCTCTCACGTGCCCGCGACGTAACCTGAATCACCCCTGCAGGCCTCGTCGCACCCCGTGTCGCTCTCCGCACTTCACGCCGTACCTCCGTCGCACCGGCACGTTCAGGCAAGCGTGCTTCTCGTCGACGACCATCCCGAGAACCTCTTCGCCCTCGAGGCGATCCTCGAGCCACTCGGGGTACGGCTGGTCCGTGCCACGTCGGCCGAGGAGGCCTTGCGAGAGGTCGCGGCGAACGACTTCGCCGTGATCGTGCTCGACGTGCAGATGCCGGGCATGGATGGCTACGAGGCCGCGCGGCGGATCAAGCGGATGGCGCCGCCGCAGCTGGCGCCGATCATCTTCGTCACCGCGCTGGACCGCGACCGGCGGCAGGTGCATGCCGGCTATGCGTCCGGCGCCGTCGATTATCTGTTCAAGCCGCTCGACCCGGACGTCGTGCGCGAGAAGGTCGCGGCGTTCGTGCGACTGTGGGAGGAGCGCGAGGAAGAGGCGTTCCGCCAGCGCCAGCGCTACGCCGACCTCACGGAAGACGCGCGCGAGACCGAGGCGCGCTACCGTACGCTGTTCGAGTCGCTCGACGAGGGGTTCTGCATCTGTGAGATCCTGTTCGAGGACGATCAGGCGATCGACTATCGTTTCCTCGAGATCAATCCCGCCTTCGTGCGGCAGTCGGGGCTCGCGAATGCGGTGGGACGCACGGCGCGCCAGCTGATCCCCGAGCTCGAGCCGTCCTGGTTCGAGCGCTATGGCCGTGTCGCGCTCACCGGCGAGTCGGTGCGGTTCGAGAGCGAGGCGGCGGCGATGCAGCGCTGGTTCGACGTCTTCGCCTTCCGGATCGGCCGGGCGGAGGACCGCCGCGTGGCGATGCTGTTCACCGACACCACGGCCAAGCGCGCAGGGAAGGTGGAGCGCGACCGGTTGCTGCGCGCGCTCGACCTCGAGCGCGAGCGGCTGGCGGACGTCTTCCAGCAGGCGCCGGTGGCCGTGGCGGTGCTGCGCGGTCGCTCGGCGCACGAGCTGGTGTACGAGCTGGTGAATCCGCGCTATGCGGAGATGACACCGCAGGGACGCTCGCCGGTCGGACGGCGGCTCGACGAGGTGATCCCGGAGGCACGCGCTGCGCTGTTCGCGGCGCTGCAGCAGGTGCTCGACACCGGAGCGCCATTCGAGGCCAAGGACTATCTCGTTCCGCTCGACCGCGACCGCGACGGCGTGCCGGAGGACTACTTCTTCAACTTCGTCTACCACCCGCTGCGCGAAGCGGACGGTACGGTGTCGGGGATCGTCGACATCGGCACGGAGGTGACGGAGAGCGTGCGCGCGAGGCGCGAGGCGGAGCGGCTGCTGCACGTGGCCGAGGCAGCGGAGCGCCGGCTCGCCTTCCTCGCCGAGGCGAGCGTGCGCCTCGCCGGCTCGCTCGACGTCGAAGCGACGCTGGCGACGATCGCCGAGCTGGCGGTGCCGGCGCTCGCCGACTGGTGCTTCGTCGAAGTGCGGGAGGAGGGGAGCGTGCGCCAGGTCGCGATCACGCACGTACGCCCGGAGATGGTGCAGCTGGCGCGCGCGTCGCTGGCGCGCAATCCGATCGACCTGAACACCGACTTCGGCACGGCGAAGGTGCTGCGCACGGGTGAGCCGGAGCTGATGCCCGAGATTCCCGACGAAGCGTGGGTCGCGGTGGCGCAGGACGCGGAGCACCTGGCACTGCTTCGCTCCGTGGAGATGCGCTCGCTCCTCATGGTGCCGCTCAAGGACGCCACCGGGAGCACGGTGGCGGTATTGTCGCTCGTTTCGAGCGACCCGGGGCGCCGCTACGGCGAGGCGGATCTGTCGATGGCGATGGAGGTGGCGCGCCGCGCGGGGGCCGCCCTGGCGAACGCGCGCTTGGTCGAGGCCGAGCGCGCGGCGCGCGCCGAAGCGGAGTCGGCGAGCCGCACGAAGAGCGAGTTCCTGGCGACGATGAGTCACGAGCTGCGCACGCCGCTCAACGCGATCGCCGGCCACGTGCAGCTGATCGACATGGGGCTCTACGGCCCAGTGAGCGAGGCGCAACGCGACGCCCTGGGGCGGGTGGAGCGCGCGCAGCGTCACCTGCTCGGCCTCATCAACGACGTGCTGAACTACGCGCGCATCGAGGCGGGACGTGTGGAGTACGACCTCGCACCGGTGCTGATGCACGAGCTGCTGCTGGACGTGCTGCAGATGGTGGAGTCGCAGGTGGCGGCGAAGTCGCTGACCCTCGAGATGGCGCTCCCCGACGTGCGAGAGCCGGATCCGCTCTACGTGTGGGCCGACCGGGACAAGTTGGCGCAGGTGCTGCTCAACCTGTTGTCGAACGCGATCAAGTTCACGACCGAGGGTGGCCGGATCACGACGTCGGTCGCCGCCGACGGGCCATCACACGTGGCGGTGCGCATCAGCGACACCGGAGTCGGCATCCCGGCGGACAAGCTGGACGCGGTGTTCGAGCCGTTCGTGCAGGTGCGCTCGGACCTCACGCGCACCACGGAGGGGACGGGACTCGGCCTGGCGATCAGCCGCGATCTGGCGCGCGGGATGGGCGGCGACCTCCGCGCGACGAGTGAGCTGGGAGTGGGATCGACCTTCGAGCTGGTGCTGAAGCGCGTGTCGGAGGTTGGGGGCGAGCCGGCGGAGCGGCGCTCGGGCGCGGAGCGGCGCGATGAGGAGGATCGGCGGAGCGGGGAGGAGAGAAGAACCCCGGAGTAGGCTCCAGCGCCGTCCAAGGGAGCGTGGCTGCATCAAGAAGGGCGTTGGTAGTCTCCTGGGCCACCAGCCAACGCAAGAGCCAAGTGATTTTTTGGGGTCGTGGCGCGAGAGACTCTCGCGGCGGGCCCCCAAAAATGCTT
>DASVNI010000365.1:0-4214 GCA_036383935.1 Gemmatimonadaceae bacterium | reverse complement strand
GCAGCTTCGCGCCGGCACGAACGGCTGGACCTGCATCCCCGATGAGCCGTCCACGCCGGGTCTCGATCCGATGTGCATCGACAAGAACGGGATGGAGTGGGTCAAGGCGCTCATGGCCCACGCACCGAAGCCGGCCAATGCGGCGCCCGGCCTGATCTACATGCTCGAAGGTGGCAGCGACATCAGCGCCACCGACCCGTTCGCGACCAAGACCGACCACTACGTCTCGTCGCCGGCCCACTACATGATCATGTGGCCCTACGACGCGAAGTCCACCGGCTTCGCCACGACACCCAAGAAGACGGGCACCTGGATCATGTGGGCCGGCACGCCGTACGCGCACCTGATGATCAACCAGACGCCCTGACGGCAGCAGTTTACCCCTCCCCCGCCTCTCGTTAGATTGCGTCTCTCGTGGAGAGATGGCCGAGAGGCTGAAGGCACCGGTTTGCTAAACCGGCATAGGGGGTCAACCTCTATCGAGGGTTCGAATCCCTCTCTCTCCGTCTCGAAGGCCCGTCGCTGTCGCGGCGGGCCTTCGTTGCTTCACCGCTCGCCACGCTGCACATGTCCGCTCTGATCCCCCGCCTACGCTTCGCTCCGTCGCCCACCGGCTACCTGCACGTAGGCGGCGCGCGTACGGCCCTCTTCAACTGGCTCTTCGCCCGCAAGTTCGGCGGCCAGTTCCTCCTCCGCATCGAGGACACGGACCGGGCGAGGAGCACTGAGGAGAGTACCAAGGCCATATTCGAGGGCCTCGAGTGGCTCGGCCTTACCTGGGACGAGGAGGTCGTGTACCAGGGCGCGAACCTCGAGCGCCACCGCGCCGATGCCCAGCGCCTGCTCGACAATGGCACGGCCTACCGCTGCTTCTGCACGCAGGCCGAGCTCGCGGAGCGTCGCGCCGCCGCGGAGGCGAACGGGGAGAGCTTCAAGTACGACCGCCGCTGCGACCGGCTCCCCGCCGACGAGATCGCGCGCCGCGTCGCCGAGGGCATGCCCTTCACCGTGCGCTTCCGCGTTCCGGATGGCTCGACGTCGTGGAACGATCTCGTCCACGACGAGATCGAGTTTCCGAACAAGGACATCGAGGACTTCATCGTCCTCCGCACCGACGGCACGCCGATCTACAACCTCGCGGTCGTGAGCGACGACATCGCGATGGAGATCACGACCGTCATGCGCGGCGACGATCACATCTCGAACACGCCGAAGCAGATCATGCTCTACCGCGCGCTCGAAGCCGGCCTCCCGCGGTTCGCGCATCTGCCGATGATCCACGGCCTCGACGGCAAGAAGCTGAGCAAGCGCCACGGCGCGACGGCCGTGGGCGACTATCAGCACCTCGGCATCCTGCCCGGCGCGATGCTCAACTTCCTCGCCCTGCTCGGCTGGTCGCCGGGCAACGACATCGAGGTGATGTCGCTCGACCAGATGGTCGAGCTGTTCGATACGAACGGGCTCCAGAAGAAGGCGGCGATCTTCGATACCAAGAAGCTCGAGTGGATGAACGGCCAGCACCTCAGCCTCATTCCCTCGGACGAGCTGATGGCCCGCGTCGCGCCTGGACTGGAAGCCGCCGGCTTGGTCACCGTTGCCGAGCTGGAGCGCCGCCGCGAATGGTTCGTCACCCTGCTCGACCTCCTCAAGGTCCGCGCGCGCACGATCGACGACATCGTGCGGCAGGCCGTCCCGTACTTCAGCGACACCATCACCTACGACGTCGACTCGGTGGCGAAGCAATGGAAGAACCGAGCGGCGACAGCCGATATCCTCGCGAAGACGAGGGAGGCCCTCGAAGCGACGACCTCATGGGAGCTGGGCGCGCTCGAGGAGTCGCTTCGTGTGCTGGCCGAGCAACTCGGCTTCGGGGAGAAGGCGGGCAAGGTGTTCCAGCCGCTTCGCGTCGCGCTCACCGGACTCCAGGCCAGCCCGGGCATCTTCGAGGTCCTGCTCATGCTCGGCCGCGACCGTTCGCTGGCGCGCATCGACGCCGCGGTCGGCTACTTGCGGTCGGCGTCCTAGCGCCCAAACACCTGTTGCGCGTTAGGTTCCGAATTGTACATTAGCTGAGACAACCGCTGCTGACGGGCTCGAGCACTCCTTGTGTCCGGTTGCTGCACTGAGCCGGAAGGGAATCATGACGGAGCCGCTGACACCGCTGGAACGACGGGTATACCACTACCTGATCGACTTCCTCGCGGAAAACACGTATCAGCCCAGCATCCGCGAGATCGCGAAGAAGTTTCGCATCAAGTCGACGAAGACGGTCTCCGACCTGCTCGCGTCGCTCTCGCAGAAGGGATTCATCGAACGCGATCAATCGCGCTCCCGCGGCGTGCGTATCGTCGGTTTCTCCGGCACCGCGGCGACGCAGCCGGTGCCGTACTTCGGTAAGGTCCACGCCGGCGAGCCGGCGCTGATCCCCGAACATCGTTCGGGATACATCACGATGGACCGTCGCTTCCTGCCGAGCGACGACGTGTTCTTCCTGCGCATCAAGGGCGACTCGATGGTCGGCCGCGGAATCTTCGACGGCGACTACGTCATGGTCTCGCCATCGACGCGCGCGAAGGACGGCGACATCGTCGCGGCGCGGCTCGGCGACGACGCGACCGTGAAGACGCTCACGCATCGCGGCGCGACGATCGTGCTCGAGCCGGCGAACGATGCGGATCGCGCCATCGAGGTGGGACCGCGTGACGACTTCGCGGTGCTCGGTGTGGTGTGCGGCGTCTTCCGGCCGTTCATGGAGCAGATCGAGCAGCCGACGCTGAACCTCGCGCCGGACGGCGAGCTGCACTGACCCCGCCGCGAGCGTGCTGCTCGCGGCTCGCGGTTTTGATTAAGGGGTCGGGCCGGCGCTCTGCGCCACGCCGCGCGACTGCTCTTCCTGCTGCTGCTCCTTCTCGCGCCGCTCGCGGTCCTTCCGCTCGCGAATGCGCTTCACGGCGGCCTTGAACTCGTCGTCGTGGAACTGCGACTCCGCGTGGAGCATCAGATCGGAGCGCCGCGCCGTGGAGAGTCGGTCGGCGATCGTCTCGCCAGGATTGTTCTGGACGCGGATCGGCAGCGCAGCCAGCACCGCGCTCGGGATCCAGAACTTCCCGAGATAGATCTTGGAGCCGTCGACGCCCCACTTCTTCCCGTCGCTGCCGAACGTCCAGTCGCCCGGCTTGCGCCCCGCGGAGGCCGACGCCCGCTCGATGGAATCGTTGTACGCGTAGATCGTCGCCTTCACGGCGCTGTCGGCGCGCTGCGCCGGCGTCTTGTTCTTCGGATAGAAGAACTTGGCGTCCGCCGCGAGGCGCGGATCGGGCATGGCGGGGACGATTCCCGTCGCCGGGCCGCTGCCGCCGCCCACGCCGGTGCCCCCTTCCACGCCGCCCGGCGTCCCACCGGCGGTGGGTGCCGTCGGCGCCGGTGGCACGACTGCGCTCGGCACTCGCGATGGTGCGACGAGACGCTGCGCCGGTTCGGTTGCCTTGGCCGGCGTGCTCGCTGTCGTTCCGCCCAGGGCGCCGGCCGGAGGCTGCACTGCGACGTACGTGATCTCTTCCTTCTCCGGCGCCGGCGGACGAGGCCCTTTCTCGAACACGATGTCGTAGTGCAACACGACGTTCGCGAGCACGAACGCGAGCGCCGTGTGAAAGACGACCGAGACGAGGAACCCACCCGACGGGCGCCGCTTCATCATGCCGCGCCGACCGGTGTCATGCTGGCCAGCAGCGCACCCGCGCGCTGCGCCGCTTCGGCGATGCGCTCCGGCGGCTGGATGAAGGAGATGCGAAAGAACCCTTCGCCGCCCGCGCCGAACGAGGAGCCCGACATCACGACCACGCCCTGCTCCTCGAGCAGCCGCTCGGTGAACACCGCCGACGGGATGCCCTCGGGGAGCTTGACCCAGAGGTACATCGTCGCGCGCGGCACCTCGCACTCGAAGCCCGCCGCACGGAACGACGCCACCGCTGCGTCACGCCGCTCCTCGAAGATCGCCACGTTCTGCGGCACGAACTCCGCCCAGCTCTCCAGCGCGGCGACTCCCGCGGCCTGGATCGCCATGAACTGCCCCGTGTCGACGAACGACTTCACCTTGAGCAGCGCGTTCGCGATCTCCGGCCGCGCCACGGCCCAGCCGCAGCGCCACCCGGTCATGTTGTACGTCTTGGAGAGCGAGTGGAACTCGACCGCCACGTCGCGCGCGCCATCGATCT
>DASVNI010000364.1:0-9159 GCA_036383935.1 Gemmatimonadaceae bacterium | reverse complement strand
CCGGCGGACAGGTGGGTGCAGGTTCGCGTCCCGATGGCATCGCTGCGCAGCGCATCGGTCTATCCATTCATCCCGGAGCAGCTGCAGAGCGTCATCTTCCTCCAGGGTCGCGCCGACGGCGCCGAGCACACGTTGCTCGTGGACCAGGTGCACGTGGGCGACGAGCCGGTGTCGTCGGGCGAATCACTCGTGGCGCCCGCGCGCGTGAGGGCGAAAGGATACGAGCGCCACGTCGTCGTCGAGTGGGACGCGCCACGCGCCGAGCCTGCGGCGCACTACGTGATCTACCGATGTCAGTGCAGATCCCTCGACACGCTGCGCTCGCACGGGATGACACCGCAGGACAGCGCCGCGTACGTCCCCGTCGGGATCCAGGTGCCGGGCGTCCATCGCTTCGTGGATTGGCTGGGTCGCACGGGCGTGACCGCGAGCTATCGCGTCGTCGCCGCCGATTGGAACAACCGTACATCCGCGCCGTCGCCATCCGCGACCGCGTCCACGCGCGCGATGAGCGACGACGAGCTGCTCACGATGCTTCAGGAAGCCGCCTTCCACTACTACTGGGAAGGCGCCGACTCGAGCTCCGGGATGGCGCACGAGAACATGCCGGGCGACGATCGCATCGTCGCCACGGGCGCGAGTGGATTCGGGATCATGGCGCTGCTCGCGGGGACGGACCGCGGCTTCATCACGCGGACGCAGGGGCTCGAGCGCCTCACGAAGATCGTCGGCTTCCTCGAGCGCGCCGACCGGTATCACGGCGCGTGGTCGCACTACATGAACGGCGCGACGGGTCACACGATGACCGTCTTCGGCATGCTCGACGACGGCGGCGATCTCGTGGAGACGGCGTTCCTGATGCAGGGGCTGCTCACCGCGCGCGAGTACTTCAACGGCACGAGCCCCGCCGAGCGTGCGCTCCACGCCCGCATCACGCACCTGTGGGAAGCTGTCGAGTGGGACTGGTACCGCGACGCGACGCAGCAGAAGGATTTCATCTACTGGCACTGGTCGCCGACGTGGGGATTCCAGATCCATCACCCGCTGATCGGCTTCAACGAAGTGCACGTCGTCTACCTGCTGGCCATCGCGTCGCCGACGCACGGCGTCCCCGCGAGCACGTACTACTCGGGGTGGGCGAGCCAGGCACCGATGGCGCAGTCGTATCGCGAAGGATGGTCGGGGAGCACCGACGGGAAGTTGTACCGCAACGGCAAGAGCTACTACGGAATTCCGCTCGACGTCGGCGTCGGGACGGGCGGGCCGCTGTTCTTCGCGCACTACTCGTACATCGGCGTCGATCCGCACCAGCTGCACGACAGGTTCACGTCGTCGTACTTCCAGAACTTCCGCAACATGGCGCTGATCAACCGCGCGTACTGCATCGCCAACCCGAAGCATCAGTTGGGATACGGAGCGGACGCGTGGGGGCTCACCGCGAGCGACGGCCCGTCGGAGTACGTGCCGCACGCGCCGGACGACGCGCACGACACGGGAACGCTCACGCCGACTGGTGCCCTCGCCTCGTTTCCGTACACCCCAGAGGCGTCGATGGTCGCGTTCAAGCACTACTACCGCGACCTCGGCGCACAGCTATGGGACATCTACGGGCCGCGCGACGCGTACAATCCGGGTGCGAACTGGGTGTCACCGATCTACATGGGGCTCAACCAGGCGCCGATCGTGGCGATGGTCGAGAACCATCGCACGGGGTTGTTGTGGCGAACGTTCATGGCCAATCCGGAGATGTCCGTGATGCTCCGGAAGCTGGATGCGGCGACCAGGAATGAATCGGTGAGCCGGTGAAGCTCTCCATGAAACGCAACTCCCTGCTCCCGGCAACCGCGCTGCTGGTGACGGCAGATTCTGGACTCGTCCACTCGGCGTGCGATTCCCATTGAGCCGGGTAGGCGCGAACCAACTGTTGGCCATCGAAACAGCGTGTACGGGGAGCCGAAGGCCCTGCGATAGGCTCCCTATATTTCAACGCACTGACAGGCGTCGGCTCGCTGTGACGGAGCGCACATACTCCGAGCTCCGAGTTTCGCGCCCCATGTGACAATCCGGGCCTCGCCGTTCGTCTTGGTTTCGGAAGGGCTGCCGCCGCCGGTGGTCCCAGAAACGTCAAGACATCGATGCAGGCCTCGCGATGAATCACCACATCCACAAGGCGCTGGACGGCGACTCGACCGCCCAGGCGCTCACCCCCGCAGAGCGTGCAGAGTTGGCCGCGGTCGAGTTTCAGATCGACGCCGTCCTGCGCGCCATTCCCGCCGAACCGCTCCCTGATCTCGCGCCCGCCGTGCTGGAACGGATCCGGCGCGAGTCGCCGCGCGCGCATGCGCACGTCGCGGCGGCGGAGCCATCCTCTGCTCGTCCGCGAAACGCCGTTCACTGGTTGTGGCGACCGCGTACGCTCTCCATCACCTGGCGGCCCGCGTACGCTCTCGCTGCCGCTGCCGTGTTCATGGCGGTGTTCGCGACGGATTCCCTTCGACAGCGTCCCGCCGTCGTCGCGCGGGCGCCGCAGCAGGTGTTCACGCAATTCGTACTCACCGCTCCCGCCGCGAAACAGGTCGCGGTCGCCGGTGATTTCTCCGCGTGGAAGCCTGCCTACGTCATGAAGCGGTCGGAGGCAGGGGTCTGGACCGTGATCGTGCCGCTCGATCCGGGAGTCCACGAGTACGCCTTCGTGGTCGACGGTGAGCGCTGGGTCGCCGACCCCGCCGCGCCGTCGGTGCACGACGGCTTCGGAGGCGTGAACAGCCGCCTCGCCGTGCTGTCACCAGACGGCGGGAGGTCCTGATGCGCCCGCACATCTTCGCTGGCCTCTTCGCGGCGCTCGGGCTCACGATGTCGTCCGCGCCGCTGGCCGCGCAGGAGTGGCGCGTGAGCGCACAGGCGGGCCGCATCCGCTCCGCACTCGACCCCGCCCCCTCGGAGAGCTTCGCGCTCGGTCTTTCATACGACGATGCCAACACGGGGCTCCGCCTGAGCGGTGGAGTGCCGACGCACTCGGCCGACCCGCTGCGGGGTGGAGCGAGCGCGTGGAAGCGCCTGTCGATGCAGCACGGCGGATTGCTCGCCGGTCTCGATGTCGCGGGGAACGCATTTCTCGCCTTCGATCGCGCCGGGCAGAGGAGTAGTTCGCTTCCCGGTCTACTCGATCCATCGGTGCCGACGCGCGTCGACCGCTCCGGCCACGCGTTGGCCGGCCAGGCCATGCCGGTACTCGGCTACGAGTGGGCCGCCGTCCAACTCCAGGCGCGCGCGGGCGTGTCGCGCTATGCAGCAAAGTTCGGCGATCAGCGCGCCGACCGCTCCGTGACGCTCGCGGATCTGCAAGCGACCGTCACGCCTACGAGCTCGCTCGCCATCGTACCGGTGGTGCGGCGCTTTCAGGCCCCGGGCGAGGCCGCGGCGATGTTCACGGGAATCTCGGCCGTGACCGCATCGACGGTGGGCAGCCTCTGGGCGAGCGTCGGGCAATGGACGGGCGGTCGCAGTGAGGGAACGCCGTGGTCCGTCGGCGGTCGTCTGTCGCTGCATCCTCTCGTATCGCTCGACGGTGCGGTGCGCCGCGATACGTACGATCCCCTCGCACTCCAGCCCGCGCAGACGTCGTGGAGCATCGGACTGTCCGTGCTGGCCTCTGGTCGCGCGCGGCCCGTTGCACCACCCGTCGCGGCGGCCTACGTGAACGGCCGCGCGACCATCCAGCTGCCCGTTTCGGCGACGAACATACGGCCGTCGATCGCGGGGGACTTCAACGCCTGGAAGCCGGTGCCCATGGAGCGCGTGGGCGATCACTGGACGTACACGGTCGCCGTGGCGCGCGGTGTCTACAACTACTCGTTCGTCGGCGCCGACGGCACATGGTTCGTTCCGGACGGTGTGCCAGGTCGCAAGGATGACGGCATGGGCGGCGTGGTTGCCGTGGTGGTGGTTCGATGAGCGCCCCGATTCTGCACCCGACCCACGCACCCGAACCGCCGGATGCGGATCTCGTCCTGCGCGTGCTGGGCGGAGACGATGCGGCGTACGGAGTGCTCGTCCGCCGGCACCAGGATCTGCTCTACCGTCACGCGCGCGGCATGGGTCTCGACCACGACACGAGCCTCGACCTCGTCCAGGACGCATTCGTGCGCGCCTTCGAGCGACTCGAAGACTGTCGCGAGGGCGCACACTACCGCTCCTGGCTGTTTCGCATCTGCCGCAACCTGTGTCTCGACGAGCTGCGCAACGTGCGGCGTCTCTGTGTGCCGATGAGTCACATCGAGAACGCGGACGATCTGGAAGCGCCGCACGTCGTGGGAGACGAGACGACGCTAACGTTGCGCGCGGCGCTCGAGCGCCTTCCCAGCGCGCTGCGTGAGGCGTTCCTGCTCAAGCACTCCGCCGGCTACACGTACGAGGAAGTAGCGGAGATCACCGAGGCGTCGCCGAGCGCAGTGAAGATGCGCGTGCATCGGGCGCGTGAAGCGCTGCGCGCGTTCCTGGCGGCGCAAGATGATCAAGATCAAGCGGTGCGATCGGGTTGAACGACAAAAGTGACAATCGCGCGGTCGCCGAACGTCTCATGAATGAAGCATGGCGTTACCGCGTCTCATACTCACGGAGGATGTCATGAAGGCGACTGTGATGAAGTCTACGATGATGGCCGTGGTCGTTCCGGCCATGCTGCTCGTGCCCACGGTGCTTCGCGCGCAGGGTGGTGGTGTCGCGGCCCAGGGTCAGACCCAGAGTCAGGCACAGGTGCAGGCGCAGACACCGCAGGCCCGCATCGACGCGGCGTTGAGCGCGGCGGCGAAGGCGAACGTCCCGGTGGAGCTGGTGAAGAGCAAGATCGCCGAAGGCGAGGCCAAGCGCGTGCCGCCGGACCGCATCGCGAGCGCAGTCGAAAAGCGCGTGACGAGTCTGACGCGCGCGTCGGAGACGATGAAGCACGCCGGTGTGCAGGCCGGAAGCGCGGGCGAGCTCGCGGTCACGGCGGACGCGCTGGATGCGGGCGTCAGCGAGAGCGCGGTGGTGCGCGTCACGCGTGAGACGCCCGCCGAGCGGCGCACGGTGGCGATCGCGGTGCTCGCGGATCTCGTACGCCTCGGCAATGCGTCGGACCGTGCGCTCGCGCGGGTGAGCAATGCCGTGACGAGCACCGCCGCGCTGGCGAACCTTCGCGCCGAGGTCGCATCGCAGCTCACCGCGGGCGGATTGGGCTCGACGCTCGACGCTGTGGGGGCGATCCGCGTGCCCTGACGACTGGCGAATGGTCTCGAACGAAGCGCCCCGCCGGTGAGCTCACCGGCGGGGCGCTGTCACGTGAATAGGTGCCTTTACGCGCCCTTCACCTTCGCCCACGTGTCGCGCAACGTCACCGTGCGGTTGAACACGGGCCGCTCGTCGCTCCAATCCACGACGTCCTTGACGAAATATCCCGTCCGCTCGAACTGGTAGCGCGCATCCGGCGCGTCGCCGAGCACGCTCGGCTCCACCTTCGCGTTCGACATCACGCGCAGCGAATCCGGATTGACGAACGTCGTGAAGTCGAAGGCGTCACCCCCCGCCTCGGGGTCCGGCACGGTGACGAGCTTGTCGTAGAGCCGCACCTCGCAGTTCACGCCGCGCGCCGCCGACACCCAATGGATGGTGCCCTGCACCTTCCGGCCATCCGGTGAGTCGCCGCCGCGCGTGGCGGGATCGTAAGTGCAGCGAAGCTCCACGATCTCTCCAGCCTCGTTCTTCACCACTTCCTGGCAGGTGATGAAGAATCCATACCGCAGACGGACCTCTCGGCCCGGCGCGAGGCGGAAGAATTTCTTCGGTGGATCTTCCATGAAGTCCTCGCGCTCGATCCAGAGCTCGCGCGAGAAGGGCACCTTCCGCGAGCCGGTGAGCGGGACGTCGTGCGGATAGTACGAGGCGTCGAGCTCCTCGACCTGGCCTTCCGGATAGTTGGTGAGCACGACCTTGATCGGATCCACGACGCACATCACGCGCGGCACGCGCATGTTGAGGTCGTTGCGCACGGCGTGCTCGAAGGTCGCGAGCTCGGTACGTGCGGGCTTTCGTGCGACACCGATGGTATCGCAGAAGGCGCGAATGGCCTCGGGGGTCACGCCGCGCCGGCGCAGCCCCGCGAGGGTCGGCATCCGTGGGTCGTCCCACCCGCTCACGAAGTCTTCATTCACCAGGCGCAGCAGCTTCCGCTTGCTCACGATGGTGTAATCCAGCTCGAGGCGCGCGAACTCGATCTGCGTCGGCGGCACCTTCTCGAGGCCGGCCTCGTTCACGAGCCATTCGTAGATGTCGCGGTTGTCCTTGAACTCGAGGGTGCAGAGCGAGCGCGTGATCCCCTCGATGGCGTCGCTCAGTCCGTGCGCGAAGTCATAGAGCGGATAGATGCTCCACTTGTCGCCGAGCCGGTAATGCGAGGCATGGCGAATCCGGAGCAGCAGGGGATCGCGCATGATCATGTTGGTGCTCGCGAGGTCGATCTTCGCGCGGAGCACGTGCGCGCCGTCGGGGAACTCGCCTGCCTTCATCCGGCGCAGCAGGTCCAGGTTCTCCTCGACGCTGCGGTCGCGATACGGTCCCGGCTTGCCGGGCTCCATGATCGTGCCGCGGTTCTCGCGGATCTCCTCCTCGCTCTGCGAATCGACGTACGCCTTCCCCTTCCTGACCAGCGACTCGGCGATCTCGTAGAGCTGGTCGAAGTAGTCGCTGGCGTACCGCTCCTCCGCCCACCTGAAGCCGAGCCACTCCACGTCCTTCTTGATGGCCTCGACGTACTTCATGTCCTCGGTGAACGGGTTCGTGTCATCGAGGCGGAGATTGCAGCGGCCGTCGAAGTCCTCGGCCAGCCCGAAGTTCAGGCAGATGGCCTTGGCGTGACCGATGTGCAGGAAGCCGTTCGGCTCGGGGGGAAAGCGCACCGTGACCGGGCGCCCGAAGCGGCCGGTGGCGACGTCTTCCTCGACGAGCTCACGGATGAAGTTGTTGCGGGGGGTGGTTTCGCTCGACACGGACTCAGGGGGCAAAGGCTCTCCGAAATATAACCGGAGCCGTCAGTGGCTCTCAGCGCGGATCCGCGCACTGCGCCCAAAGTCCAAGGCATTCGACCTACTCGAGCCTGTTCCTTCAGCGCATCCCTTGCCCTTCCACCGAGTATCCAGACGGAGGGCAGATATGCTGTCGAAGCGACGCAAATGGATCGGTGGGCTGGTGCTGGCAGCGTGGATCGGGTCCGGAGTCGCCTGGCTGTCGACGGGGCGATCGGGCGCCAGTGACGCGCCGATCGCGCTCAAGGTGAGCCTCTCGTCGCGCGTGCTGCGCGTCGTCCAGAACGGCAAAACTGTCGCCTCGTATGGGGTGGCGGTTGGACGTCCGTCGCATCCGACGCCGACCGGCTCCTTCCGCACGGGCGACATCGACTGGAATCCGGCCTGGAGGCCGCCACCGGTCGCCTGGGCGGCGAAGAAGCATTACGAGCCACCGGGCGCCGCGTCGAATCCGATGCAGGGGGTGAAGATCTATTTCCAGGCGCCGTACTACTTCATTCACGGCACCAATTCCCCGGGGTCGATCGGTGAGGCAGCGTCGCACGGCTGCATTCGCATGGTGCCCGAAGACGCGATAGAGCTCGCGCACCGCATCCAGCGCGCTGGCGGGGGCGTGCCGCTGACCATCAGTCCATAGCGTGATGCGCTGACTGAAGCACCTGCCGGGCGGCCTCCACAGGCCGCCCGTTGCGTTGGAGCCCCGCCGGCGGGTTACCTCGCCAACCGCCCGTCGCCGGCGCATGATTGGGCGTCGTCAATTGCCACGGCGAGCTGATCGTGCGGGCGCGAGCCGCGCCGACACCGCTTGCGCCGATTCCCACGCGAGGTTGCTCCCATGTTGCGCAAGATCCTGATCGCCGCCGGCAGCGTGCTCGTGATTCTCATCGTCGGCGGAGGCATCTTCGTCTCGGCGCGTCAGAACCTCCGCTTCGACAGCACACCGTATCCCGACGTCGTGGCGTCGACCGATTCGGCGGTCATCGCGCGCGGACACTACATCGTGCGCGACGTCGCGCCCTGTGCCGGCTGTCACGGCGATCCGTCGCAGCGTACGGCGTACGTCAGCGGCGCCGACGTGCCGCTCGTCGGCGGCTTCGGCTTCGATATCCCGCCAGGCCAGTTCTACACGCGCAACCTGACGTCCGACAGCGCGACCGGACTGGGCAACGTCTCGGACAAGGCGATCGCGCGCGCGTTGCGCTTCGGCGTCGGTCACGATGGACGCGCGCTGCTTCCCTTCATGGAGATGCAGGGCCTCGCCGACGACGATCTGCGCGCGGTCGTGTCGTATCTCCGCACGCAGCCGCCGGTGCACAACGCCGTTCCGGCGCACCACTACAACCTGCTCGGCAAGGTCGTCAGGGCGACGGTGTTGTCCAAGCCGGTCGGGCCGGCGGCGACGCCGCTCGCCCAGGCGCCGCATGGCGCGTCGGTCGAGACGGGCCACTATCTCGTCGAGTCGGTCGCGCTGTGCTGGTCATGTCACACGGAGCGCAGCCAGATGACGGGCGCGTTCACGGGCCCGCGCTACGGCGGCACGAAGGGGTTCAAGGAATCGGTCGACACCGCGCGCACCTGGTCGCCGCCGAACATCACGAGCGATCCGGAGACGGGCCGGCTCGGGAAGATGAGCGAAGACCAGTTCGTCGCGCGCTTCCGCCAGGGCCGAGTGATCCCGGGGTCGCCGATGCCCTGGCAGGCGTTCTCGCGCATGAACGACGAGGACCTGCGGGCGATCTATCGCTACCTCAAGACGGTACCGGCGGTGAAGCGCGACAACGGGCCGCCGGTCGTCAGTACGGGCAGAGCCTGATCGCGCGTCAGCCGGCGACCGTGCCGCGGATCGCGCGCTTGAGCAGCGCGATCTGTCCCGCGTGATAGAGGTCGTGCTGCGTCAGTCCGATGAATTGCTCGTAGGCGCTGTATGGCGGCTCCGGCACGAGCGGAACGGACAGATGTGTCGGCTCGAAGCGCAGCACCGCGACACGCGTTGCCTCGTTCCGTCCGCGCAACGCGGCGATCGCCTCCTGCCAGTTGGCGTCGGTGGGCTTCGCCATGGGCGGCCAGTCCTCGGCGGGGGTCAGCTTCCGCCCATTGCCGC
>DASVNI010000363.1:0-1810 GCA_036383935.1 Gemmatimonadaceae bacterium | reverse complement strand
GCCTTGCGTCGACTGCAAGGTCAAATGAGAAGACCAAGGGACAAGGTGAAAGCGACTCAAGTCGTTAGCAGGGCCAGTCCGAGATCCTCGGACCCCCGTGCCTCGGGAATCCGGATCGAGTGGCCGACACGCCGTCCGCGTCAGCCCACGCGCGGGGGGTTCCCCCAGATTTCAGTTGGTATGAAGCGGCGGCTGGACCTCCACGGTGACGTGGTGGCAAGCTGAGCCCCACACAAACAAGGACGCGCTCACCGCCAATCGGCGGGGCGCACACCGGGAGGCCAGCCGCCATGGACATGATAGGAATCGATCTGCACAAGCGCGAGAGCCAGCTGTGCATCCTCGCCGCGGATGGGAGCGCGACCGAGCGCCGGATCGTGACGAGCCGCGAGCGATTCACCGCCGCGTTGGGCGGCCGTGCCGCCGCGCGCGTGCTCGTCGAAGCGAGCACCGAGAGCGAGTGGGTGGCGCAGCATCTGGAGACGCTGGGCCACGAGGTCATCGTGGCCGACCCCAATTACGCGCCGATGTATGCCACCCGAAGTCGGCGCGTGAAGACGGACAAGCGGGATGCGCGCACCCTGGCCGACGCGCTGGCGACGGGCGCGTATCGCGCGGCCCACCGCGTGTCGGCGGCACGGCGGCACGTGCGCGCGGAGCTCGCGGTGCGCGAGGCGCTGGTGCGCACGCGCACGCGCTACGTGTCGCTGGCCAAGGCCTTGGTGCGGCGCGACGGCTTGCGCGTCGCGGGCAGCCAATCGCACGTGGCGATGCAGCGGATCACCGCCCTCGCGCTGTCTGATGCGCTCACGGCGGAGCTCGCGCCCCTCATCGACGTGCTCGCGCCGATCAATGTGCAGGTCGCCGCGGCGGATCGCCGCTTGGCGGCGCTGGCGATCGACGATCCGATCGTTGCGCGGCTGGCCACGGCGCCCTCGATCGGGCCCGTGACGGCGAGCGCCATCGTCGCCACGGTGGATGACATCACGCGCTTCCGGACCGCGCATCAGTTTGAAGCCTTTCTGGGGCTCGTGCCGAGTGAGCGGAGCTCGGGCGAGAAGTGCCACCGCGGGCGGATTACCAAAGCCGGCAATCCGCGCGTCCGCTCTCTGCTCGTCGAGGCCGGGTGGCGCATCCTGCGCTCCAAGGCGCAGAGCACCGCGGCGTTACGCGCGTGGGCCGCGCCAATCGCGACGCGGCGCGGGAAGCGCGTCGCCGTGGTCGCCTTGGCGCGCCGACTCGCCGGGATCCTCTTCGCCATGTGGCGGGACGGCACGTCGTACGACGCGAGTCGCCTGCGTGGACCGCGACCGCGGCCCGTCGTCGGGACCGAGGCTGCATCACGCAAGTCGTAGCACGCATCCGTAGCACGCATCCGTAGCACCGCGCAGCATCGAGATGACTGAATCAGGAGCGGCGAGCGCGTGACAGTTTGTGGCCGCCGTCGAGAGCCGAGTTTCAGTTAGCGCCGTCCGCTCCGTCGCACACCCAAATGCGCCGAGGTCCACGCGACCTCACCGAAGAGCGCGAACAGAAGGCTGAGCAGCAGCTCGAGTACTGTGCGGACAATACGAGCAACCACTACGGGCAAGTGCACGATGCACTTGACGCGGGGCGCCGCTTCACAGAAGACTGTCAGACTATTGCCTTGAGTGGCTATCACCTTGTCCCCTGGTCTTCGCCGTTCACACCGAGCGCAGCTCCGGGATTTCCCACCCGACTTCCGCCCGGGACTGACCGCCTCACCTCGGCCCGCGCGTACCCGCCGGTGCTGGCTGCCGCGACCACAGGACGTACCCGTACCGCCGGA
>DASVNI010000362.1:0-17159 GCA_036383935.1 Gemmatimonadaceae bacterium | reverse complement strand
CAGGGACTGCACTCGATCCCGGCGGCACTCGGTGAGCGTGGCGCGATCGCCGTCTCGCGCGGGCTGCACACGCTGACGGTGCTGTCGCTCGCCCTCGTCGGCGTCGGCGCGCTTGCCGGCACCGGTGTTCCGTCCGTGTTGTACTGGGCGGGCGTGCTCGTCGTCGTGGCGCTGCTCCTCTACGAGCACTCGCTCGTGAAGCCGGGCGACCTGTCGAAGCTCGACGCGGCGTTCTTCACGATGAACGGCGTGATCAGCCTGTTGTTCTTCGGCTTCGTGCTGGCGGGCCGACTCTACGCCGCGTGGGGCGCGAACCCCGTGCCTCAATGAGCGATTCGACGAGCGCGCCGCTCGTCATGGCGATCACGGGCGCCTCGGGCGCGCCGTACGCCGTGCGCCTGCTCGAAGCGCTCGTGCAGGCGAGGCAGCGCGTGCAGCTCATCATCTCGGGTCACGGGCTGCGGCTGCTGCGCACGGAGACCGACATCGGGACCGTCGAGGGGCTGCGCGCCCACGTGGGCGCCGCAGGGTGGGATGCGAGCATCACGCTCTTCGACGACGATGACCGCGGCGCCGCGCCGGCCTCGGGCTCGGCGCGCAACCGCGGCATGGTGATCTGTCCGTGCTCGATGGGGACGATCAGCGCGATCAGCCAGGGCACGTCGCGCTCGTTGGTGGAGCGGGCGGCGGACGTCGCGTTGAAGGAGCGACGCACGCTGGTGCTCGTGCCCCGCGAGACGCCGTACAGCACGATCCACCTGGAGAACATGCTGCGGCTGACGCGCGCGGGCGCGGTGGTGCTTCCCGCGAGCCCGGGGTTCTATCACCGGCCGACGAGCGTCGACGAGCTGGTGGACTTCGTCGTGGCGCGCGTGCTCGATCATCTCGGCGTGGAGCACGCCATCGGGCGACGCTGGGGAGACGAGCCCGAACACGCATGAGCGGCGAGGGTGTGCACGTCGTCGGGCTGATCTCCGATACGCACGGCCTCGTGCGCGCGGACGTGCATCGTGCGCTGGCGGGGGTGGAGCTCATCCTGCACGCCGGCGACGTCGGAGGCGACGAGATACTCGACGAGCTCGAACTGATCGCGCCGGTGGTCGCGGTGTACGGCAACACCGATGCGCCGGGCAACCCGCGGTTGACGACCTCGATCGAGCTGTCGATCGGTGAGGTGCGCATCCACGTCAGTCACGGTCACGAGCTCGGAAGCCCGACGCCGGAGAAGTTGCTCGAGCGCTACTCGGCCGACGTGATCGTCTACGGTCACACGCACCAGCAGCTCGTCGCGCGCGCCGGTGGACGACTCGTCGTGAATCCGGGCGCGGCGGGCCCGCGCCGATTCAAGCTCGAGCCGAGCGTCGCGCGGCTGACGATCGCGAACGGCGCGGCGGAGGTCGAACTCGTCCCGCTCGAGGGCTGAGAGGGATGGGATCACTCTGGCTCAATGCTTCTCCCGCGGCGTGGCGCGACGCGCTCGCGACCTACGACGACATCGTCGCGCGGCAGGGAGTGGCCAGGCTCACGGAGCTCGATCGCTGGTATCGTGACGAGCTGCCCGGCGCGATCACGGCGCGCCGTACACCGCACGTCACGCACGACGAGCTCGTTCGACTCACCGAGTGGAAGATGGCGCGCGGTGTGTGGCGCGCACCGAACCTCGTGCTCGTGCGAGGCAACGATGCGCGGCTCGTTACCGAGACGAGCACGGAGGCGCTGGCCGCCGTGCCGCATCCGACGAAGCCGATCGCCACGCTGGCGACACTCGCCGGCGTGGGACCCGCGACGGCATCGGCCGCGGTGAGCGCGTTCGCCCCGGAGATCTATCCATTCTTCGACGAGCTCGTCGCGGCACAGGTGCCGAAGCTCGCCGGTAGTGCGGTGAAATGGACGATGCCCTACTACGCGACGTACGCCGAGGCACTGCGCGAGCGTGCGACAGCGCTCGGCGACGAGTGGACGCCGACGATGGTGGAGCGCGCGTTGTGGGCGGCGGTGGGCGGAAAGGCAGGGAAGAAAGCCTTGGCGCCTTAGTACATCCTGCTGCGCTTCCTATGGCTTCGCAGTTACGGGTGCCGATGATCCGGCAGGTGCCGGTGTCGCAGCCGGTGCTTCGACGACGCGCGCCGACTTGATGTAGTCCATGCGCGGGAACATGCGGTGGAGGTACTCGTTCCCGAGCGTGGCGACGAGGCGATACTTGGGCGTGTCGCCGTACTCGTCGTAGAGCGAGTCGAGCACGCTCATCCCCTCGACCACCTTCCCGATCGGGACGAAGCCCTGCGGGTCGAGCTTGGGATTGTCTTTCAGATTGAAGAAGAGCTGATGCGAGCGCGTGTTGGGCGCTTCCGCGGCGAAGGACAGCGTGCCCCGCGCGTTGGTCTGCGTGCGCGGGTCGTCGGGGATCTTGTCGTCGTCCCAGCGGTCGTTCTTCTTCGGGTCGGCGCTCGCGCCGAACTGTGCGATGTACTGCGGGATGACGCGGAAGAACCGCTGGTCATCGAAGAAGCCTTCGGAGACGAGCCGGTAGAAGCGGTCCGCGCCGTGCGGCGACCACGACTTGTACACGGCGACGACGACATTGCCCTTGCTCGTGGCGAGGGCGACGTGGAACGAATCGGGGGCGGGGCCGACGACCGGTGGCGGGGCGGCCCGATCGGAGCAGGCGGCGGTCGCGACGAGCGCGGCGAGAAGGACTGTAGGGAAGCGGGCGTTCATGGGCGTGAGATACGCCCGCCGTCGATCGCGCGCTAGACCGACTTGAAGTGCGAGGCCGGATACAGGAAGTCGTCGCCCGAGTCGTCGAGGATTCGGTAGAAGGCGCCGTCCGCCTCCACACCGAGCAACTCGTAGATGCGACCGAGCGTCAGGTCGTGGCAGCCACCCGGTTCGTCACATCCGGGATAGGTGAGCCATGGCTTGACGCTGATGCATTGCACGAGCGTCGTCGGTTGCCACGTAATCGACATCGGCTTCCTCGGCGAGGGGCGAACGGACATCGAACGCCGAGCGCCTGCAGTGCAAGAGGCTCGCCACGTGTCGTGCGTCACGACGCACGATCACGACCCTGTGTCGAATGACGCGTGAGCACCACCAGACGTCGCATATCGCGACGCGATCACGCTGCGGAGGAGGCGGCCTCGTCGCCGAAGAGCGGATCGTTCGCCGGATCGTACTCGAGCTGAGGCGGGTCGGCGACGAACTCCTTCGCCGCGCGTGAACGCCCGAGCTCGGCCGGGAAACGGCGGAACCACGACGAGAGCAGCAGCAGCTCGTCGACTTCGTGCGACGGCACCTGCGTGCTGTCGCGCTCCGTCGGATGGAAGACGTTCTCCACCATCTCGAGGAGACGAATGCGCTCGTGCTCCGTGCGCGGCAGCGTGTACTCGCCGCGCACGCGACCGCGCCGGATGAGATAGACGCGATCGTCTCCCTCGTGGCCGGGCACCGTGTAGATGAATGACAGCGTCTCGACGGCGAAGCGGAAGCGCACGAACTGCTCGCGCAGATCCTCGAGGCGATGGAGCTTGTCGCGCAGCGTGGCGGCTCGCTCGAAGTCCATGAGGTCACTGGCAGTCTGCATGTCCGCACGGAGCGCGGCCATGGGTCCGTCGTCTGCGCCGTCGAGAAAGGCGCGCACGAGCCGCACGCGCTCGTCGTACTCGTGCGAGGTGCAGCCACCGACGCACGGACCGAGACACTTCTTGATCTCGTGGCGGATGCAGCCCGGCGTGCGCGGGAAGATCTGAAAGAGCTCCGGCTGATCGGCGAAATGCATCTGCTGGTCGAGCCGGCAGTCGCGGAGGCCGAGCGCATCGTTCAGCTCGCGCACGGCCTCGCTCACGCGTTGCGCGCCGTGGAAGGGGCCGTAGTAGATCTGCGCGTCGTCTCCGCCCGCGCCGCGCACGACGAGCAGCTTCGGCGCCGGGCCGCGCGTGAGCTTGATGAAGGCGAAATGCCGCGCATCGCGCTTCATCGCCACGTTGAGGCGCGGACGGAAGCGCTTGATGAGGCGCAGTTCCTCGAGCAGCGCGGCGAACTCGCTCGGCGTGTACTCCCACTCGACGCGCGTCGCCTCGCGTACGATGCGCGATCCCTTCTCCTCGGAGCCGCAGCGGAAGTAGCTGAGGAGCCGCGTACGCAGTCGCTTCGACTTGCCGACGTACACGACCTCCCCGTCGGCGGAGAGCCAGCGGTAGACGCCAGGCCGGTCCTTCGCCGTGGCGCGCACGTGCGTGCGCATCTCGGCGACGACCTCGTCGGGCGTCTTCGGCGTCAGAAGAAGCTTCTTTACCTTTGACAGCCTGCGCACAGTACCGTGGTCCGTCCGTCGATCACATGGGTCTCCACGAGCCGCGCACCGCATCGCAGGCAAGGCTCGCCGCCGCGGCCGTAGACGGCGAGGGAACGCTCGAAGTCACCGCGGCCGCCCGAGGCGTCGCGATAGTCGCGGAAGGAGGTGCCTCGCGCGGCGATCGACTCGGTCAGCACGCCGACGATGCCCGCGCGGAGCGCGGCGGCCTCGTCCGCGGTCACGGTCCGGGCACTGCGCGACGGGTCGATCCCCGCCCGCCAGCAGGCCTCGTTCGCGTAGATGTTGCCGATCCCGACGACGGCGCGCTGGTCCATGAGCACCTTCTTCACTGCCTGTTTCGATCCCCGAAGAATTCCCGATAGATGGGAGTCGGTGAACGCAGGGTCAAGAGGCTCGATGCCGAGAGAGGCCGAGTACTCGGCGAACTGGTCGGGGGTCATGATGGTGACCGTGCCGAGGCGCCGGATGTCGCGGTAGTGCAGATCCCTGCCGTCGTCCAGCACGAAGTGCAGGGTGGAGTAGGGCGCCTCGGAGTCCGGCAGCGGGCCGCGCGAGAGGAGGAGGGCGCCGGTGAAGCGCGGCTGGACGACGATGCGGTCGCCGGAGTGGAGGTCGAGCACGACGAGCTTGGCGCGGCGCCAGGCGCGCTCCACGCGCCGACCGATCACCCGGATCGCGAATTCGGCCGGCGTGGCGCCCCGCAGCACATCGGACTTCTCGACCACGACCCCGGTGATGCCACGGCCCCGGATCTCGCGGTCGAGATCCCGCGCGATCGTCTCAGTCTCCGGTAGCTCTGGCACTGGATCGCTCATTCTGGCGCGCGATCTCGCGCCAGCCGATGTCCGGACGGTACTGCTTCCCCTCGAAGCGCACGCGCTCGACGTACTCCATGCTGCGGGCCTGCGCGAGCTCCACGGTGGGCGCGACCGCGCTCACGGCGAGCACGCGTCCGCCGGCCGTGACGAGCCGCCCCTCGCCGTCGCGCGCCGTACCGGCCTGGAAGACGTAGACGCCGTCCTCCAGCGGAGGGAGGGTGATGACGTCCCCGGTTCGCGGCGTCTCCGGATAGTTCGCCGCGGCGATCACCGTCGTAACACAGGCCGCCTCCGCCTCGGCGGTGGAGATACGCGACGAACCGTGGGTCGGGAGCGCCCCTGTGGCGTCGGGGACCGGATAGCCGGGCAAGGGCTCGCCCCGCCCGACGGCCAGCATCAGGTCGATCAGGCGCGGCGAGATGTCGAGCACCGGCATGAGTGCCTGGGTCTCAGGATCTCCGAAACGGCAGTTGAACTCGACGACGCGCGGTCCGGACTCGGTGAGCATCAGCCCAGCGTACAGGAGGCCGGTGAAGGGCCGCCCGCGCGCGCCAAGGGCGCGAAGGGTCGGGGCGAACACCTCTCGCGCGGCACGGAGCACGAGCCTGTCCGCGGAGTCAGCATCGGAACTGACCTTCTGGTCAGTGTCGTACCCGAGCTCCACCGGGAGATAGGCGCCCATGCCGCCGGTGTTCGGACCCAGGTCGTTGGCCAGCAAGCGCTTATGATCCTGGAGGCCGGGCAGGACGACGAAGTGCTTCCCGTCGGTGATGGCGAAGAGGGACACCTCTTCGCCCTGCATGAACTCCTCGATGAGCACCGAGGCGCCGGCGGCGCCGAAGCGGTTGCCCTCGAGCATGTCATCGATCGCGCTGTCGGCGTCGCCGAGGGTTTTGCAGATGATGACCCCTTTGCCGGCGGCGAGGCCGGAGGCTTTGACGACGACGGGCGCTCCGAAGCGACGGGCGGCGGCCTTGGCGTCCGCTACGCGGGTGTGAATCTCGGCGCGGCCGGTCGGGATCTTCTCCTCGAGCAGGAGCTGCTTGGCGAACGCCTTGGAGGTCTCGATCTCGGCCGCGGCGCGCGTCGGTCCGAAGATGGGCAGCCCGTTGGCGCGGAACCGGTCGACGATGCCTGCCTCGAGGGGAGCTTCCGGCCCGACGATGGTCAGATCGACGGCACGCTCGCGGGCGAGCCGCTCGAGGGCGTCGATGTCGAGCGCGTTGATCGGCACGCACTCGCCGAGCTCGGCGATCCCGGGATTGCCCGGCGCCGCGATGAGCTCGAGGTCGGGCTCTTCGCGGGTCAGCTTCCAGGCGAGGGCATGCTCGCGACCGCCGCCGCCGATGAGGAGAACTCGCATGGGGGGATTATAGCGCGGGAATGCGGGAATGAGGGGATGCGGGAGTGCGAAAACGGCCGCGGGATGCTCACGCGGCAAAAGGGGTCAGAGTCTGTGACTCTGACCCCAGCCGTTCTCACTCACCAACCCAAGGCGTCAGCCCTTGAAGGCACCGGCGAAGGCGTCGCGGGCGCGGTTGAACGCGTCGCCGACGGAGGACATGGCCTGGTTGGCCTTGTTCGAGTAGTAGTTGGCGGCGTCGGCGTAGTCGTCCTTGAGGCCCTGGCCGTCGTCGCCGCGGCGGGTGTAGGTGCCGGAAAGGATGAGATCGTACGCGCCGCCGGTGCGCCAGCGCTCGAGCTCTCCGGCGCGCACGGTGTTGAACGGGTGCTCGCGGAAGGCGGTGTTGACCAGCTTGAGGATCTTGTCCCAGCTGTCGCCGCCCGTCTCGTAGGTGGCGGCCTGGCGCATGAACTCCTCGACGCTCGCGGCATCTCCGTAGTCCGGGCCGCCGGCCATCTTCATGAACGAGCGGTGCGCGACGAGTTGGTCCTGCACGGCGAGCAGGCCGGCGCGGTCGGTAGAGAGCTCGCTCTTGCGATGCCACTCGAGCAGGGCGAGCTGGAAGGGGAGAAGCGCGACACCGAGCGGGAAGGGCAGCGTGCCGGTGCCGATCGCGATCAGGATGAGCGCGATGGTCCGGTACGTCATATGGCCGCTCATGATGTGCCCGAGCTCGTGCGCGAGCAGGAAGCGGCGCTCGTCATCGTCGGAGAGGAGCTCGAGTGCCTCCGAGTTGACGACGATGAACGGATGCTCGAAGCCGATCGCGTACGCGTTGACCTTGGGCGACTGCGTGACGTAGAGCTCGGGGCGGTCGGACCAATCCAGTGTGGTGCAGACGTCCGCCAGCAAGGCATCCAGCTTGGGCCGCTGCTGCGGCCCCACCTTCACTGCATTGGCCAGAAAGAGCTGACGAACGCCACGCTCCGTGATGAACCCCGCGACGCGCCGCACCACTTCGTCAAAGCCGGGGATGGCCCGGAGGGTATTGAGCGCCGCGCGATCGGCCGGATGCTCCCAGGCTCGGGACGAGATTTGGGGCAGGGGGACGGGGGGCATCGGTCCAGGCTCCTGGTGAGTGGATACGCTCGCCTACGATTCGCCCGCCTTGAAAGTGTCACGACGGCGGTTTCCGGTTTTCGGTTGTCGGTTTACGGCCGGCCTCGGGACGCAAGAGCTTCCCGAGGCCGACTGAGACCCGATAACCGTGAACCGACAACAGCGTTACACCACGTGAAACGCGTGCTCCAGGTCCGCCAACAGATCCCCCACGTCTTCCACGCCGCAGCTCAACCGGATGAGGCCTTCCGAGATCCCGAGCTGGGTGCGGTGCTCGAGAGGCACGCTCGCGTGCGTCATCGAGGCGGGGTGGCTGATGAGGCTCTCGACGCCGCCGAGTGATTCGGCCAGCGAGAAGAGCCGGCAGCGGCCGAGGACTTCGGCGGCGCGTTCCTTCGTCCCGAGCTCGACGGAGATCATTCCGCCGAAGCCGGACATCTGGCGCTTCGCGAGCTCGTGCTGCGGGTGCGACGGGAGGCCGGGATAGAAGACCTTCTCCTCACCGAGCCGCTCGACGAGCCACGCGGCGATGGTGCGGCCGTTCTCGTCGTGGCGCGGCATGCGGAGGTGCAGCGTCTTGGTGCCGCGCAGCGCGAGCCAGGCGTCGAAAGGGCCAGGCACGGCGCCGGCCGAGTTGAGGATGAACTGGAGCCGCGCCGCGAGGTCGTCGTCGTTCACGATGGCGATGCCGCCCACCATGTCCGAGTGACCGTTGAGGTACTTGGTGGTGGAGTGGTAGACGATGTCGGCGCCGAAGTCGAAGGGGCGCTGGAAGAAGGGAGAAGCGAACGTATTGTCGACCAACAAGAGCGCGTCGGCGCGATGCGCGATCTCGGCGGATGCACGCAGATCGGTGATGCGCATCAGCGGATTGGTTGGCGTCTCGACGAGGACGACCCGAGTCTCCGGGGTGATCGCGTCGGCGATGCGCTGTGG
The DNA here is from genome assembly GCA_036383935.1 of Gemmatimonadaceae bacterium. GTDB lineage: Bacteria > Gemmatimonadota > Gemmatimonadetes > Gemmatimonadales > Gemmatimonadaceae > AG11. The sequence goes on along the minus strand of DASVNI010000362.1, from coordinate 8,626 downwards.
GTCGCGCGTGTCGACGTAGGAGAAGCGCAGCCCGAAGTTCTGGAGCAGCTTGTCGAAGAGGCGGAAGGTGCCGCCGTATACGTTCTCACCGCAGACGACGTGGTCGCCGGCGCGGAAGAGCTTCATGATCGAATCGAGGCAGCCCATCCCCGAGGAGAAGGCGAAGCCGTGTCGCCCTCCCTCCAGCGCCGCGACGTTCCGCTCGAGTGCCTCGCGGGTGGGGTTCTTTCCCCGGGCGTACTCATAGCCCTTGTTCTGGCCGAGCCCGTCCTGGACGTAGGTGGACGTCTGGTAGATGGGCGTCATGATGGCCCCCGCCAACGGCTCAGGCCGCTGGCCCGCATGGATCGCCCGCGTGGCGAAGGCGGCTGTCAGATCTTCATCGAAAACGCGCGTCATGCCGATACTCATCCGGGTAGTGTCGTGCGGGGCAAGATAGCGGGGGACGAGGATAGGCGCCGATGCCTGACTGTCTTCGCCGAAGTCCGCGACGACTCATCACCTGTGGATCATGTCAGTTCACCGTACCGCGCTGGCGGACTCACCCCACTGCCTGATCGTCGACGACGAGCCTTCTCTGCGACAGCTCCTGCAGCACCTGATGTGCGACGTCGGCTTCACGTGCATCGAGGCGGGGAATGGCGAGGAGGCGCTGGCGGCGATGGAGCGACACGAGGTGACGCTCGTGCTGAGCGACCTCCGAATGCCGAAGCTCGACGGGATCGGATTGCTCGCCGAGATCCGCCGGCGCTGGCCCGACACGGCCGTGATCCTGATTACCGGCGTCGCCGATGTGAAAGTCGCCGTGAACGTCCTGGCGTCAGGGGCGATGGACTACCTGACCAAGCCAGTCCATCTCGAAGAGCTCCGCGTGCGCGTGGCGCAGGCGATGGAGAAGCGGCGGCTGATCCTGGAAAATCGCGGTTACCAGCAGCGGCTCCAGGAGAAGGTGGCGCTCCAGGCGAAGCGACTCGAGGAGCTGTTCCTCGCGAGCGTGCAATCACTCGCCGACGCGCTCGAGGTGAAAGACCCGTACACGCGCGGACACTCGGAGCGCGTGAGCCACTACTGCGCGGTGATCGCGCGGGAGATGGGGTTGAGCGGGGAGCTGCTGCGGCGCATCGAGCTGGGCGGGCACGTGCACGACATCGGCAAGATCGGCGTACGCGAGGACGTGCTGAACAAACCGGCCAAGCTGACCAAGGAGGAGTACCAGCACATCATGACGCACCCGATGGTGGGCTGGAGGATCCTCGCGCCGCTGCTCGCCGACACTCCCGAAGCGCTGAACATCGTGCGCTCGCACCACGAGTGGTTCGACGGCCGCGGCATCCCCGACGGGTTGGCCGGCACTGCGATTCCACTCGAGGCGCGCATCGCGGCGGTGGCCGACTCGTTCGATGCGATGACGAGCGACCGTCCCTACCGCCTGCGGTTGACGATGGAGGACGCGATCGCGGAGATCGTGCGCTGCAGCGGAGCGCAGTACGACCCGGCGGTCGTGGAGGCGATGCTGCGGGCGGTCGAGGCCGGGACGCTGACGCTGGTGGAGAGGAAAGGGGTGATGGAGGCTGCCTGAGCTGAACCGCCACTCCCAGTAGTGAGTACAACTACCACTCCCGGTAGTGAGTACCAGGTACCGAGCATCGAGACTGGCATACGGGCTCCCGGAGTGTGGGGCGAGATCTCGATCTGACAGGCGAACGGCCGTACTCAGTACCAGCGCGCCAAGGGGTCAGACACCTTCGGTATCTGACCCCAGGATCTGACCCCAGCGTCTGCAGATAGAGTGACTTGCGAGGCCTTCCGGGAGCTCGTATGCCAGTCCAAGTACTACGTACTTGGTACTACCTACTGGGAGTGGTAGTTGAGATCACAGTCGGCTGCTTGTACGCACTCAACCTGCTCTCGCACCAGGCGCGGACTTCCTCTTCCGTCACCGAGCCGGTGACGCGGAGTCCGATGTCGTTTTCCTTTGTGGGCTCGGGGATCGGCCACACCTCTACGGCGGTCACGCCGGGGAGCTCGAGGACGGCGTGCTCGATCTCGCGTGGGTAGATGTTGAAGCCGTTGCGCGTGAACATCGGCTTGAGGAGGCCGAGGAAGCTGATCGTCCCGTCGGCGTTGCGGAGTCCGGCGTCGCCGGTGCAGAGCCAGTCGCCGCGGCGGGGGAGGCCGGCGGCATCGCGCAGATAGCCGGGTGAGACGTTCTCGCCGCGCACGCAGATCTCGCCGCGTTCGCCGTCGCGCAGGGCAGGCGCCCTGCCCACGTGACGCTGCGTCGCCGGATAGTGCGCGGGAGGCATGATGGCGACGTCCACGCCGGGAAAGGGGACGCCGAGTGTGCCGCGCACGTTCGGCCGATCGACGCGATTGAAGAGGCAGACCGGCGCCGCTTCCGTGAGCCCGTAGCCCTGGCGCAGCTCGACGCCGGTGACGTCGGCCCAGCGATCCTGCAGCTCGATCGGGAGCACGGCGCCGCCGCAGATGCAGAGGCGCAGCGCAGAGCCGCGCAGATCGAGGCCACGTCGCTCGATCGCCGCGAGCATGGCGTGAAAGACGGCGGGCACCCCGACGACCTCGGTGATCCCCTGGGCGAGAAGCTCGGCGGCGCGAACGGGGTTGAAGCGCTCCATCGTGCGCACGCGGCCGCCCGCCAGCAGCGGCGCGGCGCCGGCGACGGTGAGGCCGAAGAGATGCGCGAAGGGAAGCAGCGCGAGCACGTCGTCGCTCGGCTCCTTGGCGGCTGCTTGCACGGTGGAGCGCGCGTTGGCGAGCAGGTTCGCGTGCGTGAGCACGGCGCCGAGCGGTGTGCCGGCCATCGCCGACGTGTAGACGATCACCGCTTCCTCGTCGCGGCCGTGGACGTCGCTCTCGCCGGCGATCGAGAGGCCGTAGTGGGAGCCCAGATCGACGTCCTGCGTACGATCAGGGGTGACCACACGTGCGGTGCGAGGCGCGTCGTCGAGGAGCACGACGGGAATGCCGTCGGGCACGCGTGACGCGAGCGCGCTGATCGTGAATACGGCGCCCACGTTCGCGTCGGCGCACTGGAATGCGACCTCGCCTGGCGCGGCGAGCGGGTTCACGAGCACCGCGCCGCGTCCCTCGCTGGCGGCGAGCGCGGTGAGATACGCTGGAACCGTAGGCAGCAGGATGGCCGAACGGCGGCCACTGAGCGCGCGGACGAGGGGCGCGCTGCGCTGGAGCAGGGTGAGCCCCGCGGCGACCAACTGCTGTGCGTCGAGCAGGGTGTCGTCGCCGGCCACGCCGATGCGACCACCACCGGCGGCGAGCGCCAGGGGAAAGAGGGCGAGCGGATTGCTCACGAGTGCGTGCGGCCGTGCGTGAAGATCAGATCTCGAAGCGCCGCAGCGATTCCTTGAGCCGTTCGCCCACGCCCGCGAGGTGCTGGCTCGACGTCGCGACGCTCGCCATGGCGGCGGTCTGCTCCTGCACGACGGCGCTCACCTGCTGCGCGGTGGCCGCGTTCGTCTCGGCGGCGGTGGCGAGGTGCTCGATCTCCCGAGCGAGCGACTCTGCCTCGCCGCGCTGGGCGTCGGCCGAGTCGACGATGCGCTCGACGGCGGTGCGCGCGGCGGCGATCTCGCGATCGATTTGAGTCAGGGCGTCGGCAGACGCCCTGATCACGGACTCGCCGACGGTGACGCGATCGCTGGCCTGGATGATCTGCTCCTCCGTACGAATGGCGCTCGTGCGAATCTCCGCGGCGAGCTTGCGGATCTGATCGAGTGCCCGCGCGCTCTCGCCCGCGAGCTTGCGAACTTCGTCGGCGACCACGGCAAACCCCTTGCCGTGCTCCCCGGCGCGTGACGCTTCGATCGCCGCGTTCAGCGCGAGAAGATTGGTCTGCCGGGCGATGGCACCGATCGCATCGGTGATCTTGCCGATGCGCTGCGACTTCTCGCCGAGCTCGACGACAGCCGGGACGGCGGCCTTGGTGACGGCAGAGATCGCGGTCATCGCGGCGAGCGCCTCGTCGGCGGCGACGGTCCCGCGACGCGTCGTGCGCTGGGCGACGTCGGCCGCGTTGCGCGCCTGTTCAGCGTTGGAGGCGACCATGACCGCGCGCGACGCCACGCGACTCGACGCCTCGGACGCGTTCGATACGCCGCGGGTCTGCGTGGCGGCGGCGTCGGCGATGGCACCGGCGGCCGATGAGACCTCCGTCGTGTTGGCATTCATCTGCTGCGCGCTCGCCGCGAGCGTCTCGGCGGTGCTCGCCACGTCGAGCGCGGATGCATCCAGGTCGGCGATCAGCGCGCGGAGACCGGACGTCATGCGCCGGAAGGAGCTGGCCAGCTCGCCCAGCTCGTCGTCGGAGTCGAAGGCGAGCTCGTGGCGCAGCTCGCCGCGCGACACGCGGTCGGCCTGCCGCGAGAGCCGCGTGACGCCGCGCGTGAAGTGCGATGCGCTGAAGAATGCCAGGGCGATGGCGATCGCGATGGCGATGGCGCAGTAGATCAGGAGGTCGAAGACCGCGGCGCGGGCTTCCGAGATGATTCCGTCGGCGCGGCCCGTGGCGACGAGCGCGCCCACGACCTGCTGATCGGACATGATCGGGACCGCGGCGCTGATGGCGCGGTCGAGGCCAAAGTCGTAGATGCTCGAGGCCGATGAGCGGCCGGCAGCGACGGCGTCCGCGAGGTCGCCGGGCGGATTCCACTCACCGTCCGGTACATGCTCGCGGTCGCTGTTCGCGACGAGATGAAAGCGGCCCTCGGCGTCGCGTCCGACGAGCTCGAAGGCGAGCAGATCGTTACCGTCGCCAAGGGAAGCGGAGTTGTCGACGCGTGCTTTCCGGAGCCGCTCGCGCACCTGACCGCTCGCGAGGTTCGAGTCGGCCGGAACGTCGAGCGCCGTCGCGCGGGCAACGTACACCAGCCGCTCACCCTGCGCGCGCGCGAGCGCGCTGCGCACACGGACGTACGTCGGGAAGAGCACGACCGCGAGCGTGAGCATGACGGCCGTGACGGCGAGCGCGGCCATCTTGAGCCGCACGGGGAAGCGAGACTTCTCAGCCAGGAGACGAGGGGGCAGAGATTGGACGAGGTTGCTGCGAAAGGGGGACGCGCGACGGGGGGGCGAAGTTACGATCTGTGCCCCGTGAGAGACGGTCCCATGTGCTTTGTCGTCCAGAAGCCGCGGACTACCTTACGCGTCTTGCCGATGGGTGCAGATCCCTCGACGCCAGCCGGTGATGATCCCTCGTCTCCGCTTCGCTCGATCGGGATCAGGGCGCTCGCGCGGGATGACAGCGAAACAGATCCTTGGACGGAGACTTATGGCGCAGGGCGCTGGCGGGCTGATGGTGAGTGTGTCGGGGATTCGCGGTCGCGTGGGCGACGCGTTGACCCCGGAGGTCGTAGCGCGCTACGCGTCGGCGTTCGGCGCGTGGTGTCTGGCGCAGGGTGGCTCGCGGCAGATCGTGGTGGGGCGCGACAGCCGCGTCTCGGGGCCGATGTTCCACCGCATCGTCGTCGGGACGCTGCAACTCGTCGGTTGCGACGTGATCGACATCGGGCTCACGACGACGCCGGGCGCCCAGCTCGCGGTCGAGCACCATCACGCCGCGGGCGCGGTGATGCTGTCGGCGAGCCACAACCCGATCGAGTGGAATGCGCTCAAGCTCATCGGATCGACGGGGCTGTTCCTGGAGGCCAGCCAGGGTGCCGCCATGCGCAGCCTGCTCGAGACGGGGTTCAGCACCGCGACGTGGGACAAGATCGGGACGGTGACGAGCGACACCGAGGTCGCGGCGCGGCATGTCGCGACGGTGCTGGCGATCCCCTACCTGGACGTCGAGGCGATCCGGCGGCGCCGGTTCAAGGTGGCCCTCGACTGCGTGCGCGGCGCGGGGGCGACGGTGATGCCCGCGCTGCTGCAGGAGCTCGGGTGCGACGTCGTGGCGATCAACATGGAGCCGGACGGTCGCTTCCCGCGTGAGCCGGAGCCGATTCCCGAGAACCTGGGCGCGCTGGAAGCGCTGGTGAAGGAGAGCGGGGCGGACATCGGGATGGCGGTGGATCCTGACGTGGACCGCCTGGCGATCGTCAGTGACGAGGGCCGGGCGATCGGTGAGGACTACACGCTGGCGCTCGCGGCGAAGGTCGTGCTGCGGCACAAGCGCGGTCCGATCGTGACGAATCTGTCGACCAGCCTTCTTGTGGACGCGGTGGCGCGCGAGGCTGGGGTATCGGCGATCCGTGCACCGGTGGGCGAGGTGAATGTCGCCGTGCGGATGCGGGACGAGGGCGCCCCGATCGGCGGAGAGGGAAATGGGGGGGTGATCCTCCCGGAAGTGCATCTGGGGCGGGATGCGCCAATCGGCGCGGCCCTGCTTCTGCAATTGTTGGTGGAGGAGGGGCGGCCGCTCTCGCAGATCGCGCGATCGCTGCCCAGTTACGTCATCGTGAAGGACAAGCTCGCCAGGCCGAACGCGAGCCTCGACGCGGTGTACGGTGCACTACGCACGGCGTTTGGCGATGCCGTGGCGGATACCCAGGACGGGCTGCGGTTGGCCTGGGCGGATCGATGGGTGCACGTACGGCCGTCGGGCACGGAGCCGATCGTCCGCGTGATCGCGGAGGCGCCGGACGAGGCGCAGGCCCGTGAGCTCGTGCGGCGATCGCGCGAGCCGCTGGACGCGTTGGGCCGATAGTGGTGGGCTGATCACCTAGCAGAGGAAAGCAGACCATGTGCGGAATCGTCGGATACGTGGGGCCGAAGAAGAGCATGACGACGCTGATCGACGGCCTCAAGCGCCTCGAGTATCGCGGCTACGACTCGGCGGGCGTCTCGATCATGAACGGTAAGGGGGTCGAGACCCGCAAGGCGAAGGGGAAGATCTCCGCGCTCGAGCAGGCGATCAGCGCGCACCCGATTGACGGCAACATCGGGATCGCGCACACGCGGTGGGCCACGCACGGTCCGCCGAACGAGATGAACGCGCATCCGCACACCGACTGCACCGGGACGATCTCGGTCGTGCACAACGGCATCATCGAGAACTACGGCCCGCTCCGCGCGATGCTCCAGAAGACGGGGCACAAGTTCGTGTCGGAGACGGACACGGAGGTATTGGCGCATCTCATCGAGGCGGCGTTCAACGGGAATCTCGAGGAGGCGGTGATCGACGCGCTGGCGCTCGTCGAGGGGACGTACGGCATCGCCGTGATCTCCTCGAAGGACCCGGACAAGATCGTCGCGGCGCGGAAGGGGAGCCCGCTGCTGATCGGACTCGGTGACGAGCAGGGCGAGTACTACGTCGCCAGCGACGTGGCCGCGATCCTCCAGCACACGCGCCAGGTGGTCTATCTGGACGACGGCGAGATGGCGATCCTGACGCGCAAGGGCTACGAGGTGTGCGATCTGGACGCGCAGACGGTGAAGAAGGGGGTGAGCCGCATCGACTGGGATCTCGACCAGATCGAGAAGGGGGGCTTCGACCACTTCATGCTCAAGGAGATCTTCGAGCAGACCCAGACGATCCAGAACACGATGCGCGGCCGCCTCGTGCCGGAGGAGGGATTCTCCAAGCTGGGCGGGCTGAATCTGACGAAGGAAGAGCTGCAGCAGCTCGACCAGATCGTCATCACGGCGTGCGGCACGAGCTGGCACAGCGCGCTGATCGGCGAGATGATGATCGAGGAGCACGCGCGCATCCGCTGCGAGGTGGAATACGCGTCGGAGTTCCGCTACCGGAATCCGATCATCACCGACAAGACGTTGTGCGTCGTGATCTCGCAGTCGGGGGAGACGGCGGACACGCTCGCCGCGATGCGCGAGGCGAAGCGGCGCGGCGCGAAGACGCTCGGTCTCGTGAACGTGGTCGGCTCGACGATCGCCCGCGAGGACGACGGCGGCATCTATCTGCACGCCGGACCGGAGATCGGCGTCGCGTCGACGAAGGCGTTCACGAGCCAGGTGATCGCGCTCGCGCTGTTGACGCTCAAGCTGGGCCGCCTGCGCAGCATGTCGGTGGTGAAGGGGCGCGAGGTGGCGCAGGCGCTCGAGGCGCTGCCGGATCAGATCCAGTCGATCCTCGACCGCGCGGGTGAGATCGAGAAGATCGCCGAGGACTTCATCACGGCGACGAACTTCCTGTACCTCGGCCGCGGCTACAACTTCCCCGTCGCGCTCGAGGGCGCGCTCAAGCTCAAGGAGATCAGCTACATCCACGCCGAGGGGTATCCGGCGGCGGAGATGAAGCATGGCCCGATCGCGCTGATCGACGAGAACATGCCGGTGGTGTTCATCGCCCCGCACGATTCGGTGTTCGACAAGGTCGTGTCGAACGTGCAGGAGGTGAAGGCGCGCGGCGGGCGCGTGATCGCGCTGACGAGCCGCGACGAGCCGGCGCTGCAGGGGAAGATCGACTACGAGTTCCGGATCCCCGAGACGATCGACATGCTGAACCCGGTGCTCGCCGCGATCCCGCTGCAGCTGCTGGCGTACTACATCGCGGCGAAGCGTGGGCTGAATGTTGATCAGCCCAGAAATCTCGCGAAGTCGGTGACGGTGGAGTGATTCATTAACTGCCACTCCCAGTAGTGAGTACTAGGTACGAAGTACCGAGACTGGCATACTGGCTCCCGGAATGCGG
>DASVNI010000361.1:0-11383 GCA_036383935.1 Gemmatimonadaceae bacterium | reverse complement strand
TTCGGTCAGACCGACGATCGCGACCAACTGCTCGGCGTCATGCGCGTCGGCATGACGATCCCGAGCAGTAGCGACAAGGCGAACTTCATGAGCGCACTCGCGCCGCGCTATCTCGGCCGCAACGACGCCGCGCTGCGCGATGCCTTCTTCCGCACGGTCGTCACCATTCCTTCGTCGACTGACCGGATGAGCGTGCTCAACGAGGCGATCCCCTTCTCCGTGAAGTCGCCCGACATCGCGCTCGCGATCATCGCCGCCGACACCACGGTCCCGTCGTCGAGCGATCGGGCCGACGTGCTCATCACCCTCGCCGAGCGCGGTGCCGTTCGCACGCCCGCACTGCGCGACGCGTACCTGCGCGCCGTGCAGAGCATCCCCTCGTCGACCGATATGCGCAACGCGCTCGAAGCGCTCACCAAGCAGCACTAGCCGAGTAGCAGCCAGGCACCTCCTCCTCGGCGGTAAATGGCCAGCCGCGGCGCACCGGCTCCGCGAGCTCCGTGTCAAACCTTTTGGGAGGTCGGTAGAAAATCGAACGGCCTCGGGAAGCGATGCTTCCCGAGGCCGTCTCTCTCTCACTCACCCACTCACGCACTCACGCACTCACGTGAGCGCGCCCCACGCTCACAAATGCGGCAGCTCCTCGCGCTCATCGAGCGATCCATCGCGCCGGTGCCACTCCAGCTCCTCCGGCGAGACGGGCCGGAAGATCAGGTCCGCCGCCAACCAGAGCGCCTTCGAGAAGGGATAGCACAGCACCGCACCGGCGATCATCAGCGCCAGTCCGCCCCACTGCAGCAGCGCCCATGGCGTGTTCGGGTACGTCGCGATGAACGCCACCGCCAGCACGAGCGCGAACATCAGCTCGACGGCGACCAGGTTCAGCAGGTATGCGCCGATGAAGTAGTCGTTCTCCCCCCGATGCAGCCGGAGCCCGCACCGCGGGCAATGGTCGCCGAGCTTCGTGTAGCTCACGAAGATCCCCGGCGACCCGCAGTTCGGGCACCGGCGCAGCATGGCGCGGAACAGCATGGTGGCGGCGGAGGGGCGGGGAGGGGGCATGTCCTTAATCTACTTGGAGATAGGCGTGGAGCGCTGTCGGGCTTTCGTTGACACTTTGCCTCGGGACGCAGGAGCCGCCCGAGGCTGGCCATCTACCGATCACCAGCAACCGTCAACACCTCCCTCTTGACAATCCGTCCGGTCAGTTGAAATATCAGCACAGGTGATTTTTCAGCACACCACACTTCGACGCCTTCCGTCATGAAGAAGCAGCCTGACCTGGATCCCCTGTCGCGCCGAGAGCGGCAGGTCATGGACATCCTCCATCGACGCGGTGAGGCCACGGTGGCCGAGATCATGGGCGACCTTCCCGATCCGCCGACCTACTCGGCCGTGCGCTCCGTGCTGCGGATCCTCGGCGAGAAGGAGCTGATCCACTTCAAGGAGGACGGGCCCCGCTACGTGTACTATCCGGCCACGTCCACCGAGACGGCGCGCGAGGACGTGCTCGCACACGTCGTGCAGACCTACTTCGCCGGATCGCCCGAGCAGGCGGTCACCGCGCTCCTCCGCATGTCCGACGTCGACGTCAGCGACAGCGAGATCGAGCGGCTCCGCAACGCGATCCGTCAGGCGCGTCAGCACGGGAGATAGATCGATGACCCTCGCCTCCCTCTTCGATCTCGGGGCTACCCAGAGCTGGAACGCGCCTCTCGTTCTGCTCCTCATCAAGGCCACGCTGATCCTCGTCGCCGCGCTCGGCATCACGCTCGCCATGCAGCGCGCGTCGGCCGGTGCACGGCACCTCGTCTGGCTGGTCACGCTCGTCGCGCTCGTGATGATGCCCGCGCTCACCGCGTGGGCGCCGCTGCGCCTCGAGATCCTTCCCGCCGAGCCCACGCAATCCGCCGTCGCACCGCCGAGCGCGGAAGCGCCGACGAGCGCTCGCGCGGCCCGTGCCGGCGCGTCCAGCGAAGGCATCGCGCCGATGCCTTCCGTTCTGCCCGTATCGTATGGTGTCACGGCTGCTTCCGACACGCCCGGTGAACCGACGCGCAGCGTGGTCTCGGCGCTGCGCGGCGCGAGCCTCTGGTCGATCGCGCTCGGCGCGTGGGCCATCATCGCCGGCGCGATCCTGCTCTCGCTCACCTGGTCGTCGCTCGTCGTGCGGCGCCTCGTGCGCCGCAGCAGCGCGCTGGACGATCAGTCGTGGATGACACCGTTGTATGAAGTGTCGGACCGCATGGGACTACAGGAGCCGCCGCGGCTGCTGCTCAGCCACGACGCGAAGATGCCCTTCGCCTGCGGTCTCGCGACGCCGACGATCGTGCTCCCCTCGGAGTGCGAGAGCTGGAGCCGCGAGCGTCGCCTCGCCGTGCTGCTGCACGAGCTGGCGCACGTACGCCGCCGCGACCTGGCGGGCCACACGCTCGGCCGCCTCGTGTGCGCCGTGTACTGGTTCCACCCGCTCGTGTGGACCGCCGCGCGCAAGCTGCGCGACGAGAGCGAGCGCGCGTGCGACGACCTCGCGCTCGCGTGCGGCACGCGCGCGACCGACTACGCGGAACACCTGCTCGACATCGTGACTTCGGTACGCCGCGAGACGACCCCGATGGTCGCCCTGGCGATGGCGCGCCGCAAAGAATTCGAGGGACGCATGCTCGCCATTCTCGATCCGGAGCTCCGGCATTCGACGCCGAGCCGCCGGCAGAGCGCCGCGCTCATCGGCGCACTCGTATTGATCTCCGTCGTGATCGGCGCGGCGACGCCCGCCCCGGCGAGCGCGCGGCAGACGGCCACCCAGAAGGCCACGTCGCCCGACACGACGCATGCGGCGATCGTCATCGCGGCGCCCGCCGTGAGCGACAGCAACCAGGCCAACCTCGACGTCGCCAACGATGCACCGCGCCACGTGCACATGAAGGAGCGCACGATCGAGCGCGTGGTTCAGCACTCGATCACGTCGTCGACGTCCACGATCTCGACGGCGACGTCGAACGCGATCGACGCGTCGGCCGAGCGGGCCGGCAACGCGCTGGGCGGTTTCGTGTCCTCAGTGGTCGAGGCGGTCGTGCCCGCCGCGGTCTCGGGCGGTCTCGACGCCAGTGCGCGCGCACTGCGCCTCACCGCGCAGGATCTGATGAAGGAAGCGCCGAAGGGGAGCAAGGCAGCCGATGACCGTCCCGTGCTGCTCGCCAAGGTGCTGAGCTCCGACACGAGCGCCGCGCTGCGTAAGGTCGCCGCATGGGGACTGGCGGAGTATGCCGATCAGACCGTGGCCTCCCTCGCGCTCGCCACCGCTGTGCGCCGCGACGCGAACGAGTCGGTGCGCGAGATGGCTGCCTGGTCGCTCGCCGAAAGCGACCACTCGAGCGCCGCGGCCACCGATGCACTCAGTGCCGCGCTGAAGGACGCGAACCCGAAGGTGCGCCGCACGGCTGCCTGGTCGCTCGGCCAGATCGGCGACCGGGGCAGCGTGGACGTGCTCGTCACCGCGCTCTCGGATGCCGATGCCGACGTGCGTTCGCGCGCGGTGTGGGCGCTCGGTGAGATCTCGCCGAAGCAGGCGCCGAAGCAGCTCGTCGCGATGCTGTCGGACAAGGACCAGCGCGTGCGCGAGCTCACCGCATGGGCGCTGTACCAGATCGAGGATCCCTCGACGGCGCCCGCGCTGCAGGCCGCGCTCCGCGCCGAGACCAACCAGGACATGCAGCTGAAGTACATCCGCGCCCTCGCGACGATGGGCGAGTCGTCGGTGGACGCGATCCGCCCGCTGCTCGAGTCGTCCGATCAGCGCGTGAGAGAGATGGCGGTCCACGCACTGGCCGGCGGTCACGCCACCGGTCCGTGGCCCCATCCCTGGCCGCAGCCCCGCCCCTATCCCTGATCGCTGACCGCATCGGGCGCGCATGACGTCCATGCGCGCCCGTGCTCTGCCTGCTGCAATGCTGATTTTTCACCCTGAGCCCGAGCGAAGTCTCATGGGCGCGAACACTGGAGTGATCATGCTACGAGCTCTTGGAGTGCTGTCCACGGTGGCGCTGGTCGCGACCTCACACAGCGAGCGTGCCACGTCGGCGCCGTACGGCTTCCCGGATGAGACGCCGGCGACGCAGGCCAGCGCGTCGGCGATCGACGTCGCCGCGCTGCTCACCGCCGCGCGCGGGGCGCCGCCACTCATCTGCGGTCTCGCCGCGCAGTCGCTCGGTAATGGCAACTGGGGCTGGTGGTCCGACGTACCCGCGCCGCCGCTCGGGGCGGCGGGGCGCCCGGAGAACGCCGATCGCCGGCGCATGGATAACCTGTCCGACGCCGACGTCGCCCGTGCGCTCGACGCGCTCTCGTCGGACGATGCATGCGTGCGCGAGTTGAGCGTGCGACTCGTCGGGAGTCAGGACGACAATCGCATCGCGGCGCCGCTCATCTCCAAGCTGTCGGCGAGTGACGCGTCGCTGCGTGCCGTCGCGGCGATCGGGCTCGGGCTCGCCGACGTGGCGCAGGCCGTCGACCCGCTCGTGCGCACGCTGCGCGACGCGTCGGTGGACGTGCGGGCGAACTCGGCGTGGGCGCTCGGACGGATCGAGAACGGCCGCGCGCTGCGCCCACTCGAGGGGCTGTTCCAGGACCAGTCGCCGGTCGTGCGCGAAGCGGCCGTGGGGGCGGTGGGTCGGCTCGAGTCGACGAGCGCGGTAGCCTCGCTGATGCGCGTGCTCCAGCAGGACGATGCCGCATCGGTTCGGCGCGTCGCTGCGTGGGCGCTCGGCCATCTCGAGTCGCGCGAGGCGGCGCAGGCACTCGCTACGCAGCTCGGCCGCGACGGCGACCCACGTGTGCGTGAGATGACCGCGTGGGCGCTCGGCGCCATCGAGCAGAAGGAAGGATCGGCCGCGCTGCAGCGTGCGCTGCGTCAGGACAGCGACGACGCGGTGCGCGAGACGTCGGCCTGGGCCCTCGCACAGATCGAGGATCGCAACGCCGTCGCCGCGCTCGACGCGGCGGCACTCAATGACAAGAGCACCCGCGTGCGCGGTACGGCGGCGTGGGCGATCGGTCAGCTGCGCGAGGACGACAACGGAGCGCGCGCGTCGGCCGGCCTCGTGAAGCTGTTGAAGGACGACAGTGAGGATACCCGTCGCAAGGCGGCGTGGGCACTCGGCCAGATCGGCGACGCGAGCGCGGTGCCGGCCATTCGCGACGCGCTCAAGGTGGAGCAGAGCACCGAGGTGCGCCGCGCGCTCGTGCGTGCGCTCACGAAGTCCGGTGGACGCTCGGAAGCGGTGTTCAACGAGCTGCTCACGTCGAGCGACCCCAAGGTGCGCGAGATCGCCGTCCGCGGTCTGGCGGGGAACAACGCGTTCAATCCATGGCCCTGGCCGTGGCCGCGCCCGAGGCCCTTCCCGTGAGAGCCCTCGTCGTTGCGCGCACGCTGATGCTCGCGTGCGCGCTGCCGTCGTCGGCGGTCGCGATGCGCGCGGTTCCGCCCTGTCCAACCTGCGGCGAGGCGCGCGAGATCGAAGCTGCGCCGGCGATCGACACGGCGTACGCGAAGATGGTGCAGCGCGCCAGACGTGCGTCGCAACGCGGCGAGTGGAACGAGGCGGCGGATCTCTGGCGCGATGCGCTGCTCGTCGATGGACGGTCCGCCGAGCACTGGCTGGCCTGGGGTGACGCGCTGTCGGGCGCGGCGCGTCACCGCGAGGCGGTGGCCGCGTACCAGCGCGCGATCCAGCTCGACGCGCGACTCACACGCCAGGGGACGACGAGCGTGGCGCGCGCGTTCGCACGCATGCGCGACGACCGTCAGGCGGTGCGCTGGCTCGAGCTCGCGCTGCAAGCCGGCGTGTCGCCGGAATCTGTCTGGAGCGACGACACGTTCGGCGCCTACCGGAACGACCCGCGGCTCAGCGTCCCGGAGCGGGTGCAGGTGCGCGGCCGAAGGGCGAAGATCGAGGGAAACGCGACAACGTGATGGCGCCGCGCGCCGCGCCCGTCATCCCGAGCGAGCGTAGCGAGTCGAGGGATCTGCACCTGCGACTGCGAGAACGTCAGAAGAGCCGCTAGCTTCCGTGAGCGGCTCTTCCTCTTTCGGTTCCCGACTCTTCCTCAGATGTCACCTCGCTCCACATTCGCCACGGTGCTGGGCACTGCGGCGCTCCTCACATCGTTCGCGTCCACCGTCGCGGCGCAGTCACCCGATACCTACCGCGCCGCGACCGACAAGCTGATCGACGCGGCGACGAAAGACAGCGCGGCGTGGAAGCGGATCGCCGAGCTCACCGACACCTTCGGCAGCCGCATCGCCGGATCGGAGGCGCTCGAGCGCGCGATCGACTGGACGCTGGCTCGTATGCGTGCCGACGGCCTCGAGAACGTTCGTGGCGAGCCGGCGATGGTCAATCACTGGGTGCGCGGCAGCGAGTCCGCGGAGCTCATCACGCCGCGCCGGAAGCCGCTCGCGATGCTCGGCCTTGGCCTGAGCGTGGCGACGCCGCCGGGCGGGATCACCGCGCCCGTGGTCGTCGTCACGAGCTTCGAGGACCTCGCGCGCCGCGGCGAGTCGGTGAAGGGAAAGATCGTGCTGTTCGACGTCCCCTTCACCCAGTACGAAGCGACGCGCGTCTATCGGTCGCAGGGAGCGAACGCGGCGGCCAAGCAAGGTGCCGTCGCCATGCTGCTCCGCTCCGTGGCGTCGTTCTCGATCAACTCGCCGCACACGGGAACGCTGAGCTACGAGACCAGGGTGAGCCGCGGCCGCGACACCTCGAGCGCGGCGCGGACCACGCGACGCATCCCCGCCGCGGCGATCACCGTGGAGGACGCGCAGCTGCTGCACCGCATGCAGGATCGCGGACAGCCCATCACCGTGAAGCTCGTCATGAACGCGCGCACGCTTCCTCTCGCGCCGTCGCGCAACGTCGTGGCCGAGCTGCGCGGCCGCGAGAAGCCGGACGAGGTGGTGGTGATCGGCGGGCACATCGACTCGTGGGACGTCGGGCAGGGCGCGATGGACGACGCGGGCGGGGTCGTCGCCGCGTGGGAGGCGCTGCGGCTCATGAAGCAGTTGGGACTTCGCCCGCGGCGCACGGTGCGCGTCGTCGGCTGGACCGACGAGGAGAGCAGCGGCCGCGGTGGTCTCGCCTATCGCGATGCCCACGCCGCGGACATCGACCGGCACGTGTTCGCGCTCGAGTCGGACAATGGCGTCTTCCGCCCGTACGGCATCGCCGTCGCCGCCTCCGACTCGGCGGTCGCGATGCTCAAGCGCATCGCACCGCTGCTATCGCGGATCGGCGCGGACTCCGTGACCCACGGCGAGAGCGAGGCCGACGTCGAGCCGTTGATGAACGGCGGCGTTCCGGTCGCCGGCCTGCACGTCGACGGCACGCGCTACTTCTGGTACCACCACACCAACGCCGACACCCCCGACAAGCTCGACCCCGCCGACGTCGCCCGCTGCGTCGCGACGATGGCTGTCTATGCGTACGTGGTGGCGGAGATGCCGGAGACGCTGCCAAGGCAGCGGTGAGTTAGTGCGTTGGTGAGCTAGTGAGTTGGTTGAACGACGACGGCCTCGGAAAGCAAAAGCTCCCGAGGCCGTTTTCCAACTCACCAACTCACCAACTCACTAGCTCACCAACTCACAGCAGTCTCAGTACACCACCTTCACATCCGGCGCCCCATCGTAGTACACGTTCGGCGCGTCGCTCGCGCGGATGTCGAACACACCGTTCGTGAAGTCGAGGTGCATGCGCGTCGCGAGGGCGATGTCGCTGCCGATCACGCCGTCGAAGTCCACGAAGGTCCACCGCTGCGGCGGCATGATCGGGACATTGTTCAGCATGATCGCATAGTTCCCATCGCTCACCGGAATCTGCCGGGCGATCCAGGTCGACTTCGCCGTCCGCTTGCTGTCGCTGCCGAGGCCCACGAGTGACATGCGGCGCATCGCGATCGGGGTGCGGGGGGCCTTCTTGAGCAGCGTGTTCGTCACGTACGTCCCCTCGGCACCGGTGTCGAGGCCGAACAGCAGGGGGCGGCCGTCGGGAGTCACGAGCCGCACGACGGGATAGCCGACCCAGAACAGGTTCCGCCGCGCGCCGGAGAGGCGACGTGGGCGACGCAGTGTGATCGTTCCCGCCTTCGCATCCATCACGACGTCGAGATGGCGCAGCACGTCGGTGCCGATCATGCCGTCGATCGGGACGGTGGTGCGCAGCCCGTTGACGAGCTTCTGATCGAAGCGGAGCGCCTCCGGGCTCACCAGCGCGGCACCGAGCCCGCGCACCGTCACGGGTCCGATCGCCATGGAGTCGATGTAGATCGCGCGCGCCTCGATGTGGCCACCGACCACGCCGAGGGCGAGCGTGTCGTCCGCGGCGAGCTTGGCGCCCGCGGCGATCGCGACATCGGTCGAGAGCAACGTCATGCTCGCACCGGTGTCGAGCCAGAACTCGTGCTCCTTGCCGTTGATCCGGATCGTCACGACCGGCGTGCCGAGGAAGCTGCGGCGCATCGGCAGCACGACGGGCTGATCGGGGATCTCGAACACCGGCGTCGGGACCATGCTCAGCGCGCGCGCCCACCGTTCGACGCCGGCGGCGACGGCGAGAGAGCCCGGGATCGAGTCGGCGACGTTCGGAATGGCTTGCAACCGCGACATTGCCTGCCAGTCGGAGTCGTACGAGAGCGCCATCGTGAGCCCGATGCGCGCACGTCCCCGCACGAGCGAGTCGGTGGCGGCAGCGTGGAGCAACCCGAACGCCACGGCGGCCGCACCCGGCTGGCCTTCCATCAGGGTGCGGAGCGCAACCGCGAAGGTGCGCTCGTCCATCGACCTGGCCGCACGTTCGGCGTTCTGCGTGTCGAGCAGCGCGACGTCGCTCCAGAAGTCGCGGCTTTCATCGCGATCGGTCCGCAGCGCCCAGCGCGCGCGCAGCAGGCGGATGCTCATCTTCGCGTCGACCGTGTCGGTCGCCGTCGCGGTGGCGCGGCCCTCGACGATTGCGTCGGCGCCCGCGAGGGGCCCGACGCCGGCGAATGGGTCGCGCCGCGCCGAGTGACAGGCGAGGAGACCGAGGAAGACGCAACTCAGCGAAACGACCGAACGGCGCATGAAACGAGTCCAACCTGTGGGGGGTCGACCGTCACAAAACCGAGATGCCTGGCGCCGTGCAACGAGCAGCCGCGCGAACTAGGGAGTCTCCCCCTGATCGCGCGACAGCGCCATTCGTACGAGAAGCGTGCGTCCCGGCGCAGGCTCGAAGAACTTGCCACCGGTGGCGTTCACACTCACGGACCCTGCGCTCCGCACACCCGTCAAGTTCTGCAAAGCGACGAGCGGGGAGAGGCGTACCCCGCCCACCCCTACGTTGTTCGACACCGCCAGCCCGAAGATCGTTCTCCCATCGGCCTGGGCGCTGTTCGCGTCGTCCACGTACACCGCCGTGGCGACGTCGGCCGTGCCCGACAGCGTGAAGCCGGACACCCGGTACGAGGCACCCGCGGCGAGCGCGCTCTCCGGCACTCCCGGGATCCGCTTCCCCGCGTACGACGTGGTACCGACGAGGTAGTCGACGTATCGGAAACGTGAGAAGCTGTACGCGGCGTGCACGGTGAGCGGACCAGCCTCGGCCTCAGCGCCCGCCTCGGCGCCGCGCCGCGTGGTGCGGCCCGCGTTGCGGTAGTAGCGGCGCCCCGCGCCACCCGGGATGTCGAACGGCACGAGCTCGTCGCGCGCGCCGGTCTGGAAGGCGGCGAGCTCCCAGCGCACCGCACCGCCGGGCAGCAACCCCTTGGCACCCATCTCCACCGACAGCGCGCGCTGCGGCCGCAGCTCGGGATTGATCCCCGCCGAGCCGTCGGGCTTGTTGCCCAGCTCGGTCGTCGTCGGCGTCTCGAAGCTCGAGGACACGGTGGCGTAGAGCGACGCGAGTGGTGCCGTGCGCCACACGAGCCCGAGTGCGGGACTCACCGCATGAAGGGTACGGTCGCCCGAATCGTCGGGGTTGGTGGCCGTGATCAGCCGGTCGCGCAGGCGGAAGCGCACGGCGTCGGCGCGCACGCCGGCTGAGGCGAGCAGCGACGGCGCCAGCGCGAGCTCGCCGCGCACGAAGGGGCCGACGCTCGACACCAGCTCGCGCTGGTTCTTCCGGAGGTTCCCGCGCTGCGTCTTCGCTATCGGACATGCCGCGGTCGGCGCGGCGATGTCGATGCACGCTTCGTATTCCTGTCGGTCGTCGTTCTGCCACTGGAGGTCACCGCCCGCCGCGACGCGCACGGCGTGTGAGCCCAGCGAGCCCGTGCCGCTCAGTCGCGTCGTCACGCCACCACTCGAGCGGCCGACGTGCACGACGTTGAACGTCAGCGGGTTGTCGAGCGTGCGGACGCTTCCGTAGACCGTCGCGTCGAGTGCGACACGATCGCCCAGCGGCTGGGCCACGGTCAACGCGAGATCACCTTGCCGCACGGTCTTTCCCGCTTGCTTGCGCACGGAGAGCGGATCGGCCGAACGCGGGTTGGTGTCCATCTGCGCGCGCGTGATCGCGCCGGGGCTCTGGGCGCGGTCCACGTCGGAGAGCCGCGCGGCGAAGGTGAGGCCTGGCCATGCACTCCCCTCGACATGCGGACGCAGCAGGCGCAGCGCAGCGCGTGTCGCGCGTTGGTCGGAGTAGTCGCGGTAGCCGTGGCCGACGATGCGCGTGACCGACGAGGTGTAGCCGAGCGGGCCGAGTGTTCCGCCGGCACCAGCGGCCGTCGTGGTCGGCACCGAACCCCCGCCGAGCACCCGCGCGAACGGTGCGACGGGAAGCGCCGAGGGCGGCGCGCTGCGCACGTCGATCACCCCTCCCGCCGCATTGCCGTAGAGCGACGAGGCACTGCCGCGCACGACCTCGACGCGATCCGCGCCCTCGACGTCGACGACGTCCACCGGCGTCTGGCCGTCGGGAAGGGTGAGCGGCACGCCGTCCTGCAGCACGCGCACGCCGCGCACGCCGAACGCGGAGCGCGCGCCGAAACCGCGAATGCTCACGCGCGGATCCTGCGCCGGGTTCTGCCGGTTCGCGAGCGCGACACCGGGTACGGCAAAGAGAAGCTCGTCGACGCCCTGTCGGCGCAGCGCGGCGAGCGAGTCGGGGCGCGTCAGCGTGACGGCGTAGGGCAGCTCGATCGGCGCGCGCGGTCCTTCACGCGTCGCCGTGACCCGGACCCCCTCGAGGGTCGCGGGCCGCGTGGGGGGGGACGTGCGCGCGCTGTCGCGTGTGACCGTGCGGGCGGTATCACGCGCCGGCACCTGCGCATGCAGCACCGATGCAGCGAGCAATGCTACGGGCGCGAGGAGACGCGCCCGCCCGCGTGGGACGAGCAGTCGCATGATCGGAAG
>DASVNI010000360.1:0-28707 GCA_036383935.1 Gemmatimonadaceae bacterium | reverse complement strand
CCTCGAATCGCGACGAGTTGCTGTTCGACGACGTGCTCTGGGTGGAGCAGGCGCAGAAGGAGCACGACCAGTTCGTGACGGAGATGCGCACGCGTGGCGTGGAGGTGTTCCATGTCCACGAGCTGCTCGCCGAAGCGCTCGAGCAGCCTGGGGCGCGCGAGTGGGCGATCCAGCATACGGTCAGCCCCTACACGGTCGGACCGGCCGCGGTCGACGCGGTCACCCGGGCGCTCGACAACATGAACGCGGAGGAGCTGGCCACGCACATGATCGGTGGCGTCACGCGCGCCGAGTTGATGGACTTCGCCGACAAGGACCTCGGCGAGCACTCGCTCACCGCGACGGCGACGCCGGACTCCGATTTCATCCTGCCCCCGCTGCCGAACCATCTCTTCACGCGCGACAGCTCGTGCTGGATCTACAACGGGGTGTCGCTCAACCCGATGCACTTCGCGTCGCGCCAGCTCGAGACGGTGAACATCGGCGTGATCTATCGCTACCACCCGATGTTCAAGGAAGGCGGCTTCGAGTTCTGGTATCCGGCGAAGGATCACACCGACGAGCACGACGAGTTCGACATCCAGGATTTCGGCCGCGCGGCGCTCGAGGGGGGCGACGTCATGCCGATCGGGAATGGCGCGGTGGTGATCGGCCTGAGCGAGCGGACCACGCCACGCATGGCTGAGATGCTCGCCCAGCGCCTGTTCGAGAAGGGCGCGGCGAATCGCGTGATCGCCGCCGAGATGGAGAAGAAGCGCGCGTTTCTCCACATCGACGTGGTGTTCACCTTCATGGATCGCGATACGGTCACGATCTACCCGAAGGCCGTCGAGGCGATGAAGGCGTACAGCGTCCGGCCCGGCAAGAACTCGTGGGCCCTCGATATCCGGCCGGAGAAGAGCTTCCTCGGCGCGATCGCCGATGCGGTGGGGCTGAAGGAGAAGGAGCTCCACGTCGTCACGACGGGCGGCGACGAGGCGCAGCAGGAGCGCGAGCAGTGGGACAGCGGGAACAACGTCGTCGCGCTGGAGCCGGGCGTCGTCGTCGCGTACTCGAAGAACGTCTACAGCAACAAGAAGTTCCGGGAGGCCGGCATCGACGTCGTCGAGATCGACGGCTTCGAGGTGGGGAAGGGACGGGGTGGCGGACACTGCATGACCTGCCCCCTGCAGCGTGATCCATGACGCAGTCAGAGGAGAAAGAAGCGAAGCGTCCCGTCCGCGAGCCGTCGCTGCTCGACGCGTTCATCCCGCTGATCACCCTCATCGTTCTGATCGGCGGGGCGATCCTGCTGTTCGGGCTCCAGGCGCTCGACGGCCCGATCCCCGCCGCGCTCGTCGTCTGCTCGATGGTCGCGATGCTCGTCATCTTCAAGAACGGGCATTCGGTCGACGAGGTGCAGGAGGCGGCCAATCGCGCCATGTCGTCGATCACGACGGCGATCTTCATCCTGCTCGCCGTCGGCGCGCTCATCGGCACGTGGTGCCTGTCGGGGACGATCCCGACCCTCGTCTACTACGGCATCTCGGTGCTCTCGCCGGGCTGGTACTACGCGGCATCGACGCTGATCTGCGGCATCATCGCGTTGTCGATCGGCAGTTCGTGGACGACGGCCGGGACGATCGGCGTCGGCCTCGTCGGCATCGCCCAGATGCTCGGCGTGTCCACCTCGATCACCGCCGGTGCCGTGATCTCGGGTGCGTACCTCGGCGACAAGCTCTCGCCGCTGTCGGAGACGACGATCCTGACGGCGCAGATGGTCGATGTGAAGGTGCTCGACCACATCAGGCGGCAAGCCTGGACATCGGTGCCTGCCTTCCTGATCGGTTTCGTTCTCTTCTTCGTGATCGGGCTTCGCACGCCGACCGCCGCGGGCATCGACACCGCCGTCGAGCTCAAGGAGCTCGACCAGGTCTTCAACATCACCGTCTGGAACCTGCTGCCCCTGGTGGTGCTCGTCGTCCTGTCGGTGCGGAAGGTGCCGCCGGCGATGGCGTTGATGGCGGCAGCGATCCTGGCCGGTATCATGGCCCCGTTCACGCAACCCGGTGTCGTGCGCACCTTCGCCGACGCGCCGGGCGCGAGCCTCGCCGAGGCGGGGCTGCGCGCCGCGTGGCGGGCCATCGCGCGCGGATTCTCGATCGAGTCCGGCTATGCCGATATCGACCGCCTGCTGAGCCGCGGCGGCATGTACAGCATGCTGCTCACCCTCTGGCTCATCATGGGCGCGGTCACCTTCGGCACCCTGCTCGACGAGTTCGGCCTCATCAAGCGTCTGATCGATCCGATGGTGCGCGCGGCCAAGAGCACGGGGATGCTCTTCTTCACCGTGTTCGCGAGCGCCTTCGGCCTGAACATCATCGCCGGCGATCAGTACATCGCGCTCGTTCTTCCGGCCAGGACGTTCAAGGCCGAATTCGCCAAGCGCGGGATCCATCCGACCGCGCTCTCGCGCCTCTGCGCCGACTCAGGAACGGTCACGTCGCCGCTGGTGCCGTGGAACTCGTGCGGCGCGTTCATGAGCGCCGTGCTCGGCGTGTCCACGTGGGCGTATCTGCCCTTCTGCTTCTTCAACATCGCGAGCCCGCTGTTGAGCGTGCTGTACGGCTTCACCGGATTCAAAGTCGAACGAACTGCTCCACAAGAGGTCGAAACCACCCCGGCGCAACCCGCCGGAGGTGTCGAAAGCGCGCCGGCGAAGCACGCCGAGGCGGCGGACTGACTCGTGACACGAGGGTAGCGCGATGAGCGCGAGTGCACGGCAACTAGAGGAACGACCCGAACCACCGCCGCGGCCGGAGATCGTCCGCGAGGAACCGGGGACGCAGAAGCTGCCGCTGATGACGCTCGCCGCCATGGTCGTCGGATCCATGGTCGGCGCCGGCGTCTTCTCCCTGCCGCGCAACTTCGTGCAGGCCACGGGGGTGTACGGCGCGCTCATCGCGTGGGCGATCGCCGGTACCGGCATGCTGATGCTGGCGTTCGTCTTCCAGACGCTGGCGGTGCGGAAACCCGAGCTCGACGCCGGCGTGTACGCCTACGCGAAGGCGGGCTTCGGCCCCTATCCCGGCTTCTTCTCGGCGTTCGGGTACTGGGCCAGCGCGTGCGTCGGCAACGTCACCTACTGGGTGCTCATCAAGTCGACGCTCGGCGCCGCGATCCCGGCGTTCGGGGAAGGGAACACGGTCATCGCCGTGGCCCTCTCATCGGTGGGCGTGTGGGCGTTCCACTTTTTCATCCTGCGCGGCGTCAAGCAGGCGGCGGGGATCAACAAGATCGTGACGATCGCGAAGATCATCCCCTTGCTGGTGTTTCTCGCCGCGGCGGCGCTCGCGTTCAAGAGCGACATCTTCCGCGGCAATCTGTGGGGCGGCACGGAGCGGGGCTTCGGGGCGATCTTCACGCAGGTCAAGGCCACGATGCTCGTGACCGTCTTCGTCTTCCTCGGCATAGAGGGGGCGACTGTCTACTCGCGTTATGCCAAGCGCCGCGAGGACGTCGGCACCGCGACGGTACTTGGCTTCCTCGGCGTGCTGGCGCTGTTCTCACTCGTGACGATCCTGTCGTACGGCGTACTTCCCAAGTCCGAGCTGGAGGAGCTCCGCCAGCCATCGGTGGCAGGTGTGATGCAGGCGATCGTCGGCACGTGGGGGCTCGTGTTCATCAGCATCGGGGTCATCATCTCGGTGCTCGGCGCGTACCTCGCCTGGACGCTGATGGCGGCGGAGGTCGCGTACATCGCGGCGAAGAACGACGACATGCCGGCATTCCTCAAGCGCACGAATCCCAAGGAGGTGCCGGCCGCCGCCCTGCTGATGACGACGCTGCTGATCCAGGCCGTCCTGCTGGTGACGCTCTTCTCCGACGACGCGTTCACCTTCACGCTCAAGCTGACCAGCGCGCTGAACCTCGTGCCGTACGTATTCGCGGCAGCGTACGCACTCAAGCTCGGCATCACGCGGGAGACGTACGAGACCGATCCGGCCTCGCGGGGAAAGCAGACGCTCGTCGCCTTCATCGCGACGGCCTACACCGTGTTCATGCTCTTCGCGGCGGGGATCAAGTTCCTGCTCCTCAGCCTCATCATCTACGTGCCGGGCACGATCCTGTACTTCATGGCGCGTCGGGAGCAGGGGAAGCGCGTCTTCTCGCCGGTGGAGCTGGCCCTGTTCGTCGTCGCGGTCGTGGGGGCGCTCGTCGGCATCGTCGCGCTGGCGCGGGGCTGGATCACCATCTAACGACGTCGCCGGAATGGAGCACGTCCAGTTCGCGCTGCTCACGCTCACGTCGATCCTGTTCATCGTGAACCCGATCTCCGTGATCCCGACCTATCTGGTGATCACCCAGAAGGACACGGCGGAGCGCCGGGCGCGGACGGCGCGCCGGGCATGCATCTCGGCTGCAGCGATCCTCATAGCCTTCGCCGTCGCGGGCCGGCAGATCTTCAGCGTCTTCGGCATCACCATCGACGCGTTTCGCGTGGCGGGCGGGCTGATTCTCTGGGTCGTCGCCATGGACATGCTGCATGGCGAGCGCCGCACGCAGGAGGGGCAGCAGGAGATCACCGAAGGCGCGACCAAGGAAGACGTCGCCCTCGCTCCCCTCGCCATGCCGATGCTCGCCGGGCCAGGTGCGATCTCGACGATCATGGTGCTGTCCAGCCAGGCGTCGGGGATGTCGGAGAAGATTGCGGTGTTCGTGGCGATCCTCGTCACGATGGCGATCGCCTGGATCGTCCTTCGGGTCGGCGACAAGGTGGTGCTCCGGATGGGGGAGACCGGCATCCGCGTGATGACGCGCATCATGGGCCTGCTGCTCGCCGCCATCGCGATGCAGTTCGTGATCAGTGGGGCAAGCGACGCATGGCACTCCGCCGCCCGGTAGCTGCGCTTCACGCTCCCGACGAGCGCCATCCGCCGCTGGTGGATCCGCGCGACGGCGACATCGAGGCGGATGCGTCGAGCACGGAGAGCCGGTCGCTGCTCGCGATCGCCGGCAACCTCCTGGTGGAGGTCAGCCTGCCGAAGTTTGCCGCTGCGTTCTTCCTGCTCGTCGTCGTTCCGGCGTTGCTGCTCGGCATCACGCCGTTGCTCGCCACTGTGTGGTGGAACAAGGTCTCGGCGAACGGCGTTCGCGGGATCGGTGCGCTCGCCTTCCTCGCCTTCCTGCTCGCCGTGGGATGGTTCGGAGGGAAGAAGCTGTTCCGCCTCGTCGAGAGTGCCTTCTGGTCGTTGAACGCGATGGCGATCCAGCCGGCCTACGTGACGTTCCGTGAAGGGCTGCTGCATCTGGGTGGCCGCCTGACAAGTGACGCGGCGACGGAGACGAAGGAGATTCGCGTGCGGGTGGCCGCCAAGATTCTCGCGGCGCTGCTGCTCTGCGCGCTCGCGCTGGTCGTCGTCTGGCTCGTCTGGCCGCACACGCGCTGGTCCGCCGTACTCGGCGACCTGAAGGTGCCCCATCGGCTCATCGTCCCGGCGCTGGCGAATGCGACCGCCGTCGCGGCGGCGTACCTCGCCGCGTCCGCGTTGGTGTGGGGCATCACGGACGTCGCGATGCCGCAACCGCGTCTCGTCACCAGGTTCCGTGCGCGGGAGGAGCTCGTGCGGACGTGGCGCGTCGCCCACCTCTCCGACATTCACGTCGTCGGCGAGCGGTTCGGCTTCCGACTCGGCAGCGGGCGCGCCGGCCCGCGAGGCAACGACAACTTCCTGACGGCGCTTCGTCGGCTCGACGAAGTGCATCGCCGCGAGCCGCTCGATGCCATCGTCATCACGGGCGACCTGACCGACGCGGGAACGTCAGCCGAATTCGGCGAGCTGCTCGAGACCCTCGAGGCATTTCCGCGACTGGCCGAGCTGATGATCGCCATGCCGGGGAACCACGACGTCAATATCGTGGACCGCGCCAACCCGGCGCGACTCGACCTGCCGACGAGTCCGAAGAAGCGGTTACGACAAGTGCGCACGCTCTCGACGCTGGCGGCGATGCAGGGTGAGCACACGCGCGTCGTCGACCTGGAGCAGCGGCGCGTCACCGATACGCTGGATGATGCGCTCGCGCCGTACGGGGACAACGTGCGCGCGTTCGCCGAAGAAGGCTCGCGCCGGCGCGCGAAGGCGACCGACGCGGCGTGGATCAAGGCCTTCCCGATGGTCATCGCGCCGGAAAGCGAAGACGGACTCGGCATCATCGCCCTGAACTCGAATGCCGAGACGCACTTCTCGTTCACCAACGCGCTGGGCCTCGTCCCCCGCGGTGAAGTGCAGGCCCTCGACAAGGCGATGGCGCAGTATCCGCGCGCGGCGTGGATCATCGCCCTGCATCACCACATCGTCGAGCATCCGAAGCTCGGCCACGCGCTCGCCGAGCGTATCGGCACGACGCTGATCAACGGCAACTGGTTCACGCGGCATCTGCTCGGCGTCGGCCGGCGCGCTCTCGTGATGCACGGTCATCGCCACATCGACTGGATGGGCGAGTGCGGCGACCTGCTCATCCTCTCGGCGTCATCGTCGACGATGCCCTCCAAGGGGCACGAGGACGTCTACTTCTACGTGCACACCGTCGGGGTGGACGCATCGGGGCGCATCGGCATCGCGCAGCCGCAGCGCGTGGACGTCGTGTGAGAAGAAGGGGTCAGACACCGAAGGAATCTGACCCCGGAATCTGACCCCGGAATCTGACCCCGGGCGTTACGCTGCTGGCTCGAACAGCTCGACGGAGTTGCCGTCCGGATCTTCCAGCTGGATCTGGCGTCCCCCCGGACCGGTTTCCATCGCGTTCCGAAACTGCACGCCGCCCTTCTTCAGCTTGTCGATCCACGCCGGGAGATTGTCGACGCGCAGCACGACGCGATTCCAGCCGCCCGGTCCCTGGACACGTCCATCGCGCACCGGACGAGAGCCCGTCGCGCTGGGGCCGGTCAGCAACAGGTAGAGAGGGCCGAGGCGCAGTGTCGCGTACACCGGAGCCCATTGATGGTCGATCTGAAAGCCGAGGTGCCTCGCGTAGAACTCGACCGAGCGCCTCACGTCTTTCACCTGATATCGCACCCCGTGAAAGCGCGCCTCGACGGATCGTCCGGGCGCCGCGGTCGATGTCTGCTCCCTGATTGTTCTGACAAAGCCCCGATCGGTCGTCATCATCCAGTCGCTGTCGATGTCCGCGCCTGAACGCCGCGCTGCCGTCGCGCCGCGCCTCGTCACGACGGGAGACCCGCCTCGCGGCGTTTGCGTTGCACCAGCGCTCCGGCGATGACCAGCGCAATGCCCGAGAACGCCAGCGCTTCGAAGACAGCGATGCCGTCGCTGACGCTCGTGCGAATGCGCGGCAGATGCACGATCCAGAACCACGAGAAGATCATCAGCCCTGTCAGCAGCGCGGCCAACGGAGCAGTGCGCGCGAACAGGAGACCGACGCCGAAGGCGAGCAGCAATACGCCGGCGAATTGACTCCACAGCACCGCATTCCCCGGGAACCACGCCGGAATCAGCGTGGCGACGAACGCGAGAAACTTGAAGTGCTGCATGCCGCAGAGGATCAGGAAGCTGCCGAGACAGTACCGGCCAAGGCTGACGAAGCCGTCGGTCTCGTTCGCGAATCGCCGCCCCCCGCCAGGCGTGGCCCGCTGAAGGGGTGGGAATGTGGCGGCGATCGCGAACGAGCCTCCGAAGAACACCAGTGCCTTGCCCGCCGAGGTCCAGTTCCCGCCGATCAGTGAATCGGCGGCGACGACGGGGATGTGTCGAAGCAGCGCCCAGAAGAAGACAACGACTCCTAATCCGAGCGCCGCCGGCCGTGCCCATTGGCGAGTGAGAATGGCCAGTCCCACCAGCATGACCACGACTCCCCACCCGTAGGCCCACGCCAGCTCGCCCGGAACACCGGCGGGCCAGGCGGGCGCGCGGCCGGTCACGAACTGTCGAAAGACGAAGTGCTCGGCGCCGAGTCCGAGCAGGGCGAGACCGACGAACAATCGGCCGACGGATATCAGTCGCGCCGCGATCGTCGACGGGAGCGCGATCTGCTCGGAGAGTGCGATGCTGCTGGCCACGACAGCCTCCTGGTTACGTCATGCGGCACTCCTGTGAGGCCCGCCTCGGTGAGGCGTGCCCGGGAGCGGTGAGCCTCGCGCAATATTCAATCGATCGGTACTTTCGCCATCGCCATTTCCCACTCATATGGCATAGCCACTTTTGGCTCCGCACCAGGTGACTCATGGCGACACTGCACCTTCCCGTCGACCGGAACGTCGACGTGCCGATCTTCCGACAGATCTCCGATGGATTGCGCCGCGCCATTCTCGACGGGCGGTTGCGCCCCGGGCAGCGGATCCCGTCCACGAGAGGTCTCGCGACGGACCTCGGCGTCTCGCGGCTGCCGGTACTGAGCGCCTACGAGCAGTTGCTGCACGAGGGGTATCTCGTCGGCAGAACCGGTTCCGGCACCTTCGTCAGCAACAACATTCCGGACCTGCTGTTGCGCACCCCCGCCGTCGGGCGACCGACGCCGGTGCTGCGGAACGACCCGAGCACCCGCGAGCGTGTCGTTCCCAATCACCCGTCGCTGACCAGTTGGCGCCTGCCGCTGGTGCCATTCCAGGTGGGGATTCCGGCGCTCGACCTCTTTCCGCACGCCGCGTGGGCGAAGCTCGTCGCGCGTCAGCTGCGCACGGAGACGACGGAACAGCTGGCGTACTGCGATCCGGCCGGCCTGCGCAGCCTTCGCGTCGCAATCGCCGAGCATCTCCGTGCATCGCGAGCAGTCCGGTGCGTGGCCGATCAGGTCCTCATCGTTTCCGGATCGCAGGCGGCGCTCCGGCTCGCCGCCAACACCTTGCTCGAGCCGAATGACCGCGTGGCCATCGAGGAGCCAGGCTATTTCGGCGCCCATCGCGCGCTGCGGGACGCGGGCGCGCAACTCGTGCCGGTGCCGGTGGACGACGAAGGGCTGGACGTCGCCAGGCTCCAGCGTCGCGGGGCGAACATCCGCGCCGTGTACGTGACGCCATCGCACCAGTACCCCCTCGGCGCGACGATGTCGGCCAGCCGTCGATTCGCGTTGCTCGACTGGGCGGCGCGCCACGACGCCTGGATCTTCGAGGATGACTACGACAGCGAGTTCCGATACATCAGTCGTCCCGTCGGCGCGCTGCAGGGCCTGGATACACACGATCGCGTCATCTACATGGGCACGTTCAGCAAAGCGCTCTTTCCGGCGCTGCGCGTGGGGTACGTCGTCGTGCCGCCGGCCCTCTGGTCGAGATTCCTCGAGTCGCGATTCGCATTCGACCTGTTCACGCCGACGCTGTACCAGCGGGCGCTCGCGGAATTCCTCAAGCAGGGGCACTTCGCGCGGCATCTACGACGCATGCGGAGTGCATATCTGGAGCGACGCGATGCGCTGCTACGCGGTCTGGCCCTTCACTGTAGCGATCTGGTGGAGGTCCACAACTCCGATGCCGGGCTCCACGTGACGGTCCTGCTTCCCGAAGGCGTGGACGATCGCGAGGTGGCGGCGCGTCTCGGCCGTCGCGGTGTCGCGACGCTTGCACTCTCCACCAGCTACGTGGCGCCCGCCAGGCGACAGGGGCTGCTGCTTGGCTTCGGCTGCGCCGAGCCTCAGCGACTGCTCGATGCGACGCGGATCCTGCGGGAGGTGTTGAGCGAAGCCGTGTGAGCGGAGTGCAACGCAGATGTCATTGCACCTGCCCGGCGATGTCCTGCTCGCCGACCCACGCCGTGAGCGCGTCCGTGAGGTTCACCGCAGTGTGGTCGCCCACCCAGGCGACGTAACCATCCGGTCGAACGAGCACGGCGGATGGAGCAGGGACGGTCCCGATCACCGGAAGCTCCCACGCGCCGTCGTACTCTGCATCGATCACGCGAAGCCGATCGGCCCACGGCGCGAGGTCGACGTCGAGTCGCTCACCGAGTGAGATCAACACGGGCCGCGCGTCGTGCAGCAGACTGTAGACGCGCACCGGCCCGTCGGCGATCTCGAGATCGAGATCGGGCATGCGGCGCCCGAGCAGCGGATGCCCTTCGCCGAGCTCGTAGTGCACGTCGAGCCCGGAGATCTCCCCGACGATGCGCTTGCGCGGCTCGTTCATCTTCAGCAGCTCGGTGACGAATTCGCCCAGTGCCTTGCTGCGGTCGTCGGGACGGCGAAGCGCGACCTGCGCCATCGTGTTGCGCAGTACGCGCGCGCCCACCGGATGACGCTCGGTGTGGTACGTATCGAGCAAGCTCTCCGGCGACGCGCGCTTCACCACCTGCGCCAGCTTCCATCCGAGATTCATGGCGTCCTGCATGCCGATGTTGAGCCCCTGGCCGCCCTGCGGCGGGTGCACGTGCGCCGCGTCACCGGCGAGCAGCACACGCCGTTCGCGGTATTTGGCAGCCTGGCGACTCATGTCGGTGAAGCGCGAGATCCAGATCGGGCTGTGGATCCCGAAGTCTTTCCCGTAGACGGCGATGAGCGCCTCGCTCACATCGCGCAGCGTCGGCTCATCGGGTGATGTCGGGAGATGCGGCTCCGTGAGCACCATCCCGATCGGCGCGTCCTTCCCCCGCCGGCCGATGGCGTGGCTGCCTCGTGCGTCGTTGCGGAATCCCCACTCCGGCTCCTCGGTCGTCTCGACCTCGGCGATCAACCAGCTCGTCGTCGGGTCCCATCCGGGAAAGTCGATGCCGGCCGTCTTGCGGATCACGCTGCGCCCGCCGTCGCATCCGACGAGGTATTCCGCGCGGAGCGTCTCCCCATCGGAGAGCGCGACGTCGACGCCGGCGTCGTCCTGCGTGAACCCGGTGACGTCACGCGAGCGGTAGATCGGCACGCCGAGCTCCGCGACCCACTCGGCCATGATGCGCTCGATGTGGTTCTGCGTCAGCCCGAGCACGTAGTTGCGCCGGCTCGGGAAGTCGCTGATGTCGAGGAAGGTCATCGCGTAGCCCGCGACAGGATACGTCTGTCCCGCCGAGACGAACCGATCGCCGACGCCGCGTTGATCGAGGATCTCCATTGTGCGCGAGTGCAGTCCTCCCGCGCGTGAGCCGGCGAGCGCCTGGCTGGCGCGTCGCTCGACGATGGCCACGTCGATCTTCGCCAGCGCCAGCTCGGCGGCGAGCATCAATCCCGTCGGCCCGCCTCCGGCGATCACCACGGCATGTTCGATCATCGAAACTCCCCGGTCAGAATGAGCGCGAAGTTTGAGCTCCCCCGGAGGCCTTGCCGCAAGCCTTGGGGTGCTTGATACTGTTCAGTGGCAGAGCGATACCAGGCGATGCGAAGCTGGCTCGGCCGCTTCCTTGACCGCGCGGAATCCCCCATCTCGGCATGCAGGCGGTCATTCGCTGGCTTTGGCCCCGACGGCGCTGGATCTATGGCGCATTCGCCTTCGTCGCCGTCTTGCGGATTCCGGCGCGCGTCGGCTTTCACCTCGTAGCTCCGGCGTGTGACACGCGTCTGACGCTCGCCACCGTGAACGCATCGATTACGAAGCTGCCACACATCGTGGTGTTTGGCATCTTCTTCCTGTTGACGGCGCTCCTGTTCGACAAGTTCGACAGACGGGCAGCCAGCTGGAGCCTGTTGGCGACCGTCGCCCTTGGCGTTCTCGTCGAGCTGGAAGAAGGCGCGAGTCGCACCGGCCATTGCAGCCTGACGGACTTGCTGCCCGATGTCGAAGGTGCGGTGATCGCTGGCGCCGCTGTGCTGGGGGTGATGACGATGCGGCACTGGATGTCGCGCACGAGCATGCCAGGCGACGCACGCGTAGGAGCGGGCGCAGCGCTGCTCGTCGCGCTCGTCACGCTCGGCGTCGGTGTCGTGGGTCTCGTGGACCCCGAGACGCTCACCGAGCTTCGCCGGTCGTACTTCGCGACGCCGGCGCGACTCTACACGGCCGGGACGGTGCGCGTAGCGATGGGCCTCGTGCTGATCCTGGCAGCGCCAAGCGCGCGCTGGCCCAGGATCGTGCGTGTGCTGGGAGCCCTGATGTGCTTTCAAGGTCTCGCGGCGATACTCATGGGACCGGAGCACGCGCGCGCCGTCCTCGAATGGGAGACACTGCATGCGTCGCTCTCGCGCTACGGCGCCGTTGTGGCGTTGCTCAGCGGTGGCTTTCTCCTGTACGCAGTACGAGGGCGACCGGCCGGCGAGCGAATGTGACCACTCGAGTCAAATCCCCATCCCGCGTGTGCCTCGAGGGCTCGACACCATGGCTGCGAAGAAATCATCGAAGAAGGCGGCGACGACTGCCAGATCGACGCTAAGTTCGAAGGGCGGCGAAGGCTTTACGGCAGAGGAGCGCGCCGCGATGCGCGAGCATGCGCGTGAGCTCAAGGCAGCACGCTCGCGCCCGGCCGGCGCCGACGGCACGAGCGAAGTGTTGGCGAAGATCGCTGCGATGGCGCCCGAAGACCGCGCCATGGGCGAACGCATTCATGCCCTCATCACCGCCGCTGCACCCGGTCTGACTGCGCGCCTATGGTACGGGATGCCGGCCTACACGAAGAATGGCAAAGTTGTGTGCTTTTTCCAGGACGCGAAGAAGTTCAAGTCGCGCTACGCGACGCTCGGCTTCAGTGACTCGGCGGCGCTCGACGACGGCGAGATGTGGCCGACCGCGTTCGCACTGAAGGAGCTGACGCCTGCGGCCGAGGCAAGAATCAGTGCGCTCGTGAAGCGCGCGGTGCGCTGATGGTATCGAGGCGGGAGATGCTGCTCGCGCTGGCGACCGGCGCTGTCGCGATGCACCGGCGCATGACAGGCGTGTCGGCTTCCGACGCTCAGGCGAGCGACACACCAGTCAACTTCCCCGTGCCGCGCGGGGCGTGCGACTGTCACGTGCACGTCTTCGGCGACGTAGCGCGATTTCCCATGTCCCCCGAGCGAGGGTACACCCCTCCGCCCGCGCCGGTGGAGGGTGTGCGCGAGCTCGTTCGCGCACTTCACATGACCCGCGTCGTGATCGTCTCGGCGTCCGTGTACGGGACGAACAACGACTGCGCGCTCGATGCCATTCAGCAGCTCGGGCCGCGCGCGCGCGGAATAGGAAACATCGCGCTCGATGCGCCGGATGCGGAGCTCGAGCGGTTGCAGCGCGGCGGGATCCGCGGCTTCCGGTTGAACTTCGAGCAGCAGGGCACGACCGAACCGGCAGTCGCCGTCGAGCGATTTCGTCTCGCATCGAAGCGCGCGGCGGCGATGGGATGGCATCTGCAGGTCAACACGCGGCTCCCGATCGTCGAGGCAATGGAGGAGCATGTGCTGGCCGGTCCCGGGACGGTGGTGTTCGACCACTTCGCGCAGGCGGACGCGGCGCGTGGCGTCGATCAGCCCGGGTTCTCCTCGTTGGTGCGCCTGGTGAAGTCGGGGCGGGCGTACGTGAAGGTGTCGGCGGCGTACCGCAGCTCGACGCGCGCGCCCGACTACGCCGACGTCACGCCCCTCGCACAGGCGCTGATCGCGGCGAACCCCGAGCGCGTGCTGTGGGGAAGCGATTGGCCACATCCCGATGGCGCACGCCGTCCGCGGCGCAGCCCGACCGACCTCGCGCCCCCGTTGCCCGTGGACGACGGCCGC
The DNA here is from genome assembly GCA_036383935.1 of Gemmatimonadaceae bacterium. Taxonomy (GTDB): domain Bacteria; phylum Gemmatimonadota; class Gemmatimonadetes; order Gemmatimonadales; family Gemmatimonadaceae; genus AG11. The sequence goes on along the minus strand of DASVNI010000360.1, from coordinate 15,117 downwards.
GTGCTCAATCAGCTCGCGGTGTGGGCCCCCGACGCGGCGACGCGCCAGAAGATCCTCGTCGAGAATCCGGCGCGACTCTACGGCTTCTGACGGAGTTGGCGCTGTCATCCCGAGGCCGGATCTTCCTCTCGGCCTCTTGAACGACGGGCGGTCGATCCGGGGAAATCCGGGGCCCTGCCGTTGAACAGCCCAAGCACGTCCTGCCCTTTCTGCGTGATCGCCGTTCAAAATCCGCGTTCCGTCGTGGAAGAGCCAAGGCTCTGCGCCTCCATCCCCTTCTGACTTACTGATCGACGATCGCCGAGATCATGCGCGCGATCACGACCGAACGCGGAAGACCCGTGCGCGCCGGAGGGATGTTCCACGCGTTGATCACCACGCGCCCGTGTCGGATGACGAGCATGCGGTCGACGCTGCCGTAGCGGCCAGACGTGATCTCCGAGTCGAGGCCGGCGAGCACCTTCGCGTCGAGTCCGACGGCCTGCGGCGTCGTGGTTGGCCAGCCTCTGGTCGGCGACGCCGTCTGTGCGGAAGCAACGGACATCGCCACGGCGGACAACGCCAACACGTCGACGAAGCGCGAAGCAGTCATGAGCGCCACCGGAGAGAAGGGGCGAGCGGCGAGCTGGGGTGACGAACGTTCCGTACGACCTCGATCGCGCGCTAGTACGATTTAGGCACACCGCCCAATTGAGGCACACGCTCGGCACAGGAAGGTTGTGTGCTTTGTGATGCGGCCTGGCACGGTCTCCCCACGTGCGCGCCGCCCACATCCGTGTCCGTTCGCGCGGAGGCGCACATGGCGAAGAAGAAGTTCAACGGCGTCATCAAGCTCGACGTTCGCGACTCCAAGCCCGACTGGTCCGCGTTCGCACTCCCGAAGGCGCCGAAGGGGGCGCCCAACGTGTTGATCGTTCTATATGACGACACGGGATTGGCGGCGTGGTCTCCGTTCGGCGGACGCATCAACATGCCCACGCTGCAGAAGCTGGCGGACGACGGGCTCCGCTACTCGCAGTGGCACACGACGGCGCTCTGTTCGCCGACCCGGTCCACCTTCCTCACCGGCCGCAACCACCACGTCAATCGGTGCGCGTCCATCACGGAAGCGTCCGATGGATTCCCGGGTGCCGCGGGGCGGCTCCCCGCCGAGTGCGCGACGATCGGACAGGTGTTGCAGGACAACGGCTTCAGCACCTTCTGGCTTGGGAAGAACCACAACGTCCCGGTGGAAGACATCTCCAGCGGTGGCACGAAGTCGGAGTGGCCCCTGCAGAAGGGCTTCGATCGCTTCTACGGCTTCCTTGGCGGCGAGACGAACAACTGGTATCCGGATCTGGTCGAGGACAACCACTTCATCGAGCAGCCGCAGACGCCGGAGGAGGGCTACCACCTGTCGAAGGACCTCGCCGACCAGGCGCTCAAGATGCTGCGCGACCACCGGCAGGCGAACCCGTCGAGGCCGTGGTTCATGTGGTTCTGTCCCGGCGCCAACCATGCACCGCACCACACCCCGAAGGAGTACGCCGACAAGTACAAAGGGAAGTTCGACGACGGCTACGAGGCGTATCGCGAGTGGGTTCTCGCGCGAATGAAGGAGAAGGGGATCCTGCCCGAGGACACGGCGCTCACGCCGATCAATCCGCTGCCGCCGGAGGTGGCCGCGACGAACAAGCTCGACGCCGTGCGCCCGTGGAGTGAGCTGAACGACGACGAGAGGAAGCTCTTCTCGCGCATGGCCGAGGTATACGCCGGCTTCTCCGAGTACACCGACGCGCAGGTGGGACGGATCATCGACTATCTCACCAGTACGAACCAGCTCGACAACACGATCATCTTCTATTGCGCGGACAACGGTGCGTCGGGCGAGGGGACGCCGAACGGCTCCGTCAACGAGAACAAGTTCTTCAACGGCTATCCGGACGACCTGAAGGAGAACCTCAGGTACCTGGACACACTCGGCGGGCCAGATACCTACAATCACTATCCCACCGGGTGGGCCGTGGCGTTCAGCACGCCATTCCAGATGTTCAAGCGCTACTCACAGTTCGCCGGCGGCACCTGCGATCCGCTCGTGATCCACTGGCCGAAGGGGATCAAGGCGAAGGGCGAGGTGCGGCATCAGTACCATCACTCGACCGACATCGTGCCGACGATCCTCGACGTCGTCGGCCTCGAGATGCCGAAGGTGTATCGCGGCGTCGAGCAGTATCCGCTGAACGGCGTCTCGATGCGCTATACCTTCGAGGCCGCCGAAGCGCCGACGCAGAAGAAGCGGCAGTACTACGCGATGCTCGGCACGCGCGGCATGTGGGAGGACGGGTGGAAGGCGGCGGCGCTGCACACGCCGACGAGCGGTGCGGGACACTTCGACCAGGATCAGTGGGAGCTGTACCACGTCGACGTCGACCGGTCCGAATCGAAGGATCTCGCGAAGGAGCATCCCGACAAGCTCAAGGCGCTCGTGGACGCATGGTTCGAGGAGGCGGACACGAATTTCGTCCTCCCGCTGGACGACCGGACGCCGGTCGAGCTCCTCGGCATGGAGAGGCCGCGCGAAGAGCCCCTGCGTTCGCGCTACATCTACCTCCCGCACACGTCACCGGTGCCGGAAGGCGTCGCAGTCAACATCCGTGGTCGGTCGTACAAGATCATCGCCGACGTGGGCCTGACGTCGGACTCGCACGGTGTGATCTTCGCCCACGGCTCGCGCTTTGGTGGACACACGCTGTTCATCAAGGACCGCCTGCTGTACTACGTGTACAACTTCCTTGGCATCGAGGAGCAGAAGTTCGTGTCGAAGGAGTCGCTCGACCGCGGCAAGCACGCGGTGGGCATGGCGTTCACGCGCGAGAAGTCGGGGAAGTACGGCGAGTCGATCGGGAAGATGCAGCTCTTCGTCGACGAGAAGGTCGTGGCGGAGGGCCCGATGAAGACGCAGCCAGGACATTTCACGCTGTGCGGCGACGGATTGTGCGTCGGCTTCGACAGCGCGGACCGCGTGAGCAAGGAGTACGAGGGGACAAATCCCTTCGCGGACGGCACCATCCTCGGCGTCGCCGTCGATGTCGGTGACGACAAGTACTTCGACCTGGAGAAGGAGGCGGTGGCCGCGTTCGCGCGCGATTGAGACCTGGGATGGGACTGTAACGCTCGGCACGGTCCGGAGGTCATCTCCGCCATGACCAAACGCACAGTCCCCATCCTTCTCGCGGCGATCGCGCTGGCGGCGTGTTCCAGGACCACGCAGTCCGCCGTGGGTTCCACCGGCGACCCGCGCGTCGACGCCGACCTCCTCCGTCTCCGTACCGCCACGCGGCCATATCAGAGTCTCGACTCTGCCGTCGCCGCCGGCTATCCACGCACCGTGGCGGACTGCCTCGTGCACGAGCATCACGGCGCGATGGGCTATCACCATGTGAATCGCGGCTACCTCGCGCCGACGCTCAGCATCGACAAGCCGCAGATCCTGCTCTACGAGCGGGCGCCCGACGGCGCCTATCGGCTGAACGGCGTGGAGTTCATCATCCCCTATCGCATGTATCCGCGCGACTCGGTGGCCCCGGTGTGGATGGGCCAGACGATGCACCGCGAAGACAACCTCAACATCTGGTATCTCCACGTGTGGGCGTGGAAGAACAATCCGGATGGATTGTTCGCGAACTTCAATGCGACGGTGAGCTGTCCGAGCGCGGCGAAGGTGTACAAGCCCTTCTCGCGAGACGACGCCTGATAGCCAAACCGGAGGAGGCTCGATGGCGGATGACGACAAGCTGGAGCCAGGCGGCGACAAGCTGACGCCGGGCGTAGACAAGCCGACCCGCTGGCAGTATGTCATCGGCGCGGTCGTGATCATACTCGCGTCGGTGGCGGCGTACTGGTGGCTGGGGCATCACCGCTGACTTCTGCCATACCGAGCCCCGCGAGTGATCAGCACTTGTCCTTCATGACACCCGGATGCGAGAGCTGGCGCTCGGCTTCGCCCTTCGAATCCTGCTCGGTATCATCGGCGCCGCTGCCGTGATCGCCGGCGTCGCCGTGGGTGCCTTCGAGATGCGGCACGCGGTGCACGGGATGCCATGGACAGCGACGGTCCTCACACTCCTCAGCGTCGTGGTCGTCTGTGGCGGTGTCTTCCTTCTGCACGGCGCATGGCGCGGCCGGATCGCGGTCCGCGATCCTGCGGGCCGCGCATCGCGCGTGCGACGGTAGCAGCGTGACGATCATCACTCCCGACATGCGCGCGGTGATCGAGGTCAGCCAGCTCTGCTTCGCCGCGACCGTGACGCCCGAGGGGCGGCCGAACCTCTCGCCCAAGGGGACGATCCGCGTGTGGGACGACGAGCATCTCTTCTTCCTCGACATCGCCTCGCCGCAAACGCGCACGAATCTGGAGCACTCGCCCCAGTTGGAGCTCAACGTGGTGGATCAGCTCTCGCGTCGTGGCTATCGCTTCTCGGGCACGGTGACGCTTCACCACGCGGGAAGCGCGGTGTACGACGAGGCGCTCCGTCGTGTGTATGGCGACACGACGCCCTCGTCGCATCCGTCGGGGGTCGTGTTGCTCGCGGTCGAGCACGCGGCACCGGTGCTGTCGCCCGCATACTGGCGCGGGCTCGACGAGCACGAGATCCGCGCTCAGTGGCGCGAGCGACGCGCGGCGCTCGATCGCGAGTTCGAGGCACACATCGCCCGCGTCGGGCCGGCCAGGATCACGGAGTCGCGTGGCTGAGGGGAAGCCGCTCCAGGTCGACGACCGGGTCCGCGTCGTTCGCCTCCTCGTCTCCGAGCGCGAGGTGACGAGCGCCGCGAAGTCGCCCCAGCAGCCGCACGTCGGCGAGGAGGGCGACGTCGTCGCGGACGTGGGGGAGGGGATTCTCCTCGTCGAACACTCGACGGCGGACGGGCAGTCGCTCTGGCTGGCCGAGTTTCTCGAGGACGAGCTGGAGCTCGTCGCGCGACCGCTGGCGCTCGACGAGGAGTGAGCTCCTGTCACTCCGGAGCGAGGCCGCGGAGAACTGCCTTCCGGGTCGAGCCCCACGCACACGCTCACCCGCCATATCCATCCACGAACCCAAAATTGCTGAGGGTCCGGCGGAGAGATCTCTCTATCACGTTCCGCGTCCTCCCCCGCGGTGAGTGGGCCCGGCCTCGGCGCACCGCTCCGCGAGCTCCGCGTCAATCTGTTGCCGAAGCCAAGGGAGATTCTGCCCTTTCCGCGTGACCGCCGTTCAAGATCCGCGTTCCGTCGTCGCCAAGGCTACGGCAGCCGACTCTCGGAAGTGGCTCGTGCGCCCGCCACTCGTCCGATGTATGTACACGGCCCCCAGCTCGGAACCTCGATGAAACAGTCACCGATCCTGACCTTCCACTCCTCCGCGTTCCCGATCGCGCCCGGCGAGGACGCCGAGACGAACCCGGGGATCTACGGCAAGTCGCTCGCGCAGTGGCTGTCGAAGCAGCTCGGCACGCGGGGCATCGAGAGCGGTGAGGCGTTCGCCGAAGACTTCGGCTGGTGCGTGGGCGTGAAGTCGGGAGACAAGGGGGTGCACGTGGTGTGCACGAATGGAGAGACCAGCAATACGTGGCAGGTCTTCTGCTTCACGGAGCGCGGGTTCTTCGAGAAGCTCCGTGGGCGGCCCGACGCCACTGAAGCGCTCGAGCACGTCTTCGATGCGGTGAAGGACACTCTCTCGGCGGCCCCCGAGGTGAGCGACGTCGTCGAGGAGGAGTGAGGGAATGATCGATCCGACGAACCGAGTCGTCGCGCTTTGCGCCGAGGGGATGGCGATGGAAGGATCGCCGGACGAGGCGATGCGTCTGTTCGAGGAAGCGTGGGCGTCGCGGACCGACGACTTCGAGGCGGCGATCGCCGCGCATTTCGTCGCCCGACATCAGCCGACGCCCGCCGACACCCTGCACTGGAACGCGCTCGCCGTGCATCACGCGGAGCTCGTGCTGGACAGACGAGCGGAGGGGTTCCTCGCGTCGCTGTACCTGAATCTGGCCGACGCGCACGAGAGAGTCGGCGAGCGCGAGTCGGCGGTGTCGGCGGTCAAGCGCGCGGCCGTGCATCTGGACCAGCTTCCGGACGGCGGCTACCGCGAGTTCGTCGCGAGCGGCATCCGGCGACTCGCCGAGCGCCTCGACCTCGAGCTCGACATTCAGCGCGCGGACTGACGCCTCGTTGGGGTCGGAGTCGATCGAGTCAATCGGGGTCAGACACCACGGTGTCTGACCCCGATTGGTTCCAGATTTGTTCGCGGGCGTCGTTCCGCGCACCCGCATCCCCGCATGTCCGCTATCGCGACGACGTCGTCAGGGACTTGAAGAGCTGTGCATCGCGCAGCGTGCCGGTCCAGGGACGCAGCCACACCGTGCCGTTCCACGCGTGCGCGAGGTACGCATTCACCGCGGCCATCTGGGTTGGCGTGTACTGGCTCTTGTGGCAGGCGTACTCCTCGCGGCCGGCGACGAGGTCCTGCTCCGCGAAGGGGACGCGAACGGTCAGGTAGGATTCGGCCATTCCGTTCACCGTGGGCTCCGCCGGCGGCGCGGTACGCAGGCGCTCAGACGGCAGCGACGCGTAGAGCAGGTCCACATTCGCGAAGCGTGCATCGCCCTGGATGATCTGGGTCACGACGTCGCCGACGAGCCGATGGTCGGGATGGCCGGTGCCCCCCTCCGGACCGAAGGTGAGGATCGCGGCGGGCTTCACCGAATCGATGATCGCGACCAGCCGGTTGCGCAGCTTGCCCAGCACGTTGAACGACGCGAGGCCGCCGTCGGGGAGGCCGATGATGTGAAGCTGCTTCACGCCGAGCCGGTTCGCGGCGCAGGTGGCTTCCTTCACACGTGCCGCAGCGAGGGCAGCGCCGGCGGGGATGCGCGCGAAGTCGGTCACCCCCTTGGCGCCGTCCGTGGCGATGACGAGGTGCGTCTCGCGGCCCTCGCGCGCGAGGCGGGAGAGGAGCGGTCCGACGACGCGCTCGTCGTCCGGGTGCGCGAAGATGGCCATGATCGCGCGGGGAGGGGATTGCGCCCCTTGGGCCTGCGCCGCGAGCGGGAGGAGGGGGGCAGCGGCGAGCGCCGCGGCGGCGAGTGTACGGAGGGAGATGGTCATGCCATACTCTGACATGAGGACCAGCGGCGCGCGAGAGGACGCCGCCGCAGCCGTCACGACCGTAGGCCGAAGGCCCAATTGTGACGTGGAGTCTAGCGGCAGCAGCATTTGCTTTACAGTTTCTGGGCGTCCTCCTCGGCGGCGCCGCTGAGTTCCGCGTCAGGAGACCTCCTCCTCATGACACGACTGCACGTTTCTCGTTGGCTGTCGCCGGCCCGAGAGCCTGCCGCTACTACGTGGCACGGATGGGCGGTGCTTGGTGTCTGCGCCGTCGGTCTGGTCTACGCGCTCGTCGTCCAACCGCTCGGCTCGCTGGTGCTCATCGGGAGCATCCTCGGCCTCGGCTGGTTGTACGATCGACCACGCAAGCGCCGCTTCGCGATCGAACGGCCGTCGCGACCGAACGAGGACTTCGGCTCGTTCGTGCGCGCCTTCGACCTGTGTGGCCCAGCGCCGGTCGACCCGTGGGCGATTCGCGTCGTGTGGGAGGCGGTGCTGCCCCTGACCGCGCTGCGTGGACCGGCGATCCCACTTCGGCCGACGGATCGCTTCACCCTCGATCTCGGCGTAGATCTCGACGAAGTCGAGGAGCTGATCCCGAGCCTCGTCGAACGGTGTGGACGCGCCGTCGGCAACTGGAGCGCGAACCCGTACTTCGCCGGCCTCGCCACGGTCGGCGCGCTGGTCCACTTCATCTCGGCGCAGCCGTTCGATCAGCAGGGGTCGAGGATCGCGGCGCGATAGAGCCGTGAGTTCGTGAGTTGGTTGCAGGCCTCGGGACGCTCTGGCGCGCTGCGGTTTCACGCGGAGCACGCGGAGCGGTGCGCCAACGTCGACCATCTGGCGCCTGGGCCCGCGGAGGACGCGGAGCGTGGTGGAGAGATCTCTCCCCGGACCATTAAAGACTTTTGGGGTCGTGGATGGATATGACGGGTGAGCCTGTGCATGGAGCTCGACCCCGAAAGCAGTCCTCCGCGATCCTCCGCGATCCTCCGCGTGCTCCGCGTGAAAATCCGGCGCGGCGATCTGTAGGTGCAGCCCTCGACTCGCTCCACTCGCTCGGGATGACAGAACGCCGTCTCGCGAAGGGGTCAGACCCTTCTGGGGTCTGACCCCATAACATGCGCTCGCTCGGGATGACGAGCGGAAACCACCGGCACGTAGCCTCGTAGAGAAGTACATCCCTCTCTGGAGTGCCCCATGACCTTGCGTGCGAAGATCGGGTGGACCGTCGCGGCTCTATCAGTGATCGTGAACGGGGCGGGGGCGGTCTACGCGCTCCTCGAGCAGGAATGGATGCACGGCGGCGCGCATGTGGCGCTGTTCGCGCTCACCCTGTACCTGATCGCGATCTTCCGCTCTCGCGCGCGGCGGACCGTCGACGAGGCTGCCTGGCCCGGCGAGGAGCGGCTTCAGCCCGTGTCGGCCGGCGACGCCCGGATGGAGCAGCTGCAGCAGTCGGTCGACGCGATCGCTGTCGAGGTGGAGCGCATCGGTGAGGCGCAGCGCTGGAGCGCGAAGCTGCAGGCGAAGCAGGGCGAGGAGTCGGGCGAGCGACGCTGACGCTGGTCGGCGGGGGGCGGACGCGCGATGTTCTTCTGCCGCCGGCGCGATCGACTTCTACACGTCGCGGCTCGGCTTCACCCTCGGCTTCACCTGGGGTGAACCGCTCCGGATGGCGGGGATGAATCTCGGCGAGGTGCAGGTCTTCCTGCAGCAGGGTGATCCCGGGTCGGTGCCGGCGCAGGTGTACTTCGTCGTGGAACGCGAGCTACCGCTTCGTCGAGCGCGGCGAGTCGGAGGGCCCCGACTCGGCAGAGCTGTGATCGGCTCGAAGTGACCGGCCACAGCCGACCTCGTCCAATCCCACGGAAGCTGCCCGCCGAGCGTGACCGCCCGCCGGCCGAGTGAACCGGGCAGCCGGAGCGAGGGAGACGCAGATGACGAAGCTGCTAGGGTTCGTTGGCGCGACGATCGGTGGCTACGCGGGGTGGGCCGTCGGAGCCCCGGTCGGGATCTTCACGGCCTTTGCCGTGAGCATGGTCGGGACGGGGGTCGGGATGTACTACGGGCGGAAGGCGGCGCAGCACTGGCTCTGAGGCTCCCCCAACGGGCGAACCTCGCCGGTGGTATGGCATCCGATGAACCGGCGCGTAGAATGGAGCCGGAACCTTCCGGGAGTCCACCGTGCCCCACCACGCAGAGGTCATCGGAGGTAAGGCGTGACCGACGCCGAGATCATCGCGCGCCTGCGGCGCTCCTCGCCGCGCTTCGAGTCCTGGTGGCGATCGACGACCGATGCATCGCCCGACGGTGAGCCTCCCGCGCTCGCCGATGCACTCACCGACCTGGCGATCGTGATCGACCAGCTCCTCGACCGCGACAAGCGCGGCGAGCTGCCGGCGCTCCTCGCCGTGGTCGAGGGGGCGTACACCTCGGGAACGAACGAACAACGGATTCTCGTCCGTCGACACGTGCTCGAGGCGCTCAGGGAGAGCTGCGCGCTCACCGGTGCGTCATCACGTCCACTCGAAGCGTTGCTCGGGCCGGAGTGCCGCGCGGCCTGGGCGGAAGTTGCCCGTACGTGAAGCGCCCACGTTGTACCGGCGCTGATCTTGCCGAGGTGCGCTGACGATGTGGCGAACGGACACGTACTGGTTCGACGTCGCGGTCGTGATGACGTTCCTCATGCTCGGCCAGCTGTTTCTCGGACGGTTCTCGGAATACCAGCCGCGCTCGCGCCGTCTCCTGAAGTCTGCCGTCGGCGTGCTACTGCTGATCGGTCTGGCGGTGTGGGCAGGGCGTGGCTGGATGTACGTGCTGCTGGGCGTCATGCTCGGCGCGATCGTCGTCGTGCACGGGTGGTTACTCCCGATGAAGGGAGTAAACGGGTGGACCATGGAGCCGCGTGACCAGTACTACCGTATCATGGGGCTCGACTCCTCCGGCCGACGAGGCGCTCGCACGCCAGAGGGCTGAAGTCATTGGCTGAACCGATCGTAGTGCGCGCCACGGAAGTGCTCGCGACCGAGCCCCTGGCGCGCCCACTGAGTCCGGAGCAGGAAGAGTTCGAGCTGGTGCGCACACTGGAGCGCATCGGCAGCACGATCGCGACGGAGCTGGACGTCCACCGCATCGTGCAGGTGGTCACGGACGAGTCCACGAAGCTCGTCGGCGCGCAGTTCGGGGCGTTCTTCTACAACGTGCTCGACGAGCGCGGAGAGTCGTACACGCTCTACACACTCTCCGGTGTGCCGCGCGAAGCGTTCTCCACCTTCCCGATGCCGCGCAACACGGCGGTGTTCGAGCCGACGTTCCGCGGCGCGGGGGTCGTGCGCAGTGGCGACATCACGAAGGACCATCGCTACGGCCACAATCGCCCGCACCACGGGATGCCGAAGGGACATCTTCCCGTCCGCAGCTACCTTGCCGTACCGGTCCTCTCGCGCGAGAGCGGCACGCTGGGCGGGTTGTTCTTCGGGCACGAGGCAACGCACATGTTCAGCGAGCGACATGAGCGCCTCATCGTCGGCATCGCGGGGTGGGCGTCGGTCGCGATGGAGAATGCCCACCTCTACGAGGGCCAGGTGCGAGCGCGCGAGCAGCTCGAGCGCGCGCTGCGGGAAGCGCAGGAGGCGCGCTCGGAGGCGGAGCGCGCCAACCTCGCGAAGTCACAGTTCCTCGCGGCGATGAGCCATGAGCTGCGCACCCCGCTGAACGCGATTCAGGGAAACGTGCAGTTGCTGGAGATGGGGCTGCGCGGGCCCATCACCGAGGAGCAGAAGGACACGCTGGCGCGCGTGCAGCGGAGCCAGCGCGTGCTCCAGTCGCTGATCAACGACGTGCTCAACTTCGCGCACCTCGAGGCAGGGCGGGTGGAGTACGAGATCCACTCCGTGGACGTGCGTGAGGTGCTGGCGTCCGTCGTGCCGACGATCGAGCCGCAGCTCGCGGCGAAACGCCTTGCGTTCACGATGGACATCCCGCCGTCGCTCCGCGTATCGGCCGACGCGGACAAGGTGCGCCAGATCTTCCTCAACCTCCTCTCGAACGCGATGAAGTTCACCGACCCGGGCGGACGCATCTCGATCGATGCGCCGCGCCGGGCCGGCCAGCCGGACGACCTCGTGTATCTTCGCGTCTCCGACACGGGGCGCGGCGTTCCGCGCGACAAGCACGCCGAGATCTTCGATCCCTTCGTCCAGATCCAGCGCGGCCCGGGCGAGGAGCACGGCCTCGGGCTCGGCCTGCCGATCAGCCGCGACCTGGCGCGCGGGATGAACGGCGATCTCCGTGTGCGCAGCTTCGAGGGGCTCGGCTCTGCGTTCACGCTCACGCTGCCGCGCGGCTGAGCGAGATGCGCGACATCCGCGTTGCCACCGTGCAGTTCCAGCACTTCGCGGGGGACAAGCCGTACAACCTCGAGCGCGTGCGGCATTTCGTCGAGCAGGCGAAGGAGCGCGGCGTCGAGCTGATCGTGTTCCCGGAGATGTGCATCACGGGCTACTGGCACGTGCGGAAGCTCTCGTCAGAGGCATTCGCCGCGCTGGCCGAGCCGGTGCCGGATGGCCCGAGCTCGCGAGAGGTGCGCCGGCTGTCCCTCGAGCATGGGATGACGATCGGCGCGGGACTCGTGGAGCGCGGCGACGACGGGAAGCTGTACAACAGCTACCTCGTCGCGATGCCCGACGACACGTGGGCGGTGCACCGCAAGCTGCACGTGTTCGAGCACGCCGACATCTGTGCCGGCGACCGGTACACGGTGTTCGACACGCCGCACGGGTGCCGCGTCGGGGTGCTCATCTGCTATGACAACAACATCGTCGAGAATGCGCGGGCGACGGCGCTGCTCGGCGCCGAGATCCTGCTGGCGCCGCACCAGACGGGCGGTTGCAACTCGGTGAGCCCGAAGGGAATGAAGCCGGTGGACCGGGCGATCTGGGAGCGGCGCACCGCGGACCCGGCCGCGGCCGAGGCCGAGCTGTGCGGGCCGAAGGGGCGTGGGTGGCTGATGCGATGGCTCCCGAGCCGTGCCCACGACAACGGGATGTTCCTGGTGTTCAGCAACGGCGTGGGCGTGGATGACGACGAGATCCGCACGGGGAACGCGATGGTGCTCGACCCATACGGGGAGATCATCGCCGAGTCGCGCGCGCTGGGCGACGACATGGTCGTGGCGGATCTGGACGCCTCGCTGCTGCCGCAGTCGTCGGGGCAGCGCTGGATGCGCGCGCGACGCCCGGAGCTGTACGCGTCGCTCGCGGAGCGTACGGGGAGAGAGCAGGAGACGAGGCGCGTTCGATTCGGGGAGTGAGGTCGGCGCGCTGGCCGCGCACCCGGGGCCGCGTATTATTCGCGCCATGGAATTCGACCTCCCCGTCGCCCTGCCGATCCTCGAGCGCACGCCGGCGACGCTGCGCACGATGCTGGCGGGACTGCCGTCGGAGTGGACGGACGCGAACGAGGGCCCGGAGACGTGGAGTGCGTTCGACGTCGTCGGACACCTGATCCAGGGCGAGCGCACCGACTGGATTCCGCGCGCGCGGACCATCCTCGAAGCGGGTCGGAGTCGCCCCTTCGAGCCGTTCGACCGGTTCGCTCAGTTCCGTGACAGCGCGGGCAAGTCGCTCGCCGAGCTGCTCGACGAGTTCGCGCGGCTGCGCGCGGAGAGTCTCGCGACGCTCGCGGGGTGGAAGCTCACCGGCGAGCAGCTCTCGCTGGAAGGGGAGCACCCGGTCTTCGGCGCGGTGACGCTGCGCCAGCTGCTCGCCACCTGGGCGGCGCACGACCTCAGTCACATCGCGCAGATCTCGCGCGTGATGACGAAGCAGTACCGCGATGCGGTGGGGCCCTGGCGTGCCTACCTCCCCATCATGGATCGGGGTCAGAGCCCGGGCTCTGACCCCAACGGCCCCACATGACGCGACTCGGCCTCGTCGGCGGGCTCGGGCCCGAATCGACGATCGACTACTACTGTCGCATCCTCGACGGATGGAAGGCGACCGATCCGGCGTCGTCGCCGTCGATCGTGATCGACAGCCTCGATGTCCGCCGCGCGCTCGATCTCGTCGCCCACGACCGCGAGGCGCTGACGGAATACCTGCTGGCGTCGGTGGGCCGTCTGACCGCCGCGGGCGCCGACTTCGTGGCCATCTCGGCGAACACTCCGCACCTCGTGTTCGACGCGTTGGCGGCGCGGGCGCAGGTCCCGCTGTTGAGCATCGTCGAAACCTGCGCCGACGAAGCGAGCCGGCGCGGGCTGCGTCGCGTACTCCTGCTCGGAACGCGATTCACGATGGAAGCGCCGTTCTACCCGGACGTGTTCGCGCGCCGCGGGATCGACGTGGTCGTTCCTCTCGAGGAGGACCGCGGCTGGATTCACGGCATCTACGTGGGTGAGCTGCTGCGCGGCGAGTTTCACGACAGCACTCGCAAGGAGCTCGTCTCGATCATCGAGCGAATGCGCCGCGCGGAGGAGATCGACGGAGTCATCCTCGGCGGGACTGAGCTGCCACTGTTGGTGCGGGGGCGGGAGGTCGCCAACCTGCCCATACTGGACACGACGGCGCTGCACGTGAGTGCGATCGTGAAGCGGCTGCGCGCAGGAGCCCCGGCAGCGTCGTGACGGCAGCGCGCTGCGCGGAGTGTGGCGCCGAGCTTCCGGAGGCTGGTGCGTGCATCGCCCTCTTCCACGAGCTGCTGGCGCTTGAGGCGCAGGTCGTCGGCGGGCCAGGAGAGGTGCCTCATTTCCTCGCCGTGGCGACCTACAATCTTCAGCATCCGTCGGCGTTCACGCTGGCGGCGCTCGCTGGGCTTCGTCGCGCGGTCGCGGATGTGCTCGACGGAAGCGCAACCATCGCCGAGGTGCGGCGTCGCGCGGGTGCCGGCGCCCGTGGCGCGACACGGGTGAAGCGGCGCAGCGAAGATGCATCGACCCGATCCGAGGACGCGCCGCGCAGTCGGTGGCCGACGCACTGGCCATCGACCGTGCGCGACGTCTGCCGGCTCGCGCCGGAGCAGTACATCGATCACGTTACGGCATGGGCGAGAGACACGGTACGAACACTGGACCAGACGCTCGGAGCTTCACCGCGAGCGAGCGAGTGAGCACGCAGCGCGAGCGCATGTTGCGCGGGGAGACGTACGACACGCGCGATGCGGAGCTGCTCACGCTGGCGCACCGCGCGCGGGCGCTGGTCGCGCGGTTCACCGCCGCGCCGTCGACCGACTTCGCGACGCGCCAGGCGATCCTCGAGGAGCTGCTGGGCAGCGTGGGCGAGGAGGTGTGGATCGAGCCACCGTTCTTCGTCGACTATGGCGCGCACCTCCACATCGGCGACCGGACGTTCGTGAACGTGAACTGCGTGTTCCTCGATTCGGCGGAGATCCGGATCGGCACGGACTGCCTGATCGCGCCGGCCGTGCAGCTGCTGACGGCGACACATCCGATTCGGGCGTCAGAGCGGATCCTGCCGGCTACGGGGCGGACGCAGGCCTCGCCCTACTGCACGTATGCGCGGCCGATCACGATTGGTGACCGGGCGTGGATCGGCGCGGGGACGCTCGTGATGCCGGGCGTCACGATCGGCGACGACGTGACGATCGGCGCCGGGAGCCTCGTGACGACGGACATTCCGTCGGGATCATTGGCGTTCGGGCATCCATGCCGGGTGCAGCGGGCGTTGTAGGCTCCCGCCGTCATCCCGAGCGCAGTCGACGGATCCGCACGAATCTTGGCGGCTTGCCAACGAGGGAACGCGGGTCTTGAACGGCGATCACGCGGAAAGGGCGGGATCGCTTCGTCGTGAAGGAGAGATCTGCTGTGTTGGAGATCGGCTGCTTTGCTTGGGCTGTGCAACGGCAGGGCCCCGGATTTCCCCGGATCCGCCGGAAGAATCCGGATCGCTCCGTGTGGGGCGGCGAGATCTCGCCGCCCCACACGGAGCGATCCGGATTCTTCCGGCGGATCCGGGGAAATCCGGGGCCCTGCCGTT
>DASVNI010000359.1:0-9638 GCA_036383935.1 Gemmatimonadaceae bacterium | reverse complement strand
AGCACGAGGGGCTCGTAGCCCAGGCGGGTGATCCGGACCGTGTAGCGACCGGCCGCCACCCCTCCGAGCCGGAAGCGCCCGTCATCGGTGGAGCGCGCGCGGCGGTCGGTCCCCCGCCCAAGCAGCTCGATGCGCGCGTCGCCGAGGGCCGTTCCGTCCACCGAATCCCTCACCACCCCATCGACGGGGACGAGGGGCGCGAGGTCCACCTCTCCCGGCGACTCCTTCTGGACCACTTTGCCGCTCGTGGCGGACCCCGCGCTTCCACCCGCGTCCTGGGCCCTCAGGTGCCCAGCCGGCGCGGTGAGCGCGACGGCGGCAAGCAACATCGCGATTGCGGCCCGCGGGTGCGGGCCATTTGCATCCAAAGCACGACCAGGGTCCGCCCCTCCGGCTGCTGCCGAGTCGCGACTACTACGGTGCTCCCCCCCGATGCTGCCCCAGACGACCATACGACCCTGCCCTCCCCCCGACTGGAGAGCACGCTTTCGCAAAGCCCGAGCCGTGCTCAGCGCGGCCGTCCGAGGACCTCCGTGGCGCTCTCGTCTGTTGCGCCTTGGTCACGAATGCGTCTCGCAATTGCGGCGCTGCACTTCCCACCTCGCCGCGGTTCTTCCCCACCCAAGCCGACGTTCATCCGACCACCCAGGCGCGCCCCCTCCGCGCGCGTTCGCAATCGTCTACGGCACCGTGACCGCGATCAGTCAGATTTCCACCACAATCGAGCCCGAGCAACACGACAGAGGCGTGAGCCACCGAGCCTCCCAGGTCGGTCTCAAGGTGGTTCGCGACATCATCACTCCGTTCACGGCGAACGCGGCCGTCCCGCTCCTCGAGCACAATGGGATGGCGATGCTGAACGTGCGGGCGCACGCAATCCGCGCCGCGGGTCGCGTGGTGGCGCTCGTATCGTTGGATGTGCTGGCCTCCCAGACGCTCCGCGCACTCGCCGGCGCGCTGCATCAGGTTCCCGCCGTGGCCCGAGCCGCGGCCGAGCGACTGGATCTGCTGATCGGCGCGGGCCAATTGGGCGGGCTGCGGCTCGCCGCCGCCCTCGTGCTCGGCCTCATTCTGACGGGAGCTTACGGCCACGGCGACCGCCGCCGCAGCGCGAGAAACATTCTCGCGGGGAGCGCCGTCGCCACGCTGCTTTCCTTGTGGGGTGGACTCTGGACGTCGCCCGGCGAGGTGGGGCTCCAGATCCTCTTCAACGCTGCCTTGCTCGGTGCGGTCGTCCTCGGCGCACGGCTCCTCCTCGATTTCTTCGTCGGCAAAGTCGTGCCGCCGCCCCTCCCGCGCACGGTGATCGTCGGAACGGCCGAGAATTGCCGTGACGTCCGCGAGATGGGTGACGAGGCCATCGTGAACGGCTTCACGATTGCCGACACGCTCGACGTCGACGAGGCACAGGAGCTCCAGGTCGAAGGAATACGCCGCAAGCTCGTCGACGCACGCGCCAGTACGCTGCTCCTGTACGGCCAGCTGGATGACAAGACCTTCGAGACCGTCGTGCGCGCGGCGATGATGGCCGAGTGCAGTGTGCTCGCCACGGCGCGCCGTCTCGCGCTCCCCGGCGTTCGTCCCAACGTGCAGTGGCGGCGTGGCCGGCCGTTCATCGAGATGCGCGCCGTGAGCCTGCGATGGCACCAGCTGCTCTTGAAGCGGGTGCTCGATGTGGCGCTGGCGTCCTTCCTTCTCCTGTTGTTCTCGCCGCTGCTCCTGCTGATCACCGTCGCGATCGTCGTCACCAGTCGCGGTGCGGCGGTGTACGGACAGCTTCGCCCGGGTCACCACGGCCGCTCCTTCCGCTGCTTCAAGTTCCGCTCGATGCACGTGGACGCGGAGCAACGCCTGCGCAGCGATCCCGAGCTGCATGCCGAGTTCGTTGCGAACGGCTTCAAGCTTCCCGAGGGGAAGGATCCGCGCATCACGCCGCTCGGACGCATCCTGCGCCGCACGAGCCTGGACGAGCTCCCACAGCTCTGGAACGTCGTGCGCGGTGACATGTCTCTCGTGGGCCCGCGCCCGATCCTCCCCGCGGAGATCGCACACTACGACGACCACTGCCATCTCCTGCTGCTGCTGAAGCCCGGCATCACCGGACTGTGGCAGGTCAGCGGTCGGAGCGCCGTGAGCTATCGGGACCGCATCAAGCTCCAACTGCAGTACGTCGAGCATTGGTCGCTCGGCCGCGACATCGCGATTCTGCTGCGCACTCTGCCGGCCGTGCTGGCGCAGCAGGGCGCGCACTAAACGACCGGATCGAGTCCATGGCCAGTTCCGCTCTTCTCGACGTGCGTCGGGACACGGTAGCCTGCGCGGCGGCCGCGCCGTCGCTGTCCATCGCGATCGTGTCGTATCGGCGCGCCGACGATCTCATGCTCTGCCTCGAGGATCTCGCCGCGCAGCGCACCGACGTTGCATTCGAGGTCGTGCTCGTGCTCCAGGCGTACCCCGCGGGGGTCGCCGACGAGATCACGCGCACCTTCGACCATCGCCTCACGCTGCAGATTCACGAGTTCGAGACAGGCCTCGGCGTGCATGGCGCGCGCAACGCCGCGCTCGAGGTCGTGCGTGCTCCGATCGTCGCGTTCTTCGACGACGACATTCGCCTCGAGAGCGATTGGGTCGAGACGCTCATGCCGTACTTCGACGATCCCACCGTCGGTGGCGTTGGCGGCTACGTCGCGAACCCCGGGTGTCGACGACTTTCGGTGCGCCTGCTGCGCCCCATGCTCGGTCTCGCCTCGCGTCGGTACCGCGTCGACTGGGGTGGATTTCACACCCTCCCCTGGTCGTCGCACTCGGAGATGGACCAGCCGGCCGACTGGCTCTCCGGCGGGAACATGGCGTATCGCGTCGGCGCGCTCGCCCAGGTGGGAAAGTTCGACGAGTCGTTCGGCCACTATGGCTACGACGACGTGGACATGGGTGTCCGCGTTCGCCGGGTGGGTTGGAAGCTCCTCACCACCAAACGTCTCGCGGTCGTGCACAACCCCAGTCCGGTGAACCGCCCTTCGCTGACGGACTTCGTCCGCGATGAGGAAGCGCGACGCGTGCTCCTCGTTCGCAAGGCGATCGGCCACCTGCCCCGCTGGCGGCAGCGCTATCTGCTCCGCTTCTCGCTCCACTTCGTCGCGACGCTCGTGATGGGCCTGAGGCGCGGCAAGCCGCAGCTCGCGCTGAGCGCCGCACAGGGCGCCCGCCGCGGGCTCGCGCTCTACGGTGCCTGACGGCCATTCGCTCGTTACCACCACGCCCACAGTTCCGTCCCTCACGAGTCGGCAGCGCAACAGACCCTAGGCCACCACTATGTCCCGCATCGTCACCTTCGGCACCTACGATCTCCTCCACATCGGGCACGTCAATCTCCTCCGCCGCGCCAAGGAGCTCGGGTCGCATCTCGTCGTCGGTGTCTCGTCGGACGAGCTCAACTTCCGCAAGAAGGGCCTGCACCCGGCGTACTCCACCGAGGATCGCATCGCCATCGTCCATGCGCTCCGCTTCGTGGACGAGGTGTTCGTCGAGCATTCGCTGGAAGAGAAGCGCGCCTACCTCCTCGAGCATCGCGCCGACGTGCTCGTGATGGGCGACGACTGGGCGGGCAAGTTCGACGAGTTCTCCGACATCTGCCGCGTCGTCTATCTGCCGCGCACCGAGGGGATCTCCACCACCGACGTGAAGTCCCACATCAAGGGGCCGAACACAGGACCGGTGCGCGCACGTCGCGTGGCGTAACCGAGAGCCACTATCGCATCGGACCTCTCGGAGTAGACGTGCTGCGCGACAGCTTCCTGAGCATGATCTCGACCGGCGTGCGGCTCATTTCGAGCCTCGCGCTGTTCGTCGTTTTGGCGCACGTGTGGGGACCCACGACGTTCGGTGTCTTCACCTACCCGTACGCGCTGGCGGCGATCCTGGTGCGGATCGTCGACTACGGATTCACCCTGCAGATCGCCCGCGACGTCGGGCGCTCGCCGGAGCGCACGCACGAGATCGTCGGCCGAGCCATCGGGGCCAAGCTCGTCCTGCTTCTGCCCACGCTCGTCGTGTCGGCCGTAGTGGCGATGCATCTGCCGAAGGGTCCGTCCTACCTCGCCCTCTTCGTCCTGCTCGTCCTCGACGCGCTGGTGGGCTCGTTCGCGCTCTTCCTGAACATCCCGCTGCGCGCGCACGGTCGCTTCGATCGCGAGGCGTCGATCTCCACCGCCGCGAATCTGCTCTTCTTCGGCGCCACGATCGGCGCCGCGGTAGCGGGCGCAGGACCCGTCACCGTAGCGGCGATCTTCGTGCTCGCACGCTGCGCCTTCCTCGTCCTCGCCCTGCGCGGCTACGTGCACGTGGCGGGGGGACGTCCACGCGTCATCCTGGATCGCGCGTCGCTGACGGGAACGTTGACGAAAGGCTTCCCCTACGCCGTGCACATGGTGGTCGGGACGCTCTTTCTGCAGGTGGATACGCTCGTGATCCAGCAGGTCATGGGCGCCTCCGCCGTCGGCCTGTATCAGGGCGGGATGCGCCTGCTGTTCGGCGCGCTGTTGGTAGGCGACGCGTTGCACAACGTCTTCTTCGCCTCGCTGGCCCGTGTCGCACACGACCCGCGCGCGCTCGGCAAGCTCGCCACGCAGATGACGCGGCACTTCGTAGCGCTCGGCGTGGTCGGCTTCGGGGTTCTCCTCGGCGCCGGTCATTTGCTCGTGAACCTGCTGTTCTCCGGGAAGTTCGCCTCGCTCGGCGAGCTCGTGCCGCTATTCGGACTTTTGGTGCTCGTGCGCTATTCGGGCCTCGCGTACGGCGCCGTGCTCACGCTCGCCGAACGGCAGGCAGTTCGGATGCTCGCGGCGATCGGCGTGCTGGCGCTCAACGTCGTCCTCGACCTGGTGCTCATCCCGCGCATCGGGCTTCGCGGCGCGCTCGTCGCGTCCGCCGTGGCCGACCTGACGCTGCATCTCGTCTGCGCGACCGCCTCGTGGTTCCAGTACCGCGACCTCATGATCGATCGGCGCTCCGTGGCGCTGTTGCTCGCCGCGGTCGCTGTCCTCCCGACCGCCTTCGTCGTCGGCACCGAACCACTCACGCGTGCGCTGGTCGCCACCGCTCTCGTCCTGTCGGGCGCTGTCATCGGCGTCACCGGCGAGGAGTGGGCCTCCCTCTCGCGTCGCGTCATCGGACGGCTGCCCAGCCGCTTCGCGCGCGGTCTGACCGTATCATGACTCTCCGTTACGTACTGACAAAAACACTGGGGCTGTCGAGGATCGTTCGCGACCGCCTCCTGCTGCTTCCCTTCGCCATCGCCACCAGCGTCATCCCGCGGTCGCGAAACCGGTGGGTGTTCGGCTCGTGGTACGGGCTCCGCTTCGCCGACAACCCGAAGTACTTCTACTTCTACTGCCACACCCTGAAGGACAGCCCTGTCCAGGCGGTGTGGCTCTCGAAGAACCGAGAGGTCATCCGCGAAGTGCGCGCGCTCGGCCTACCGGCATATCACCGTTCCAGCCCGCGGGGTCTCTGGCACGCGCTGCGCGCCGGCGTCTTCCTGCTCGACTGCCGGCTCTCCGACGTGCACGCCATGGCGTCGCGCGGTGCGCTCAAGGTGAACCTCTGGCACGGCGTGCCACTCAAGAAGATCGAGCGCGACATCGACCAGGCGGACCACACGATCAACCTGGCCGTGCGGGGCACCTGGTTCCAGCGCGTCTACTACAAGGTGCGCCGTCCCGAGCTCACCGAGCGCTACGACACGATCCTGGCGACCTCGGACGCGACGGCCCACCGCTTCTCCGGCGCGTTCGGCATCGCGCGGGAGCGCATCATCGTCGCGGGCTACCCGCGCACGGATGGCCTGCTCTCGAGCGCGCCCTCGCCCTTCCTTCCGGCGGCCGAGCGGAAGATCGTCGACGAGTTCGAGGCGCACGAGCGAGCCGGCAGACGCGTGCTGTTCTACATGCCGACCTTCCGCGACTGGGGCAACACCGCCGACCGAGTCATCCCGATCGACTGGGAGAAGCTCGACAGCGCGCTGCGCGCGCACGGCGGCGTGCTGTACTGCAAGCTCCACCCCGGCGACCGCGCGAGCCTGCCCGACCTGTCGCACCTGTCGGCGGTGCGGCTCCTGCCGAGCAACGTGGATCCGTATCCACTGCTGCGGCACACGCACGCACTCGTCAGCGACTACTCCTCGATCTTCTTCGACTATCTGCTGCTCGATCGGCCGGTCGTCTTCTACCCGTACGACCTCGATGCGTATCGTACGCGGAGTCGCGGGCTGTACGACGACTACGACACGGTCACACCGGGCGCCAAGGCATACGACTTCGAGGGGCTGCAGCGCACGCTGACCTCCCTGCTCTCGTCCTACGACGAGCACACGACGCGCTACGCCGCCGAGCGCGCCGCCGTCCGCAGCCGCTTCTACGAGCACGTGGACGATCGGGCGTCCGCGCGCCTGTTCGACATTCTGCGCGACCGGACCGCCGCCTGACGTGTCGCTTCCAGTCGGAGCTCAGGTGAGCCGCAGTCCGCGGCGTATGGCGAGCGTTGCGCTCGCCGCGTGTGCGTGTGCGTGCATCGCGACGGTGTCAGCGTGTAGTGAGGCCGTTCTGCCGCGCCTACAGGTCAACGGGGTACCGGTGCCGACGGAGACGCTCACAGTAGTTGCGGCCCCGAACGTGTTCACTGCCGCGAGTGCACAGGCGACCTGGCCTTCCCCCGTCGATGATCCGAACCCGGAGGACTCGACAGCCAGCTGGTCGATCAGCGATCGCAACATCGCCCTGGTGAACCAGTTCGGGATGGTCGTCGGACGCACGCCCGGCACTGCTCTGGTGGGGGTGCAGCTCGACAGGCGCTGGTCCTTCACTGCCGTGCAGGTCGTTCCTCCCCCGAGTCGCTCGATCGAGATCATCGCGCATCGCGGTTTCATGCGCCGATTCCCCGAGAACACGACCGTGGCGGTGAAAGCCGCGTTCGACAATGGCGCCGACGCCGTGGAGGTGGACATCCGCCTCAACGCCGATGGGGTGCCGTTCGTGATGCACGACGCCACGGTGGATCGCACGACGGACGGACGCGGCGCGGTGAATGCGCTGACCACGGCCGAGCTGGGGACGCTCAACGCGTGTGCGCGGTGGGCGGGCTACGCTCGCTGTGCAGTCCCGCTGATGACCGACATTCTGCGCGAGGCGCATGGCCGC
Organism: Gemmatimonadaceae bacterium; assembly: GCA_036383935.1. Taxonomy (GTDB): domain Bacteria; phylum Gemmatimonadota; class Gemmatimonadetes; order Gemmatimonadales; family Gemmatimonadaceae; genus AG11. Next base: position 2,445 of record DASVNI010000359.1, on the reverse strand, counting down.
GGCGGCGTCCTCCTGCACCTGTACGGCGAGTACACCACGAGCGATCTCGCGAAGCTTCTTACCGCAGTGCGCGACGCGGACATGGATCGCGAGACGATCTTCATCTGCTTCGACTACCCAGTGCTGGTCGCACTCCGGCAGCTCGACCCGGTCGTTGCGCTCGGCTTTCTGAGCTACCGCACCCCCGACCCGAAGGTCATCGACGCACTCGGACGTGCAGCGCCGATCGTCGAACTGCAGGCAGCGATCACGGACTCGACGGCGACGCGTGACTACGTCCGCACCGCGAGTGGGCAGAAGCACGAAGTCGGAGTGTGGGCGCCCTTGAGCCAGGCCCAGGCGCAGCAGGCGGTAGCCCTGGGATTCCGCTACCTGATCGCCGACGTCCCGATCAATCGAGCTGCACTGATCCCATGAACAACCCCCTGCGCGTGCGACGCCTCGTTCTCACCGTCGGCCTGACGTTCCCTGCCGTCGCTCACCCGCTGGGCGCGCAGCAGCAGGACTCCACGATCGCCGCGCGATCGAGGGACACGACGGCGCGGCGAGAGGTGAGCGCGCTGCGCATCGGCGCGGCGATTGCCGTCACCGCCGCCGCGATCGCGCCGTTCGACGTCGCCATCACGAAGCGACTGCGCTCCCCGGCCCTCCAGAATTCTGCCTCGTGGCGCGCGGGAGCCGTCGTGTTCGACGCGTACGGTGCGCCGGGCTCCATGATCGCGGGTCCGCTGCTCGCCGTCGCCGGCAGCGTGACGCGCAACCCGACGCTCTCGGACATCGGCATTCACGTTTCGGAGTCGTACGCCACCGCTGCCGCGGCGGTGTTCGTCGTGAAGGGAATTGCCGGACGCGCGCGCCCCTATACGGTGAACTCGGAGAGCGCGTACGACTTCGACGTCGGTCGCGGATTCCCTCATCGGGAACCCTTCAGCTCCTTTCCTTCCGGACACGCTACCGGATCGTTCGCCTTTGCGTCGTCCATCACCGCCGAAGCGGCACGCCACTGGCCCGAGCACGCCACCCTCGTGGGCGCGCTCGCGTACGGCGGTGCTTTCCTCGATGGGGTCTCGCGTGTCTACCGGGACACGCACTGGCCGAGCGACGTGGCCGCGGGTGCGCTCGTGGGAACGATGAGCGGACTGCTGCTGACACGCCATCAGCACGCGCACCCAGGGAATCGTCTGGACGCCTTCGCGCGCCGCATCACGTTCGCTCCCGCGCCCAACAACACCGTTGTGGTGGGCGTCTCCGGACAGTTCTAGGATGACTCCATGATCGAGCTGCCGAACCGCCCCGACGTCGTGCACGTCACGCGCTCCACCAACGCTGGAGTGCGGCGACACCTCGTGGACCTCATGCTCGGGCTTCACGACCTCGGGGTGCGTCAGTCGCTCGTCTACGCTCCCGACGACGCCGATCAGGGCTTCTGGGATGGCCTGGCCCGCATGCAGGCGCTGGGCATCTCGGCGTACTCGATCTCGATGCCACGACGGCTCTCGGCGCGGCACGATTTTGCCGCCGCGCGCGAGCTCCGCCGTCTTCTTCGCATTCTTCGCCCACGCGTGCTCCACCTGCACTCGAGCAAGGCAGGCGGGATCGGCAGGCTCGCTTCACTCGGGATCGCGGGCCTGCCGGTGGTTTACAGCCCACACGCCTCCGCGGCGCACCTCGGCCGCGTGTACGCGGACATCGAGCGTGTGCTCGGCCGGCTGCACACCGACCGCCTCGTCGCCGTCTCGACTTCCGAGCGGAGCGAGCTCGCGCGGTTGGCGTTCGTTGCGCCACAAAGGTTGGTGGCGGTGGAGTGCGGAATAGAACCGGAGGAAGTCCGTCGTGCGGCGGCCGCGCCGTCCCCGCTGGCCCTTCCCGACCGGCCGCTGGTCGCCGCCGTCGGCCGCTTGAGTGAGCAGAAGAACCCGTTGCTGCTCGTTCGTGCGGCGGAGTCCATCGCGCGCCAGATCCCCGATGCGCATTTCGTCTGGATCGGGGATGGCGACCTGCGGCCCGAAGTGGACCGCGCAATCGCGAAGGCGGGCCTTCAGGAGCGCTGGACCATCACGGGCTGGCTCGCCAACCCTTATCCGATCCTTTCGCGCGCCAACGTCTTCGTCTTGCCATCGCGCTACGAATCGTTCGGCTACGTGACGCTCGAGGCGATGGTGCTCGGCCGGCCGGTCATCGCCTCCAATGTGGCGGGCTCTCGTGACCTCGTGGTGAACGGGGAGACCGGCTTGCTCGTTCGGGAGGGCGATGTGGACGCGCTGGCGGATGCCGTCACCGAGGTCCTTCGCGATCCATCGAAGGCGGCGCGGCTCGGCACCGCCGGGAGCGCCCGATCCTCGTTGTTCTCACGCGAGCACATGTCGCGCAGAATGCTCGACGTCTATCGGCAGGTCGGCGGCCCATCGATGGGGATTCCGAGCGTCCCGCCGTATGAGGTGATGA
>DASVNI010000358.1:0-5362 GCA_036383935.1 Gemmatimonadaceae bacterium | reverse complement strand
AGCCCGATCACCATGCGCATCCCCATCGTTGCATTCCTCGCTGTGTTGCCCGTCGTCGCCTGCTCGAGCCCACAGGTTTCCGTCGGCCGGCCGCCCGCTCCACTGGTCGGCACGGATTGGAAGGTGTTCGAGCTGCACGATCTTCCGACGATCGGTGGGCCGTACCAGACCCCGGCGACGTTTCGCATCGACACCACCACCGTCACCGGCTTCACCGGCTGCAATCGCCTGAGCGGACCGGTCACCTACACCAAGGATCGCATCAGATTCGGGCCGCTGGCCGTCACGCGGATGGCGTGCATGGACGTGAACGTCGGGCGAGTGGAAGCCGGATTCCTCGCCGCGCTCAACGCCGCCGAGCGTCAGCGCATCATTGGTGACACGCTCATCCTGTCCGCTCGCGCGGGAGACCTGGCGCGGTTTGTGGTGACGAGGCCGCGGTGAAGCGCAGTGAGTTGGTGAGTTGGTGAGTTGGTGAGTTGGTTGAACGGCCTCGGGACGCTTCTGCGCGCCGCAGGTTCACGCGGAGGGCGCGGAGCGGTGCGCCAACGTAGGCCACTCACCGCCCGGCCCGCGGAGGACGCGGAGCCTGGCGGAGGATCTCTCCGCCGGACCATTAAAGATTTTGGAGTTGTGGATGGAGAAGGGCAGTGCGCCGGTGCATGGGGCTCGCCCCCCGAGAGTGGTTCTCCGCGCCTCCGCGATCCTCCGCGCCTCCGCGTGAAACTGCGGCGCAGCGATCTCCAGGTGCGGATCCCTCGACTCGCTCCGCTCGCTCGGGGTGACGGCGGTCGCTGCTCGCTCGGGATGACGGCGTGAGTGCAAAACGGCCCGGTAGCAGAAGCGTCCCGAGGCCGTTCAACCAACTCACCAACTCACCAACTCACCAACTCACCAACTCACCAACTCACCGTTCCTACAACAGCGTCCCCCGCAGAATCAGCAGCGCTACGCTGAAGTAGATCACCAGCCCCGTCACGTCCACGAGCGTCGCGACGAATGGAGCGGACGCGCTCGCGGGATCGAAGCCGATGCGCTTCAGCAGGAAGGGGAGCATCGAGCCGGCGAGCGACCCGAAGGCGACGATCCCCACCAGTGCGCCGCCGACGGTGAAGGCGACCAGCGTATGATGCGGCCCGTAGTCGAACAGGTGGATCGCCTGCCAGAGCTCGATGCGCACGAAGCCGATCACGCCGAGGATGAGGCCGAGCGTGAGGCCGGTCGGCAGCTCGCGCACCGCGATGCGCCACCAGTCTTTGACCGTCACCTCGCGCAGCGCGAGCGCGCGGATGATCAGCGACGTCGCCTGCGATCCGGAGTTGCCGCCCGAGCTCATGACGAGCGGGATGAACATCGCCAGCACCACGGCCCTGGCGATCTCCGCCTCGAAGTGCTGCATCGCGGTGGCGGTGAGCATCTCGGACAGGAAGAGCGCGCACAACCAGCCGGCGCGCTTGCGGATCATCTTGCCGAAGCCGATCTCCGTGTACGGCTCGTCCAGCGCCTCCATGCCGCCGAACTTCTGCACGTCTTCCGTCTGCTCGCGGACGATCGCGTCGATCACGTCGTCCACCGTGACGATGCCGATCACGCGGTGATCGTCGTCCACCACCGGGACGGCAAGGAGGTTGTACTTCGAGATGAGCCGCGCGACCTCCTCGCGATCGGTGAGCGGCCGCACCCACAGTGGCGCGCGCCGCGAGCCGACCTCGCCGACGCGCAGCGAGCGGTCACGCGTCACCATGAGGTCGCGCAGCGAGATGACGTGGACGAGCGCCTGCGTGTCGGGCGCCACGCAGTAGATGGCGTAGACAGTCTCCTTCGCGCGCCCGACGGCGGCCACGTGATCGAGCGCCTGCTGCACGGTCCACGTGGTCGGCATCGAGACGAACTCCGTCGTCATGATGCCCCCCGCCGTGTCGGGCTCGAAGCGGAGGAGCAGCTCCATCGCGCGCCGCGTGCCCGCTTCGACCGAGTCGAGGAAGCGCGGGCGGTCCCGCTCCGGCAGCTCGCGGAAGAGATCGGCCTGCTGGTCGGCCGACATCGCCTCGATCAACGCCGCTGCCTCTCCCTCGCCCATGCGCCGCACGATGTCGACGCGCTCGTAGGTGAGCTCCGGTTCGTCCAGCACCGCCACGGCCAGATCGAACGGCAGCGCGGCGAGCACCTTCGCCCCCGCCTCGGGAGGGAGGCTGCGCAGCGCCTCCGCGACGTCGGCGGCGCGCGCGTCCTGAAGTGCGACCGCCAGCTCGTGCGGGTCGCCGTGCAGCAGATAGAGAAGCTCGGGGGTGCGGAGACTAGGCGGCGCCTGATGAGCCATGACATGTCACGTGGAGGGACGTTGACGGCGACAAGCAGGCTCGTCGCACAAAGCCTCGACAAAGAAGCACCGTGGCCCGTTCATCGCGCCGCGACCGGGGTGGATGCGGCATGCGGTTGGCGCTTCGCACTCCAGGTCGATGAGTCATCGAACCATGCACCATGAGGTCACCCATGAAATTCACCATGACATCGGAACGCAGGCTCTCGCTCGCCGCCCTCGCCCTCTGCCTCTGTGCCGCGCTGCCTTCGCTCGTGGGAGCGCAGCAGACCAAGATGGCCGTCGAGGGAGACAAGAAGCTCCTTTCGGAGGCGAAGATCAACCCGGACTCCGCGGCCGCGATCGCCGTCGCGAAGGTGCCCGGCACGCAGGCGTCGTCGGCGAAGATCGAGAAGGAGGGGAGCATGCTCAGGTACAGCGTGGAGCTGCTCAAGCCCGGCAGCAAGGGAGTCGATCGCGTCTGGATCGACGCGAACACGGGCGCCGTCGTGAAGACCAAACACTACGGCGGACTCACTGGCCAGATGCGTCACTCGCACCAGGAGCACGAAGCGAAAGAGGCGGCGAAGAAGAAGCCCTGATGCCGCGGGCAGGAGTGCCGGGCCGCGTCAGGTGCCCGGCACTCCCGCCAGTGAGCGGCTCAACCGCACGGTGAGCCGCTCCCGTCCACCCTTCTGCTCCACCGTGACCTCGGCGAAGTTCTGCCGCCGCGAGCTGCTCATCGCACCGACGCGGATGTGCGCGGTGTGACCCTCGAAGCTCTCCTCGCGCCGATCGAGCACGCTCGTCTGCGCCTCGAACGCGCTCGCGAGGGCCCGCGCGAGTCGGAGCCCATCGACGTCGAGGGGAAGGTCGCGCGACACGATGATCTCGTGCGCCACCTCCACGCCGCGCTCCTTCGCGTACGTCACCTCGACGTGGGCCGGTGAGTCGTCGCGCCGGAACCGCGCGTCGAACACGCAATGGCGCTGCGGCATCGGCATCGCGCGCGTCGGGGCGACGTCGTCGCACTCGATCTTGCCCGCACTCTCGTCGGCGGGCGCACGCTTCTCGAGCACGCTGCGCGGCATCCCGGCGTACAGCTCGCGATAGGAGTACGCCTGCGCGGCGGCATCGGCATGGTCGCCGGCGAGCGACGCCGCCGCTTCGCGCGCCGTGGCGACGGAGTCCTGCGGGGAGAGCGACTCCTCGTCCTGGATGCCGCTGCGACAGCCCGCGCCGGTCGCTGCGCCGAGCAGCGCGGCGAGGACCAGGATCGCGGCCGCCGGCTTCACAGGAGCCGCTTCGGCTCCCGGTCCTGGGCCGCGGCCGTCTCCGCGTGTGCTGGGTCGGTGGGTGGAAGCGGCGTCCACTCCTGTCGCGGCTGGGCCGATACCGGCGGCGCCGTCGCGGCCGTCGTGACGCTGTGCTCGATGTCGTTGAGATTGCGCTTGAACTCGCGAATTCCCTTGCCGAACGACGCGCTGATCTCGGGGACCCGCTTCGCGCCAAACAGCACGAGCACGATCACCATGATCACCATCAGCTCGCCGAATCCGAGATTGCCGAACATCCCTGCCTCGCCTGATCGAGAAGACACTGCCGCGCTCATGCGGCTTCCCGGGATTGTACCTCCCGCCCAGGCAAGGTGGCCTCACGTACCGCACTAAGAGTTCACAAAATCGGCGTCGCACCCCGGCCGTCCGGTCCACGGCCGTTGAGCTTCGGCCGCACGAGGCACATCGTTCAGCCAATGGAAGGAGCGCATGCGCAGACGATCCTCGTCGTCGACGACGAGGAGCAGATCCGGCGGGCCGTCACCGACGTCCTCCGCCCGCTGAGCATGAGCGTGCTCGAGGCCGAGACGGGTGCGGAGGCGATCGCGATCGTCGACGTGGCGCGGCCGGATCTGGTGGTGCTGGACCTCGGCCTGCCGGACATGCACGGCGTCGACGTCTGCACGGCGATCCGGAAGCGCTCATCAGCGCCGGTGATCGTCCTGTCGGCGCGCCACGCCGAGGACGAGAAGCTCGCGCTGTTCACGGCTGGGGCGGACGACTACGTCACCAAGCCGTTCTCCCTCGCCGAGTTCGTGGCGCGGGTGCGGGCGCAGCTTCGCCGCGCCTGGATCGCTCCGTACTCCCTCTCGAGCGTCGTGGAGTGTGACGGCCTCACGATCGACCTCCAGCGCCGCGAGATGTCACGCGAGGGCGAGCCGATCCGGCTGACGCGGATCGAGTGGCGCCTGCTCGAGACGCTGCTCGTGCACGCGGGCCGCACCCTGACGCACCAGCAGCTGTTCGACGCGGTGTGGGCGAAGGCGTTCGGCCACCCGCAGCAGTACCTGCGCGTCCACGTCACCAACCTGCGCCGCAAGGTCGAGCGCGAGCCGGCGAGCCCGCGGCTCATCGTCACCGAGCCGGGCGTCGGCTACCGCTTCGAGCGCGAGCCGCCGTGACGCGTATGCGCTCCGTCGCCCTGCGCTGGCTGGTGTGGGGCGGCATGCTCGTGCTCACCACGGTGGTGCTCCACCACTTTCGCGAGCAGATCGAGCAGTCGCACATCGCGCTCGTTCTCCTGCTCGTCGTGTTGGGCGGCAGCGTGGAAGGAGGACGGTCGCTCGGCTTCACGCTCGCCTGCGCGAGCTTCGCCGTGATCGACTACTTCTTCCAGCCGCCGTACGACTCGCTCACCGTCCACAAGTCGCAGGATTGGGTGGTGCTGGTCTCCTTCCTCGTGACGGCGGGGGTGACGACGGAGCTGCTCTCGCGTTCGCGGCAGGAAGCGGCGTTGGCGCGTCGCCGCGCCGGCGAGGTGGAGAGCCTGTCGCGCCTCGGCGCAGCTACGCTGCGCCGAGCAGACCCCATAGACGCCCTCGTCGAGATCGCGACGCTCGTGCGGGAGACGCTCGATCTGGCCGTGTGCGCCGTGTTCGTGCGCGACGGCGAGGGCGATCTCGAGCTCGTGGCGAGCTCGGTGAGCGACGACGTGGGACAGGCGTGGACCGGAATGCTGGAGCGCGAAGCCGCGACGCGCGTGCTCGCGGACGGGCGTGGCGTGGCC
>DASVNI010000357.1:0-2212 GCA_036383935.1 Gemmatimonadaceae bacterium | reverse complement strand
CGCGATCAGCTCACCGACGGAGCGGATGCGGCGGTTGCCCAGATGGTCGATGTCGTCGACGTGGCCGCGGCCCTCGTGGAGCTCGACGAGATAGCGTACGATCTCGACGAAATCCTCCCTCGTGAGCACGGTCAGGTCGGCGGGCGTGTTGAGGCCGAGCCGCTGGTTGATCTTGTAGCGGCCGACACGACCCAGGTCGTAGCGCTTCGGCGAGAAGAACAGACGCTCGAGCGCCTGCTTCGCCGTGAGCGTGTCCGGCGCATCGCCGGGCCGGAGCAGCCCGTAGATCTGCTTGAGCGCGAGCTCCTCGCCCGTCTTGGAATCGACGGCGTACTCGCGCTGTTCGCCCCCTTCCTTCTTGTAGTACCGCGCGGTCGGATCCTTGGCGAGCGTGTTCTTCACCATCGTGCTCTCGGCACGGCCGCTGGTGACGAACACCTTGACCTTGTTGATCTCGGCCTTGCGGATCTTCTTGATCAGCGCGTCGGTCAGCGACTGCCCGCCCTCGGCGATCGCCTCGCCGTCCGCCGTGACGACGTCCACGGCGATGGTGCGACGCACCGGGCGCTCGCCGCGCTCGATCGCGTCCATCTCGTCGCGCAGGTCGATCGTCATGTAGGAGGCGAAGACCTTCACGGTCTCGATCCCCTGACGGCGGAGACGGTTGTAGACCTCCTCCGTCAGCTCGTCGCCTTCCTTGACGAGCATCACATTCTCTGCCCGCTCCCGTTCGGCCTTTGCCTTCTTGGTTCGCGCCTTGGGCGCGTCCTCGGCCGTCGCTTCGCCGGGCAGCTCGATGTCCTCGGCGATGATCGCGCCGATGACCTCGCGGATATCCGTGCGGCTCTCGCGCTCCTTGGTCAGATCGAGATCGCGGACGGCGAAGAAGAGTCGAAGGATGTCCGAGTTCGACCCGTAGCCGAAGGCGCGGAGGAGCGCCGTCGCGGGGAACTTCTTCTTCTTGTCGATGTGCACGTACACGACGTCGTGGATGTCGACGGTGAACTCGACCCACGATCCGCGGAACGGGATGATGCGCGACGAGATCAGTCGCTGACCGTTCGGGTGGGTGCTCTCCTCGAACACCACGCCGGGCGACCGGTGCAGCTGGCTGACGATGACACGCTCGGCGCCATTGATGACGAAGGTCCCGAGCGGCGTGAGCAGCGGCAGCTCACCGAGATAGACCTCCTTCTCGATGATGTTGCGTGGCCGCTTGACCCCGTTGACCTCCTCGTTGATGACGAGCTGCAGCGTCGCCTTCAGCGGCGCTGAGTACGTCATGTCTCGCTCGATGCACTCCTCGACCGTGTACTTCGGATCGCCGAGGGTGTAACGGACGAACTCCAGCGAGAAGTTCTCGTGGACGTCAGTGATGGGGAACAGGTCCTTGAAGACCCGCTCGAGGCCGATGTCCTCGCGGTCGTGCGAGGCGGCATCCAGCTGCAGCAGCGCCTCGAAGGCGCGCGTCTGGATGTCCAGGAGATGCGGCATCTCCATCCCTTTGTCGGCCAGCTTTCCGAACGAAATCTCTTTCATCAATTCAGGCATGTCTCACCCGCGGACAGGAAAAAACGGCGGTAGCCCCGTCCTCGCCGCGCGAATTGCGCGGAAGACGGGGCAAGCCGTCGTGCAACGTCGATTGTGGTGCCGTGCAACGAATATAGATGCACTTCGGCGCCGAGGTGAAGGTCAGGGTGCTCCAGCGTCCGGGAGGCGGAGGGCGTCGGGTGACGCCCGTCCGCGTCGCGGCCGGCGGGCGCCCTTACTTCACGTCGACGACGGCGCCCTGCTCTTCCAGCTTGCTCTTGATGCTTGCAGCCTCTTCCTTCGAGACGCCCGCCTTGACGGTCTGCGGAGCGCCGTCGACGAGGTCCTTCGCTTCCTTGAGGCCCAGGCCGGTCAGCTCGCGCACGACCTTGATGACCTGGATCTTCTTCGCGCCGGCTTCCTTGAGCGTGACCGTGAACTCGGTCTGCTCCTCAGCCGCCGGAGCCGCCGCGCCGCCAGCGCCACCAGCCGCCGGGGCCGCGCCGCCCACCGGGGCAGCCGCGATCGTCACGTTGAACTTGCTCTTGAAAGCCTCGATGAGGTCGGCGAGCTCGAAGACCGACATGTTGCCGATCGCCTCGAGGATCTCGTCCTTGCTCAGAGTCGCGTTAGCCATGGTAGTTCTCTCTCCTGAAGTGTTCCCAGGGTACCCTGGGGCGTG
>DASVNI010000356.1:0-8869 GCA_036383935.1 Gemmatimonadaceae bacterium | reverse complement strand
GGCCGTGTTCGAGAACAAGTACGTGACGCGAATCAATGGCACGAACGTCAAGAAGGGGAAGACCAAGCGGGACCTCGCTGAGCAGCTCCGCCAGGACATCCGTGACTTCAAGGCGCGCAACAAGTGCGACCGCGTCGTCATCGTCTGGTGCGCCTCGACCGAGATCTTCATCAAGCCGGGCCCCAAGCACGCTACGCTCGAGCAGTTCGAGCGCGCGATGGAGAACAACGACGAGGAGATCGCGCCATCCATGCTCTACGCGTACGCGGCGATCATGGAGGGTGTCCCCTTCTGCAACGGCGCGCCGAATCTCTCCGTCGACATCCCGGCGCTGGTGCAGCTCGCGAACGATCGCGGTGTGCCGATCTCGGGCAAGGACTTCAAGACCGGCCAGACCTGGATGAAGACCGTCATCGCGCCGGGACTCAAGGCGCGCATGCTCGGCCTCGCGGGCTGGTACTCCACCAACATTCTCGGCAATCGCGACGGCGAGGTGCTCGACGATCCCGCGTCGTTCAAGACGAAGGAAGAGTCGAAGCTGTCGGTGCTGCACACCATCCTGCAGCCGGAGATCTATCCGGAGCTCTACAAGGGCTTCTCGCACGTCGTGCGGATCAACTACTACCCGCCGCGCGGCGACAACAAGGAAGGCTGGGACAACATCGACATCGTCGGATGGATGGGCTATCCGATGCAGATCAAGGTCAACTTCCTCTGCCGCGACTCGATCCTCGCCGCGCCGATCGTCCTCGACCTCGCGCTGTTCAGCGACTTCGCGCAGCGCGCCGGCCTCAAGGGGATCCAGGAATGGCTCTCGTTCTACTACAAGAGCCCGATGACGGCCCCGGGCCTGCAGCCCGAGCACGACCTCTTCATCCAGCAGACGAAGCTGAAGAACACGCTGCGTCACCTGATGGGCGAGGAGCAGATCACCCACCTCGGGCTGGAGTACTACCAGTCGTGAGGCCCGCGGCGCGCGGTGCGCTCCTCGTCGTCACGCTCGCCACGCTGGTGGCGAGCACCGACTGTGGGCCACCGCGCCGCCCGGAGATCCGCCAGGGCAGCAAGTCGTACCTCTTCAACATCACCTCCGATCCGATTCCGCCTCACGCTCGCGAGGACGTCAAGTACACGGTGACGGTGCGCGATCGCGAGAGCGGCCAGCCGATCGAGACCGGCGAAGGACGGATCTTCGCGAACACCCTCGAGGGCGCCCGCACGTACGACGGTTTCGAGAAAGGGGCGGCCGTCGGGACGTACACGGCCAAGCTGCGGTTCGTAGCGGCGGGGCAGTGGGCGATCGGTATTCAGTTCCACAGCGATTCGACCAAGCCGCTCGAGAAGACCGAGTGGATGCAGGACGTGCTCCAGGAGCGGCCCGGAACTCCCTGACCATGCGCCATTTCTATCGCAGCCATACCACGCCCGCCGATGCGCTCGTCGCGGCGGATGCCTTCTTCACCGAGCTGGGTCTCTCGCTCGTCACCACGACCGCGCGCACGCGGGTGTTCTCCGGTCCGCTCGGCTCCATGAAGTTGAGCGCGCGTGCCGAGGGCGGACACTACACGTTCGTCGAAGTCAGCACGGATCAGATGGGGGAGAGCCGCCTCGATCGAAACGTGAAGCGCTTTTTCGTGTCGCTGCATCGCGCCGAGGATCCGTCGCACACGCTGCAAGCGTCGTATTGATGGCTCGGACGGGTACGGCGCGGAGTGGGGGGCGAGGCACGCGGAAGAGCGCGGCGACGCCCCCCGCTGCCGTTCAGGAAGGGAATGAAGCGCTCAGCGACGCGCAGCGGCTCGAGCTGTACTACTGGATGCGGCTGACGCGTTCGCTCGAGGAGCGCCTCGTGAACCTCTACCGGCAGACGAAAGTCGTCGGTGGTCTGTTCCGCTCACTCGGCCAGGAAGCGGATGCCGTGGGCAGCGCGTACGCCCTCGAAGCGGGTGACGTGCTCTCGCCGCTCATCCGCAACCTCGGCTCCATGCTGGTGAAAGGCGCGACACCGCTCGAGATCCTCAAGCAGTACATGGCGAAGGGTGACTCGCCGACGCGAGGGCGCGAGCTGAACATCCACTTCGGCGACACCGAGCGCGGGTTCATCGGACAGATCTCTCCGCTCGGCGACATGGTTCCCGTGATGGCCGGCGTGACGCTGACGTTCAAGATGCGGAACGAGCGCCGCGTCGGCCTCGTCTACGTCGGCGATGGCGCGACGTCCACGGGCGCGTTCCACGAGGGGATCAACTTCGCCGCGGTGCAGCGCTGTCCACTCGTCGTCGTCGTGGAGAACAACGGCTACGCGTATTCGACGCCGACCCGCAAGCAGACGCTCGCGGCGCAGTTCGTCGACAAGGCACCCGGCTACGGGATCGCGGCGGAGCAGGCGGACGGCAACGACGTCATCGCGACCTACGAGGCCACGAAGCGCGCCGTCGATCGCGCGCGTCGTGGTGAGGGCGTCACGCTCGTCGAGCTCATCACGTACCGGCGGAAGGGACACGCCGAGCACGACAATCAGTCGTACGTTCCGGCGGGCGAGATCGAGCGGTGGGAGCGCGAGAACGATCCGATCGCGCGCTACCAGGCGCGTCTGCGCGAGAACGGTGTGTCGGACGGGACGCTGGCCGAGATCGATGCGCGGGTTGTTCGCGAGATTGACGAGGCGACCGATCTCGCCGACCAGTCAGGGGTTCCCGAAGCGCTCGATGCGCTGCGCGGCATCTACGCCGATCCACCTGCCGAGCGCCCGCTCTGGTTCCGGGAGGGGAAGTCTACCGTCGTCGAGTCGCATGAGCGCCCCGAGGGATGGGGAACGTTCGACTCGCCCGCCAAGGGAGCCGACTGATGGCGGAGATCACCTACCTCGAGGCGATCCGCGAAGCGCTGTTCGAGGAGATGGAGCGTGACCCGAACGTCTTCTGCCTCGGCGAGGACATCGGCGCGTACGGCGGCGCGTTCAAGGTAACCGACGGGTTGCTCGAGCGATTCGGCGAGGCGCGCGTCGTCGATACGCCGATCTCGGAGATCGCGATCGTCGGCGCGGCCGCAGGTGCGGCGCATATGGGCATGCGGCCGGTGGTGGAGATGCAGTTCATCGACTTCATCGCCAACGCGTACGACATGCTCACGAACTACGTGGCGACGGCGCGCTATCGCGCCTTTCTGCCGACTCCGATGGTGGTGCGCGGGCCGAGCGGTGGGTATGTGCGCGGCGGGCCGTTCCACTCGCAGAACCCGGAAGCGGGATTCATTCACACGCCGGGTCTCAAGGTCGTCTACCCGAGTACGGCCGCCGACGCCAAGGGCCTCATGAAGGCGGCGATCCGCGACGACGACTGCGTGCTCTTCTTCGAGCACAAGTACCTGTATCGTCGCATCAAGGGAGAGATGCCCGCGGGCGACCACGTGGTGCCGATTGGCCGTGCACGCCTCGCGCGTGAGGGGACCGATGTCTCCATCATCACGTACGCCGCGACGGTCTACAAAGCACTGGAAGCGGCGGAGCAGCTCGAGCGCGAGGATGGTCTCTCCGTGGAAGTGCTCGATCTGCGCTCGCTCGCACCGCTCGACGACGAGGCGATCGACGCCACTGTCCGCAAGACGAATCGCGTCCTGATCCTGCACGAGGACACGCGGACCGGCGGCATCGCCGGCGAGCTCACCGCGCGGATCAACGAACGCTCGTTCGAGTGGCTGGATGCGCCCGTGCTCCGGGTGACGGCGCACGACGTGCCACTTCCTTACGCGCCCTCGCTGGAGGACTTCGTGCTGCCGCAGACGGCGGACGTCGTTCTCGCGGTGCGGCGACTCGCAGCCTACTAGAATGCGCGACACCGATAATCTGGGCCCCGCAGGTTCGGGGGAGACGAGCGAAGGTATTTGGCCTTATCTTGGGGTGGGTTGCCTGACCGCCGTGAGCGGGGCGATGGCGTTCGGGATGATCGCCGTGCTCCTCGCGAAGGGGGTGGGCTGGGCCAGCAAGTGCGCGCCGGACGTGGAGACCGGCGCGCCGTGCAACTGGCTCACCTTCTGGCTACGGGGAGCGATCCTTGGTGTTCTCCTCGTGCCGACCGTCGCCATCTGGCGAATGCGGAAGGCGCGGGCGACCCGCAAATCCGAATGAGAGGACCGCGACGTGTCACGCGTTGACGTCATCATGCCCCAGATGGGCGAATCGATCGCCGAGGGGACGCTGTCGAAGTGGCTCAAGCGCGTCGGCGACGAGGTGAAGCGCGACGAGGCCATCTTCGAGATCTCGACCGACAAGGTGGATGCCGAGATCCCCTCGTCGGTCGCCGGCGTGCTGGCCGAGATTCTGGTCGGCGAGGGGCAGACCGTCGCTGTGCAGACGGTCGTGGCCCGGATCGAGACTGAGAAGGGAGCGGCAGTGGCCGCGGCCGCCGCGGCGCCGACGCCGACTGCGGCGAGCGAGGAGCGGGCACCTGTGGCGGCGGAATCCGCGGCGCGGGGGGCCCCCCCCACAGCACAAGCTGCCACCGCGGCCCCGGCCGCGTCTCACCCTTCCGCCGCGGCTGACATCCCCGCCACCGGCGGCAACGGGTTCGAGGAGCGCGTCCGCACCAAGTCGTCGCCGCTCGTCCGGAAGATCGCCGCTGAGCATGGCATCGAGCTCGCTCGCGTGCACGGCACCGGTATCGCTGGCCGCGTCACGAAGAAGGACATCGAGTCGTACCTCGCCTCTGGCGCAACGGTCGCTGCCGCGCCGAGCCGGTCGATGCACGCCCCGATGGGCGCGGAGCAGCATGGCCCGGTACCGGAGCCCTGGCCTGGCGACCGTGTCGAGCCGATGACGAAGATCCGTGTGCTCACCAGCGAGCACATGGTCGCCGCGCGTCGCACCGCCGCACACGTCACGTCGTTCTTCGAGATCGACCTGACCCGCGTCGGCCGGATCCGCCACCGCATGCGCGCGCAGTTCGAGAGCGAGACGGGGCAGAAGCTGACCTACCTGCCGTTCATCATCAGCACGGTCGTCGACAGCCTGAAGCAGTTCCCCGTGCTCAACGCGGCCGTCGCCGGCTCGTCGATCATCTATCGCAAGCAGCTCAACATCGGCATTGCCGTCGCCCTCGATTGGGGCCTCATCGTGCCGGTGATCAAGAACGCGAGCGATCTGTCGCTGTCGGGGCTCACGCGTTCGCTCAACGATCTGGCCGACCGCGCACGCACCAAGCGGCTCAAGCCGGAGGACGTACAGGGCGCGACCTTCACGATCACCAACCCCGGCGTGTTCGGATCGCTCATGGGCACGCCGATCATCCCGCTCGGCACGTCGGCCATCCTCGGGCTCGGCGCGATCGAGAAGCGTCCCAAGGTTCTCACCGGGGCCGACGGCGAGGATGTCATCGCCGTGAGGACGTGCGCGTACTTCAGTCTGTCGTTCGACCATCGCATCGTCGACGGCGCCGATGCGGACAAGTTCCTGGCCTCCATCAAGAAGGGACTGGAAACGTTCCCCGATCCCTCACGCTAGCTGATGCCTCGCGCACTGACCGTCCAACGCACGCTCGTCACTCCGCAGGAACGAAAGAAGTTCGCGGAGAAGTTGAAACGAAATCGCGAATACTACGCGGCCGCCAACTGCCGCTACTGGGTCTTTGAGGAGGCGAGCCTGCCGGGTGCCTTCCTCGAGTTCTGTGAGGCGCCCGATCACCAGACCCTCGTCCGCGCTCATGCCTCCGCCCCCGAGCCCATGCTCGATCCGGCGCGAATCTATCACGAAGTGGAGCTCCCCTAGCATGCCCACACGTTCGATCACGCTGGCCGGCCGCCGCTGGCAGGTCATGCCGTCCGGCCGCGTCACGCAATACGACCGCGACGAGTTCGCCCTGCTCTTCATCTCGGGCACCGGCGGCGATCGCGAAGTGCGCGTCACTCGATACTCGCCACACGGCACGCGCTCGCGCGAGCAGTCGCTCATCGAGATGAACGACGCGGATCTCGCGCGTCTCTTCGATCAGTCGCAGCCGAGCGATACCTCGCCGGAGGCAGGTTACACCTCGTGACCGGTACGGTCGGGACGACGGGCTTCGTCGACCTGCACATGCATTCGACTGCGTCGGACGGCTCGCGCTCGCCGGCCGACGTGGTGCGCGCGGCCAAGCGCGCCGATCTGGTCGCGATCGCCCTGACGGACCACGACACGGTGGCCGGCCTCCCCGAGGCCCGAGCCGCCGGCGAGGAGCTCGGTGTGCGCATCATCAACGGTGTCGAGCTGAGCGCCGTCGAGGGGGACAGCGAGACGCACCTGCTCGGCCTGCACCTGAGCGACACGTCGGTGCTCGAGCGCGGCCTGACCGAGCTCCGCGAGATGCGCGGTCGCCGTGCCGCACGGATCGTCGAGTTGCTGCAGTCGCAGGGCGTGCAGGTCACACTCGACGACGTGCTGCTGCAGGCAGGCGCGGGAGCGATCGGGCGCCCGCACGTCGCGCGAGCCCTCGTCGCTGACGGGTGGGCGGTCGACGTGCGCGATGCGTTCGACCGTTATCTCGCTGCCGGCCGGCCGGCGTACGTGGCGAAGGACCAACTCGGTATGCGAGAGGCCATCGCCATGGTGCATGCGGCCGGTGGGCTCGCGGTGTTGGCGCACCCCGGACCGACGGCGACGCGGGAGCGCCTCGAGGCACTTCTCGCGCTCGGGATGGACGGCGTGGAGGTCAAACATCCCAGCCATTCGCCACAGGATACCGCGCGCATCCGAACGCTCGCCGAGCAGCTCGGACTGCTCCCGAGCGGTGGGTCGGACTGGCACGGCGCCGCAGACGGACCGCGGACGATCGGAATGATGCAGGTGCCGATCGAGTGGCTCACCCGGCAGGACGAGCGCATCGGAGCGCTCCGGCGTGTGCCCGCCGCCTGAGGGCGGCCGAGGGCTGCCCGACCAGGTCGCTCTGGTCACGGGCGCGGGCCGTCGCGTCGGGCGGGCCATCGCCGTCGCACTTGGTGCGCGTGGGATGCGCGTCGTGGTCCACTACAACGGTTCGCGGGAAGGCGCCGACGAGACGACGCGCCTGATCGAGGAGGCCGGCGGCCACGCGATCGCCGTGCAGACCGACCTGACCGACCCGGGCGGTCCCGACGCGCTGATCGAGCGCGTCCTCGCGGAGTACGGCGCGCTGGACGCGCTGGTGAACTCGGCCGCGATCATGCTGCGCACGCCGGTGGGAGAAGTCGGCGTCGCCGACTGGGACACGATGTTCGCGATCAACGTGCGTGCGCCGTTCTTTCTCGCCCAGCGCGCTGCTCCGGCACTCGCCCGGGCTCGCGGTTCGATCGTGAACATCGCGGATCTGGCGGCGTTCGAGACGTGGCCGGCGTACGTCCCGCACGGCATGACGAAAGCCGCCGTCGTGCAGATGACGCGCGCGCTCGCCCACGCCCTCGCGCCCGACGTGCGGGTGAACGGCGTGGCGCCCGGCGTCGTGATGTTGCCGGAAGGATGGGATCCCGAGGAGGGAGAGCGGCTCCGGAGCACCACGCCCCTCGCTCGCCTCGGCAGCGCCGAGGACGTCGCACAGGCCGTCGTGTATCTGCTCGAGGCGGAGTATGTGACGGGAGACGTGATCCGTGTCGACGGCGGCCGCCACATCCGCTGCTGACGCGAGCGCCGCGCACACGCGCTCAGTTCAGCGGTTCGGACGCATCGTCATCGTGGGCGGCGGGTGCTACGGCTCCTACTACCTGCGGCAGCTCGACCGGGCACAGCGCGCCTCGGCCGTCGAGTGGGACGAACTGGTCGTCGTCGATCGCGATCCGGCGTGTGCCGTCGGCCAGTACACGCCCGACGAGCTCCCTCCGCGAGCTCGGCTGGTCGCTGCGGAATGGCACCGCTACTTCGACGAGTACCTCGCCTCGGCTGCGCGTGATCCTGCACGGCGTCGCGACGCCATCGTCCCCTCGCCGCTCATGCCGCATCTGATGGCCGACTGGCTCGCGGCGCGCGCGAGGCAGCGCTGGCCCGACCGTGCCGTGCGGACGGAGCCGCTCCTCGCTGCGCCGGGCGTACCCTGGCAGCGCGCCGGAGAGGACGGTACGCACTACGTCAGCTTCGCCAAGTGGATGTGCCCGATCAACTGCATTGAGCCGGCGAGGTGCCCGCATACTCGTGGTCCGCGCAGCTGGTCGCTCCCCATCGCCGTGCGCGAGTACGCGGATGCCGAGCGCACACGAGGGCGCGAGGTCGAGCCGCTCGTGTTTCACTGCACCCACCGCACCTACGGCGTGGGCATGATCGACGTGGCGGACGTCGTCGACGCGGATGCGACGATCGAGAGCGCCGCGGCGCGCGGTGGCGCCACCTTCCTCATCGGGACGGTGTCGCACTGCCATGGAGCGCTGCGCCGCCTGGTCGTCGGCTGAAGCCCGTCGGGAACATCCCGGTTCCATCGCGGACTTCTTCTGGTGAGATTTGGCTTCAGTCGCGTGCCGCTCGGCGCGCCCCACCGCACGAGGAGCTCTTGGGGACTACGCACCAGTACGAAGTCGTGATCGTCGGAGCGGGGCCGGCCGGCATGTGCGCCGCGCTCTACACTGGTCGCTCGATGCTGCGCACCGTCGTGCTGGAGCGCGGCATGCCCGGCGGAGAGCTGCTCAACACCGAGAAGCTCGACGACTGGATCGGCGAGCAGTCGATCCTCGGCTGGGAGCTCGCGAAGAAGTTCGAGGACCACGCGCGCCTCTTCGGCGCGGAGTTCGTCACCGCGAATGTCACCACGGTGAGCCGTCTCGATGACGGCACCTTCGCGACCGTCACCGATACGGGCGACGTCTATCGGTCCCCCGCGGTCATCGTCACGGCTGGCGGCACGCCGATCAAGCTCGGGATTCCTGGTGAGGCGGAGTTCGC